>CAYTJA010000413.1:0-19529 GCA_964437835.1 uncultured Spirochaetales bacterium
CTCGCGCGCGCGGTCGAGCTCGACGCAACGCTGGTGGATGCCCGCAAGCTGCTCGCGCAGATCCACCAGGACATGGGCGAGAACGAGTACGCGGCCGAGGAGGCGCGCAAGTACCTGCGCGAGCGCCCGGATGACGTGCGCATCCGCATCACGCTCGCACAGAGCCTGGTGGCGCAGGGCAAGCGCGACGAGGCGATGCGGGAACTCGAGGTGATCCCGGTCGAGGCTCGAACGCCCGAGGTGCTATTCGCGTTCGGACAGCTCTACCTCGCGGCCGGTCAACTCGCGCAGGCGCGTACGACGCTGGAGAATGCGCTCTCCCTGAAGCCGAACAGCCCGGACATCCTGAAGTCGCTGCTCGCGCTCGACCTCAAGGAGAACCGCTTCGAGGACTCCGTGAAGCGGATCGAAGCGGCCGTCTCCGCGGTGCCGGACGACGGCCGGCTGCAGGGCCTGCAGGGAACCGTCGCCCTGGCCGCAGGCAAGGGCGACGCCGCGGAAGTCGCTTTCAAGAAGTCGGTCGAGCTCTCGCCCAAGGATCTCGGCGCCTATCAACGGCTCGCCACCTTCTACGGCAGGACGGGTCGCCTCGCCGAGGCCGTGACGACCTACGAGACGGCGCTCGAGTCGAACCCAGACAAGGCGGAGATCCACTACATGCTCGGGGTGCTCTACGAGTACTCGAACCAGCGCGACAAGGCCGTCCAGCGCTACGAGGACGCAATCCGCCGCAATCCGGATCTCGGCGAGGCGAAGAACAATCTCGCCTACATCTACGCCGAGAGCGGCGACAACCTCGACCGCGCGCTGGATCTCGCGCAGGAGGCCAAGGCGCTGCTGCCGAACAACCCGAATGCGGCGGATACGCTGGGCTGGGTGCTCTTCAAGCGCGGCGTGCCTTCGGCGGCGATCGGATTCCTGCGTGAGGCGGAGTCGGGCTACGAAGTCGGCGACCCGAGCCTAGGCGTCGTGCGCCATCACCTGGCACTGGCCTACGAAGCCGGAGGCGATTTCGAGGAGGCGCGCAAGACCGCGGAGCGCGGGCTCGCGGAGCTCGAGGCGGCCGTGGCCGACGCGAAGGCGCGCAATCTGAACGTCGGCCCGGAGCCGGAGTGGGCCAACGGGCTGCGCGATGTGCGGAAGCGCGCCGAGGCTGCTCCGCCGGCCGCTGCCCCGGACGCCGCGGCTGGCCAGGGAGGCTGAGGCCCGGCGCAAGACTTGGGGATTCCGGCCCGGGACCCCCGCAAGGCCTGCTTGAAGCCGCGTTGCGGCTTCAAGGCGGCGCAGCGCCTGGACGATGAGAACCCCGGACCCGTGTCGCCTGGAAGGACCAGAGAGGTCCGGCGATCGGGCCCCTGGGAGGGGTTCGCATGCGTTCCATCGGAGTCCTGGCCGCGCTGCTGATGGCCGCGCTGTTCACGGCGTCGAGCCTGAGTGCCGAGGGGGGCGACCCCGCAGCGTCGGGACCTGCCGATCCGCACGCCGCCGCGGCGCCCGAGCTTCCGCCCGCCGCTGCGGCCGCAGAGCCGTCCCAGCACGCGGAGACCGCTGCGCAGGCGGAGCCGGCCGCCCAGGACGCGCAGCCCACCCCCGCGGAACACGCCGAGGCGCAATCTGCGGACAGCAGCACAGCCCCCGCGACCATGGCCCCTGCGCCGACCCCGATCGCGAAGAGGCACCAGGTGCGTACGGGTCCCGCCGGCTTCGACGAGCAGGGCCACCAGGGGCGGGTTCACTTCGTCGAGCGCGGCGACACGCTCTGGGACATCGCCGGGGTCTACCTCGCGACGCCCTGGGTGTGGCCGTCGATCTGGAAGGACAACCGCAACATCGCGAACCCGCACCGGATCTATCCGGGCGATCGGATCTGGATCACCGACGGCGAGATGCGCGTGGTCTCCGCCGAGGAAGCGCAGCAGATGATCCGGCGCGAGCCGCCCGCTGCGCCCGCGCCCGAGCCGCTCGCCGAGACGCCGGCACCCGAAGCGACTGCTGAGCCCGAATCGCGGCCGTTCGTGTACCGGGTGAGCAGCCGCGAGCTCTCTGGCTACGTCACACCGGAACAGCTCGCGGCCTCTGCGAGCGTGGTCGAGGGCTTCGTGCCCAAGCAGATGCACGCGCAGGGCGACGAGGTCTATGTCGGCCTCGGCGAGGGCCAGGCGCAGCCGGCAGATCAGTTCACGGCCTATCGCGCCAACGAGAAGGTGCTGGATCCGGAGGATGGCCACCTGATCGGCTACCACGTCGAGCTGCTCGGCCAGCTCGAGCTGGTACAGGTCCACGCGGAGACCGCGACGGCGATCGTGCGTCAGGGCAACAGCGAGATCGAGCTCGGCGACCGCCTGATGCCGCGCGAGTCGATCCCGAGCGAGATCGCCGCCACGGCCGCGCCGGCCGATCTGCGCGCTCAGGTCGCATTCTTCGCCAAGAGCCGCACGCAGGTGGCCCAGGAGGACTACGTGATCCTGAACCGCGGCAGCGATCACGGCATCCAGGTCGGATGCTTGCTGGAAGTGTTCCGGCCCGGTCGCCGCGTGCCGGAGAGCGTGCGCGGGGAGGACGTGATGCTGCCGGACCGCCCGCTCGCGGAGCTGCTGGTGGTGCGGGTTCAAGAGGGCAGCGCTACGGCGGTCGTGCTTCACGCCGATCTCGAGATCGAGGTGGGCGACCCGCTGCGCGCCTCGACTCGCATGCCGGTGGCGGCGCGCTGAGCGAAGCTGCTATTGGATGGGCTCCCCGGTCCCGGGGAGCCCTCCCCTGGAGTCCGCACTTCTCGACCCGCGCGAACCCGCGCAGCGCCCGGCGCTGCGCGAATGGCTCGCATTCCAACTCGCCACCTCGAGCCGCCCGCTCGAAGCTGCCGCGCTGTTGCGTCGCGTCGCGCGGCCCAGGGCGGCGCTCGCACTGCTGCGCCTCGCGGCGCCGCCCGCGGCGCGCATCGACCTCGCGCTCGCACAGCTCGAGCGCTGCGCTGCGCTCGGCGTGCTGCGCGGATCGCCGCACTATCCATCGGCGCTCGAGCGGATTTCGGATCCGCCGCCGCTGCTCTGGGTGCGGGGCCGTCTCGAGTGCGTGCAGCAGCCCGCGATCGCCATCGTCGGCGCGCGTGCCGCGAGCCGCTACGGCGAGCGGGTCGCGGCCGAATTCTCGGCGGCCTTCGCGCGCGCGGGGCTCTGCGTCGTCTCGGGGCTCGCGCGCGGCATCGACGCCGCCGCGCACCGCGCGGCGCTCGCGCAGGGCGGGAGCACCGTCGCCGTGCAGGGCTGCGGTCCGGACCGCGTGTTCCCCGCCGCGCACCGCGCGCTGGCCGACGAGATCGCTGCCGCGGGCGCGCTCGTCAGCGAGCTGCCTCCGGGTAGCCCGCCGCTGAAGCCGCATTTCCCGATGCGCAACCGGCTGATCAGCGGGCTCTCGCGCGCGGTCGTCGTGGTCGAGGCGCGCCGGCGCAGCGGGTCGTTGGTCACCGCGCGCCACGCGCTCGATCAGGGCATCGAAGTGTTCGCGGTGCCGGGTCCGATCGACGCCCCGCTCTGTCAGGGCACCAACCAGCTGATCTGGGACGGCGCGTGGCCCGCGCTGGATCCGGCACGCGTGCTGGACCGCATCGGCCTCGGGGCGGCCACTCCGGCCGAGCAGGCCGGAATCCGGCTGCGCACGCTCGCGGAGCGGGAGCCGATGCCGAACGACGCACTCGCCGCACGGATCGAAGTCGAGCTCGCGCACGCTTCGATGTCGGCGGATGAACTCGCGCGCGCTCTCGCAGTGCCTCCCGAGCAGCTCGCGCTCCCGTTGCTCCAGCTCGAGCTCTCCGGCCGCGTACTGGCCGAGCGCGACGGAAGGCTCCGGCGCTGCGGCTGAATCCAGGCACTCGCGGGCCTGGGCTATGATCGAGCTTCACCCCGGGGGGACGCATGGAATCCGAGGCCGAGCTCGCCGTGATCGGCGGCGGCCTGGCGGGCTGCGAGGCGGCCTGGCAGGCCGCGCGGCGTGGCGTCCGGGTGTGCCTCTTCGAGATGAAGCCCGAGCGTTTTTCACCGGCACACCAGCTGCCGGGCTTCGCCGAGCTCGTCTGCAGCAACTCGCTGCGCTCGGATCAGCCCCACAACGCCGTCGGCCTGCTCAAGGAGGAGATGCGGCGCCTCGGCTCGCTCGTGATTGCTGCGGCCGATGCCTGCGCGGTGCCGGCCGGCCGGGCGCTCGCGGTCGACCGCGAGGCCTTCTCGGAGCACATCACGCAGGCCATCGAGACGCATCCCCGGATTCGAGTCGAGCGCGGCCTCGTGACCCGCCTGCCGCGGTCCGGCCGCGCAATTCTCGCGACCGGACCGCTGACTGCGAGCGAGCTCGCGAGCGACCTCGTCGCGCTGCTCGGCGAGCAGTCGCTGTATTTCTACGACGCGATTTCCCCGATCGTGTACGCGGATTCGATCGATCACGAGGTCGCGTTCCGCGCCTCGCGCTACGAGGATGGCCCGGGCGACTATCTGAACCTCCCGCTCAGCGAGTCCGGATACCGGCGCTTCGTCGCGGATCTGCTCGCGGCCGAGTCCGTCCCGCTCCACGCCTGCGAGGCGGAGCTGTACTTCGAGGGTTGCCTCCCGATCGAGGAGATGGCGCGCCGCGGAGCCGACACGCTGGCCTTCGGCCCGATGAAGCCCGTCGGCCTCGTCGATCCGCGCAGCGGGTTGCGCCCCTTCGCGGTCGTGCAGCTGCGGCACGAGGACAAGCGCGGCGTGCTCTACAACCTCGTCGGCTTCCAGACCAAGCTCCGCATCGGAGAGCAGAAGCGCATCCTGCGCACGCTTCCCGGGATGGCCGAGGCGGTGTTCGCGCGCATGGGCTCGGTGCACCGCAACACCTTCATCAACGCGCCGCTGCACCTGGCTCCGACGCTCGAGCTGCGCGCTCGGCCGGGCCTGTATGTCGCGGGGCAGATCGCGGGCGTCGAAGGCTATGTCGAATCTGCGGCGCTGGGTCTCCTCGCCGGCATCTTTGCTGCCTGCGCCGAGCGCGGGCTCGAGCCGCCGCTGCCACCCGAGGCGAGTGCCCACGCGGCGCTGCTGCGGCACCTGCGCGAATCCGACCCGCGCCATTTCCAACCGATGAACGCGAGCTTCGGGCTGTTTACGCCGCTCGAGGGCGGCCGCCGCCTGCCGAAGCGGGATCGCCAGGCGCGCATGCTCGAGCGGGCACGCGAGGCGCTCGGCCCCTACGTGCACGCGGTCCAGGCCCTCGTCGCGTGAGCAGTGCTGCGCGCAGCGCCGAGCTGGTCTCCGCGTACGCGCTCTACCTGCGCGCCGAGCGCAATCTCTCGCCGCACACCCGCCGAGCCTACCTGACGGACGCGCGCGGCTTCTTGCACTTCAGCGGCGACGCGGATCCGGCTCGGATCGAGACCGATCAGGTGCGCGCCTATCTCGGGGAGCTGCGGCGCAGAAGCAGCGCGACGACGCTCGCGCGCCGCCTCGCCGGGCTGCGCGCGTTCTACCGCTTCCTGAAGCGCGAAGGGCGCTGCGTGCTGGATCCCAGCGCGGGGCTGCCGCTGCCGCGGCTGCCGCGCTCGCTGCCGCGCCCGCTCGGCGTCGACGACTGCCAGCTGCTCGTCGAGGGGCCCGGCCCGGGCGACGCGCGCGCGGAGCTCCGCGACCGCGGGATCGCCGAGCTGCTCTACGGCGCTGGCCTGCGCGTCGCCGAGCTGTGCGCGGCGGACGTGCGCGACGTCGACCTGCACCTGGCCGAGATCCGCGTCGCAGGCAAGGGCGGCAAGGAGCGCGTCGTGCCGCTGCCGGCGGCCGCGCGCGAAGCGCTGGGCGAGTGGCTCGCGCCGCGCCGCGCTCCGGGTCTGCTCGCGGAGCCGCTCTTCACGGCGCTGCGCGCACGGCGCGGGGAGGCCAGGCGGCGCCTCGGCCCGCGCGACGTGCGCCGCATCCTGCGCGCGCGGGCCCGCGCGACGGGCATCGCCGACCGCGTGCATCCGCACCGCCTGCGCCACAGCTACGCCACGCACCTGCTCGACATGGGGGCCGATCTGCGCGAAATCCAGGAGCTGCTCGGGCACGTGAGTCTCTCCACGACACAGAGATACACCGGGGTCTCCGCCGAACGCCTGATGGAGGTGTACGATCGCGCTCACCCACGCGCGCACGGGCCGCGGCGCAGGCGTGGAGCCGAGGAGAGGCAGGGCACATGAAACCGGGCGATGCGCTGCACGCGACGACCGTGATCGCCGTGCTGCGCGACGGGCGCCTCGCGATGGCCTGCGACGGACAGGTCACCGTCGGCAACGCGATCATGAAGGCGCGCGCGGTCAAGGTGCGGCGCGCCGCGCGCGAGGGCGCGCTGATCGGCTTCGCCGGCGGCGCAGCCGATGCGCTGGCGCTCTCCGAGCGGCTGGAAGCGCGGCTCGAGGCGCATCCCGGGAACCTGCGTCGCGCGGCCGTGGAGCTCGCGCGCGAGTGGCGCACGGAGCGCGCGCTGCGGCGCCTCGAGGCACTGCTCGTCGTCGGCGACCCGAGCGGCGTGCTGGTGGTCTCCGGCAGCGGCGACGTGATCGAGCCCGACGACGGCATCGCCGCGATCGGCTCCGGCGGCAGCTTCGCGCTCGCGGCGGCTCGCGCGCTGCTGCGGCACACGAGCCTCTCGGCTGACGAGATCGCGCGTGAGGCGCTGCTCGTCGCCGCCGGGATCTGCATCTACACGAACGACCAGATCCAGGTGGCGACGCTGCCATGAGCGGCGTCGATCCGAAGCGTTCCTTCACGCCGCGCGAGGTCGTAGCCGAGCTCGACCGCTACATCGTGGGCCAGTCCGATGCGAAGCGCGCGGTCGCGATCGCGCTGCGCAACCGCTGGCGGCGGCAGCAGGTGCCCGCCGAGATGCGCGACGAGATCGCGCCGAAGAACATCATCTTGATCGGGCCCACGGGCGTCGGCAAGACGGAGGTGGCAAGGCGCCTCGCGAAGCTCGCGCTCGCGCCCTTCCTCAAGGTCGAGGCTTCGAAGTTCACGGAGGTCGGCTACGTCGGCCGCGACGTCGAGTCGATCGTGCGCGATCTCACCGAGATCGGCGTCGCGATGGTGCTCGAAGAGGAGAAGGCGCTGGTGCGCGAGGCCGCGCGCGCGGCGGCCTGCGAGCGCCTGCTCGACGCGCTGCTGCCGAGCGCGCCCGCAGCGCAGGCCGCAGCGGGGGAACCCGCCGAGGTGATCCACCTCGGCCCCGGATCGGGTGCCGGGGCCGCGGGGGCGGGCAGCGCCACGCGCGAGAAGCTCCGCGCGCTGCTGCGGGCCGGAGATCTCGATGCGCGCGAGGTCGAGATCGAGCTCGACGAGGGCGGGGCCGCGGGCCCGACACTCTCGATCGTCACGCCTTCGGGCGTCGAAGAGATGGGGATGCAGTTCAAGGATCTGCTGGGCAGTCTGCTGCCGCAGCGTCGCCGCCGCCGCCGCATGACGGTCGCGGCCGCGCGCGAGGCGCTGACCGCCGAGGAGGCGGCCCGGCTGGTCGACATGGACCGCGTGCGCCAGATCGCGATTGCGCGAGTCGAGCAGAGCGGGATCGTCTTCATCGACGAGATCGACAAGGTCGCCTCCGGGGCGGGCGGCAAGCTCGGGCCGGACGTCTCGCGGGAGGGCGTGCAGCGCGACCTGCTGCCGATCGTCGAGGGCTCGGTCGTGCACACGAAGCACGGCAACGTGCGCACCGATCACGTGCTCTTCATCGCAGCCGGCGCGTTCCACGTCGCCAAGCCGTCGGACCTGATCCCAGAGCTGCAGGGGCGCTTTCCGATCCGCGTCGAGCTCCAGAGCCTCACACGCGACGACTTCGTGCGGATCCTGACCGAGCCGCAGAACTCGCTGGTGCGTCAGTACTGCGAGCTGCTGGCGACCGAAGGCGTCGAGCTGGTGTTCGAGGAGAGCGGCGTGCGCGCGATCGCGGACGCCGCGTGGCATGTGAACGCGCGCACGGACAACATCGGCGCGCGCCGCCTGCACACCGTGATGGAGCGCCTGCTCGAGGAGATCAGCTTCGAGGCGCCCGAGCGCCCCGGAACGCGCGTCAGCGTAGACGAGTCTCTGGTGCAGCAGCGCCTCGCGGGCCTGGTCGAAGACGAAGACCTCGCCCGCTACATCCTGTAGGCTTGCCCGCGTGACGGCGCAGGGCGTGCTCGTCGTGGACGACGAGCCCTTCTTTCGAGACGGCATCTGTGAGGCACTCGGCACGGCTGGGATCCGCTGCGCGGTCGCCGCGGACGCGGACGAGGCGCTGCGCCGCGCTGCCGAGCCGGGGACGGCCGCGCTGATCCTCGACCTCACGCTCGGCGCGCGCTCGGGCCTGGAGCTGCTCGCTCTGCTGCGCAGCAGCCACCCGCTGCTGCGCGTGATCGCGCTCGCGACCGCCGCAGAGCAGGAGCTCGTGATCGAGGCGCTGCGCCTGGGGGCCTGCGACTACCTCGTGAAGCCGCTGCACGAGGAGGAACTCGTGCTGGCGGTTCGGCGCGCGCTCGCCGGTCACGATGCGCTCGCGGGGCTGGAGTTGCTGCACGAGCGCCTGACGGAGCTCCAGGACGCGCTCGGCAGCCTGTCCCAGGAGGCCGCGACCGAAGCAGACCCCAGCGAGCTGCGCGAGCGAGTCGCGCGCAGTGCCGCACAGCTCGCGGCGGGGCTCACGGGTGCGCGGCGGAGCTCGCTGATGTGGCCGGACGCGAGTGGCGAGAAGCTGCAGGTCGTGGCGCAGAGTGGCGCCCCGCTCGACGCGCAGGCGATGGACGCGGTTGCGCTCGGCAAGCCGGTTGCGGGCCTCGCGGCTGAAGTCGCCGAGCCGCTCCACGCAGTGGATCTCGCTGCGGAACCGCGCTTCGCGGGGCACACCAGCGTTGGTCGTTATGCGACGGGCTGCTTCGCGATCCTGCCGCTCTGCGCGGAAGCGCCGACCGGCGTGCTCTGTGTCGCCGACCCGAGCGACGCAGAGAGCTTCGGGCGCACGGATCTCGCGCTGCTCCGGATCCTCGCGCTGCACACCGGTGCGCTGCTCACGGGCCTGGCAGTGCGAAGCCTGCAGGCCGAGCGCGCGCCGCACGATCGCGACGAACTCGTGCCCGCCGACAGAGACTCCGAGCTCGCCGTCGGGATCTGCGACGCGATGACCGCGGAGATCGAGCCGTCGCGGGTCCTCGACGCCGCGCTGCGCCCCGTCGCGCGCGGACTCGAGGCGAGCAGCGTCTCGCTCTACCTGGTGGATGCTGCGCGCGGTCAGCTCGCGCTCGAGGCGCAGTTCGCAGGCGGTGGCGCGGGAGATCACGACTGGCTGCCGCGAGATCGCGGCCTCACCGGGAGCGTGCTGCAGAGCGGCCGCATCGTGGCGACCGAGCATCCGGAGATCGATCCGCGCTTCGATCCCGAGGTCGATCGGCCGGTCGCGCTGCCCTCCGGGCCCTTCCTGTGTCTGCCGCTGCGTCTGCGCGGCAAGGTGCTCGGCGTCGTGCGCATCTTCCCGAAGGCCGAGCTCCCGGGCATGGTCCGCAGCGCGGAGCTGCTCGCCGCGACGCTCTCGGCTGCGGTCCGAAACGTGCTCCTGTACCGTAGCCTGCTCGAGTCGATCGATGAAGTTGCGCGCGCGCGGCAGCAGCAGACTCTCGAGCCGCTGCTCGGCCGCGTCGGCGTCGGATCCGGAGCGAAGCGGTGAAGGAGTTGATCGACAAAGCGGCGGTGTTGGTCGAAGCGCTGCCCTACATGCGGCGCTTCGTCGACCAGATCTTCGTGATCAAGTACGGCGGCGCCGCGATGACGGAGCTCGAGCTGCGCCGATCCTTCGCACGCGACGTCGTGTTGCTCAAGTACATCGGGCTGCGGCCGGTGATCGTGCACGGCGGCGGACCGCAGATCGGGCGCACGCTGCAGCGGCTCGGCGTCGAGTCGAGCTTCGTCGACGGGCTGCGCGTCACCGACGACCAGACGATGGAAGTCGTCGAGATGGTGCTCGGTGGCAGCCTGAACCGCGAGATCGTCGCTCTGGTGCAGGCCGCGGGTGGGCGCGCGATCGGCCTCACCGGCAGCGACGGCGGGATGCTGAGGGTCGAGCGGCGCGTGTCCCCGCTGCGGGACCTCGGTCGCGTGGGACAGGTCGTCTCGGTCGATCCCTCCGCGATCCAGGCCGTGGTCGCCGCGGGCTTCGTGCCCGTGATCGCGCCGATCGGCGTCGACGAGCAGGGCGCGACCTACAACGTCAATGCGGACGAAGCCGCGGCTGCGATCGCGCAGGCGCTCTCGGCGGAGAAGCTGATCCTGCTCACCGACGTTGCCGGGGTGCTGGATGCCGCGGGCGGGCTGATCGCAGAGCTGCACGTGCCCGAGCTCGGCAAGCGGATCGCCGAGGGCACGATTCGCGGCGGCATGATTCCGAAGGTCGAGTGCTGCGCGGCCGCGCTCGCGGGCGGCGTGCGGCGCACGCACATCGTCGACGGGCGCCAGCTCCACGCGCTGCTACTCGAGATCTTCACCGACAGCGGCGCCGGAACGCTGATCACGCAGTAGGGCTCGGAGCCGAAGTTGCGGGCGAACGCAGAAAGCCGGGGCCGCGCATGCCCAAGGATTTCGTCACACTCGCGGACTGGAGCGCAGACGAGCTTCAGGAGCTGCTCGCGCGAGCGCGCGAGCTGAAGCAGCTCCTCAAGCGCGGGGAGCGCCCGCAGACGCTCGAGGGGCGCTCGCTGGCGATGTTCTTCGAGAAGCCGTCGCTGCGCACGCACGTGACCTTCGAGGCCGGCATCAGCCAGCTCGGCGGACACGCGATCCTGCTGCGACCCGAGCAGATCGGCATCGGCACGCGCGAGTCGTCCGGGGACGTCGCGCGAAACCTCTCGCGCTGGGTCGACGGCATCGTCGCGCGCACCTACAGCCACGCGCTGGTCGAGGAGTTTGCGCGCGCAGCGACGATCCCGGTGATCAACGGCCTGACCGACCTGCTGCATCCCTGCCAGGTGATGGCCGATTTCCAGACGATCGCCGAGCGCTGCGAGCTGCGTCGCGCGGTGCTGGCCTACGTCGGCGACGGCAACAACATGGCGAACACGCTGCTGCTCGGCTGCGCGGTGCTCGGAATCGAGCTGCGGCTCGCAACGCCGGCCTCACACAAGCCCGCGTCGCGCGTGCGCCAGCAGGCCCAGGCGCTCGCCGCGAAGAGCGGCGCGCGAATCAGCTGGGGCGAGGACCCGGTGGCCGCGGTTCGCAGCGCGAGCTTCGTCTACACGGATACCTGGACCAGCATGGGCCAGGAGGCCGAGGCCCTGCTGCGCCGCAAGATCTTTCGCAGCTACCAGGTCAATGCGGGTCTCTTGCACCACGCTCCCGAAGCCTGGGTGATGCACTGCCTGCCCGCCCACCGTGGCGAAGAGATCACCGACGAAGTCCTGGACGGCCCCCGCAGCATCGTCTTCGACCAGGCCGAGAACCGGCTCCACGCCCAGAAGGCGGTGATGGAGCGACTGCTCAGCCACTGAGCTCGGGCCTTACGGGTCCCGGTCCGGGCGCAGCCCGGCGCTCCCGTGCTCCGCTCGGCTTCGCCTCGCTGCGCGCCGAAGCGGCTTGCAGGCCATGCGGGTGGCGGGCCGGGAGGGGCGCGGTCCTACTCTGGTTTCCGCTTCAGCTTCCGCCGCCTACCTGCCGATGAAGTTCCGAATGGCGGGTGGTGGGGCTACGCGTCGCACCGCTCGCCGCGGGCGATTGCGCGTCGCCGCGGAGGTCATGTCGGGCTCGATTCGCATTCCGCGTGTAGCGGCGGGACCGCGTGCAGGCCAGCTGCGTCTGTCGCCGGCCGAGGCCTTCCTGATGTCGCGCATCGACGGCTCGACCCCTTGGCAGACGCTGTGCGAGATCGGGGGCTTGTCGCCGGGCGAAGCCGACCGCTGCCTCGCCCATTGGCTCGCGGACGGCGTGCTCGTGCTCGCTGCAGCCGAGGCAGCGCCCGCGGCGGCCGCCGAACAGAGCGCAGGCGCGTTGGAGCTGTCGCGGATCGACCCCTCGCTCGACCTGCCGATCGGGCTGCAGCGCGAGATCCTCGACTTCGAAAAGACGCTCGACCTCCCCTATCACGAAGTGCTCGGCGTCCCGCGCGACGCCGATTCGCGCAGCATCAAGCGCGCCTACTTCCAACTCTCGAAGCGCTTCCATCCGGACCGCTACTACCGCAAGCGCGTCGGACACTTCGGAGCGCGCCTCACGCGCATCTTCAAGAAGCTCGTCGTCGCCTGCGAGTTGCTCTCGGATCCGGTCACGCGCGTCGAGCTGTTGCGCTCGCTCGCGCCGAGTGAGGCCGCGGGCGCGGACCCGGCTGATGCGGCGATGCCCGCGGCCGAAGTCGCCGCGCCGGAGGCCAGCGATTCCGAGCTGTCGCAGCAGGAGGAAGTGCTCGAGCGCCAGCGCAAGCTCGCGTTGCTCGAGCGCGTGCGCAAGCAGGTGCGGATTCCCGAAAAAATCCTCATCGAGCGGCGTTTCCGCGCGGCTCAGCTCTACGCCGCGGGCATGAAGGTCGCGCAAGAGGGCCGTCCGCTCGAGGGCGCCGCCAGCATCCGGCTCGCGATCGCATTCGATCCCTGGAGCGATGCGTACACGGAAGGCTTCGCCGACGTCCAGGCCGAAGTGTACCGACTGCGCGCAGAGCAGCTGTTGGCCGAGGCGAGCGCGTCGTGGGACGACTCGACGCGCGGCGAAGCCCTGCGCCTCTACGAAGAGGCACTGCACTACCGCCCAGGCGACGCGCGCATCCACGAGCGCGCTGCGGTGGCGGCTCTCTCGATCGGAGACGTCGAACGGGCGCTCGAGTACGCGACGGGTGCCTGCGAGCTCGCTCCCGACGATGTGGATTGCCTGGTCGTGCTCGGGCGCGTCCAGATCGAACAGGAACGGGCGGACGAGGCCCGCAAGACCCTGGATCGCGCACGCCGTATCGCACCCCGTCACGACGGAGTGCGCGCGGCCCTGGAATCGCTGCGGGCGGTCAAACGAAAATTTTCAGCGCGACGCTAGTCGCGCCGAGATGGAGGGCGGAGCATGGGACACGTGATCGGCATCGACCTCGGGACCACGAACTCCTGCGTCGCGGTGATGGACGGCGGCAAGCCGGTCGTGATGCCGAACGCGGGTGGCTACAAGACGACGCCGTCGATGTTCGCAATCTCCCAGGACGGTAAGCGCCTGGTGGGCTACCTCGCCAAGCGCCAGGCGATCACGAACGCTCGCAACACCGTCTCGGCGAGCAAGCGGTTGATCGGGCGGCGCTGGGAGGAGTCGGAAGTGCAGCGCTCGCTCGAGCTGTCGGCCTACGAAATCGTGCAGGGAGCCAACGACGACCCGCGCGTGGTGCTGGGCGGGCGCCAGTTCACCTGCCCCGAGATCGCCGGCATCGTGCTGCGCGAGATGAAGGCAGTCGCGGAGGAGTACCTCGGGCAGCCGGTCTCGGAAGCCGTGATCACGGTGCCCGCGTACTTCAACGACACCCAGCGCCAGTGCACGAAGGACGCCGGGCGCATCGCGGGCCTGGAGGTGCTGCGCATCATCAACGAGCCCACGGCGGCGGCGCTGGCCTACGGCCTGGGCTCCGACCGCGAGGAGAAGATCGCCGTCTACGACCTCGGCGGCGGTACCTTCGACATCTCGATCCTCGAGCTCGGGCAGGGGGTGGTCGAGGTGCTGGCAACGGCCGGCAACACCTTCCTCGGCGGCGAGGACTTCGACCGGCGTCTGGTCGAGCACATTCTCGAGACCGTGAAGCAGCGCGATGGGCTCGATCTGCGCGGCGACCTGATGGCGCTGCAGCGGCTCAAGGACGCCGCCGAGAAGGCCAAGTGCGATCTGTCCACGCTGCAGGTGAGCGAGGTCAATCTTCCCTTCATCGCGAACGACGCCTCCGGCCCGCGACACCTGAACCTCGAGATCAGCCGCGACCTGCTCGAGGGGCTCGTCTCCGACATCGTGTCCCAGAGCCTGAAGAGCGTCGAAGAGTGCGTGAACCAGGCCGGGCTGCGCCCGGCTGACATCGATCACGTCGTGCTCGTGGGCGGCCAGACGCGCATGCCGATGGTGCAGAAGGCGGTGGCGCGCTTCTTCGGCAAGCCGCCGCACCGCGGCGTGAATCCGGACGAGGTCGTCGCGACGGGTGCCGCGATCCAGGGCGCAGCGCTCGTCGACGCGCAGCAGGAGCTGCTGCTACTCGACGTGACGCCGCTTCACCTCGGCATCGCGACCTTCGACGGCAAGTCTGCAGTCCTGATCGAGGCGAACACGACGATCCCGGTGCGCAAGTCGCACGTCTTCACGACCACGCGCGACGATCAACGCGCGGTCAAGATCCGCGTGCTGCAAGGCCAGGACGAGCGGGCCGACGCGAACCACCTGCTCGGCGAGTTCGTGCTGACGGATATTCCTGCCGCGAAGAAGGGCGCGCCCGAGATCGACGTCAGCTTCGACATCGACCACAACGGCATCGTGAACGTGTCCGCGCGCGACCTCTCGACCGGCCTCGAGCAGTCGATCACGGTCAAGGCGACCGGGACGCTCTCCGAGCAGGAACTCGAGCAGCTGGTGCAGGAGTACAAGGAAGACGATCTCCCGGGTGTGAAGTCATGAGCCAGGAAGAAGTGCGTCGACTCGTCCGCGAAGGGCTCGACGCGTTTGGCGTCGGCGATCCGCAGCGGGCGGTCCGCTGCTGGAAGCGGGCGCTCGAGCTCGCGCCCGGAGATCCGGAGGCGCGAGACTATCTCGACGCCGCCGCGACCGCGGGCATCACGGAGGCCGCGGAGAGCGCGGGCGGGCCCGCTCAAGTGCCCGCTGCTACGGCCGACTCGCTGCTGCGCGAAGCGCGCGAGATGCTGCGCGAAGAAGATCCCGAGGCGGCCTTCGAGCTGCTGCAGCTGGCCGGGCAGCTCGCGCCCGGCGAGCTCGAGGTCGAGAGCTATCTCGACATGGTGCGCTGTCAGCTGTTGAAGCAGTACCGCGATCGCGCCGGCGATCCGCGCGCGCGTGTGCGCCTGGCGGCGGCGCCCGAGAAGATCAGCCGCTACCAGCTCGGCGCCGACGCCGGCTTCCTGCTCGCGCAGATCGACGGCACGACGAGTATTGGCGACATCGTCTCGCTGGCCGGGATGGACACCTTCCAGGCCCACCGGATTCTCGACCGCTTGCTGAAGGCGCAGCTGGTGGAGGTCGTCGCGTGAGTGATTCGGCACCCCAGTCCCTGTTGTCGTTTCTCGACGTTCCGATCGTGGTCGGTGATCCCGACGGCGTCGTCGCATTCTTGAACCCCGCCGCCGCGGAGCGTTTCGCCGGCGGCGGGCAGGGCGCGGTCGGCCGCCCGCTCGCGCAGCTCTTCGACGGCGGTGTGCGCGAGGCCGTGCTGCAGGCCGTGGCAAGCGCCTGCAGCTCCGGCGCTTCGGTGCGCTTTCGCATCCGGCACGACGGGCGCGGCTATCAGACGACCGTCTCCCCGATCAGTTCCGCCGAACGCCGCGTGGGCGTCGTGATCCTGTTCCAGGAATCGATCAGCGGCGAAGAGCGCTTTCTGACGCTATGCCGCGAGATGAAGGAGCCGCTCGAGGACGCCGCGAGCGCGCTCGATCAGCTGCTCGAGCAGACCGGTGGCCGCCGCTCGCGGCGCTTCCGCGGACTGGTCGAAGATGCGATGCGCGGCCTCGCACGGGTGCAGAAGTGGAGTGACGAGCTCACCAGTCTGGTCGCGGGGGAGGGCAGGCCGATGGCACGGCCCCGCCTCGACCCCGCGCGTGTGATCCGCGAGGCGGCCGCGGCGGTGCAGGACGAGTTCGACGACGCGGGCGTGGGCCTCGAGATCCTCGCGTCGGCGCAGCTGCCCGAGGCGCAGGGCGCGGGCGAGCTGCTCGCGACCTTGCTCACGCGCCTGTTGCGCAGCCGGCTCGCGAGCGCGGGCGCCTCCGCACAGGTAACGCTCTCCGTGCGCAGCGTCGGCCGCGACGCCAAGAGCGCGATCGTGATCTGCGTCGTCGACGTGCCGGAGCGCGAAATCGATTCGATCGAAGACTCGCGCGCGCAGGATCTGCGGCTGGTCGGGAACCTGCTCTCGGAGCTCCAGGCCGAGCTGCACACGGTGGTCGATCCGCTCCTGGGCCGCACCACCGCAGTCCGCCTCGCGGTGGCCACGCGTTAGTCTCCCCAGCCTTGCGGGTCCCGGTCCGGGAGCGGCCCGGCGCTCCCGCAATGCGCTCGACTGCGCTTGGCTGCGCGCCTGGGCGGCCTGTTTTCACTCCGCTCGCCTGCGGCTCGCTGCGCGCCAGGCCTTGCGGGTCCCGGTCCGGGAGCGGCCCGGTCCCACCCGCTCTCCGCTCGGCTTCGCCTCGCTGCGCGCCGCAGCGGCTTGCGTTGTCGGTGGTGGCCGTGGCGGGAACTTTGGATGGATTCTGATAGAAGGTCTCCGACGCGATTCGAAAGGGGCGGGAGATGGGGGGCGTGGCGGGGCGCGTTGCGATCGTGACCGGCGCGAGCCGCGGGATCGGCGCGGGAATCGCGCAGCGCCTGGCGGCCGAGGGGGCTGCAGTCGCGCTCACGGCGCGCACGCTGGAGCCGAAGCCGGGCCTGCCGGGCACGTTGCGCGAGACCGAAGCCGCGATCGCGCGCCTGGGCGGGCGCTGCGTGTCGATCCAGGCGGACCTCGCCGATCCCGCGAGCCGCGCGCGCATCGTGAGCGAGGCGGAGGCCCGACTCGGCCCCGTCGACATCCTCGTGAACAACGCCGCGCGCGCATTCTACGAGCCCTGCGCGGCGATCTCGGACAAGCGCCTGCGCCCAGGAAAAACAGCCGGCCGATCTGCGTCCGATAGAATGCGAACTCCTGAGAAACTGGCCCTGACCAGTTGCTGCGGGATGCCTCGCGACAACGGCGCGTGAGCTGCTGACAACTCCTGCGCAGGAATTGACCGGCAGCGGATTGCGTTGACGCAAATTGCCTAGGGGAGGTAGCTGCGTAACTCGAGCGCGCTCTCCCGTTTCGCAAAGGTGAACTCGATGCCCTTCGACGCCGTGCTGATCGCCAACCGCGGGGAAATCGCGATTCGCATCGCGCGCGCCGCTGCCGAGCTCGGGCTGCGCACGGTCGCGGTCTACTCCGAGGACGACTCGCGCTCGCTGCACGTGCGGCACACGGATCGCGCGCTGGCACTGCGCGGAGCCGGCGCGGCCGCATACCTCGACATGGCGCAGCTGATCGCCGCCGCGCGCGAAGCCGACTGCGGCGCGATCCATCCCGGCTACGGCTTGCTCTCGGAGAGCGCTGTGTTCGCGGCGAAGTGCGCAGATGCGGGCATCGTGTTCGTGGGCCCGAGCGTCGCGACGCTCGAGGCGTTCGGCGACAAGGGCAAGGCGCGCGCGCTCGCGGCGGAGTGCGGCGTGCCCGTGCTGCGCGGCACGAACGGGTCGACCTCACTCGAGGGTGTGCGCGCGTTCTTCGCACAAACCGGCGCAGTCATGATCAAGGCAATTGCGGGCGGCGGCGGGCGCGGCATGCGCGCGGTGGCGCGCGCCGAGGAGCTCGAGGAGGCGTACGCGCGCTGTCGCTCCGAGGCGCAGCAGGCGTTCGGCGTCGCGGAGGTGTACGCCGAAGAGTGGCTGCCGCGAGTGCGTCACCTCGAAGTGCAAGTGGTCGGGGACGGCACGGGCGCGGTCTCCCACGTGTGGGAACGCGAGTGCACGCTGCAGCGCCGGCACCAGAAGATCGTGGAGATTGCGCCGAGTCCGATGCTCGCGGAGGGCCTGCGCACGCAGCTGCTCGACGCAGCGCTGAAGCTCGCGCGAGCCGTCGAGTACCGCGGCCTCGGCACGATCGAGTTTCTGCTCGATGCAACGGACGGCGAACGGAGCGCGCAGCGAGGCGAAGCCGAGCCAAGTCGATACGGCGGCTTCGCGTTCCTCGAGGCCAACGCGCGCCTCCAGGTCGAGCACACCGTCAGCGAAGCCGTGACGGGCATCGACCTCGTGAGCGCCCAGCTCGAGATCGCGCGCGGCAAGACGCTCGCGCAGATCGGCCTCACGCAAGCCGAGATTCCCGCGCCGCGCGGGCACGCGATTCAGCTGCGTGTGAACACCGAGACCATGGCGGCTGACGGCAGCGTGCGGCCCACGGGCGGCACGCTCAGCGCGTTCGATCCGCCGAGCGGCCCAGGCGTGCGTGTCGATCATTGTGGATACGCGGGCTACACGACCAACCCGCGCTTCGATTCGCTGCTGGCGAAGGTGATCGTGCACGCGCCGAGCGCGCGCTTCGAGGACGCGATTGCGCGCGCGCAGCGGGCGCTCGCGGAGCTGCGAGTCGAAGGCGTCGCGACGAACGCGGCATTTCTGCAAGCCGTGCTGCGGCATCCGGAGTTTGCGGCGAGCCGCGTGACGACGCGTTTCGTGGACGAGAACGCGGCTGCGCTGGTGGCCGCCGCGAACCAAGTTGCGCCGCGGCTCTACTTCGAGGGAGCGGACGCGAACGCCGCTGCCGCGGAAGCATCGGCTTCAATGGCTTCCGCGAGCGCCGCGCCGCCGCCGCCCGACCTCGGCGCTCCCGCAGGCAGCAGCGCCATCCGCGCTCCGTTGCAAGGCACGATCGTCTCGATCGACGTGATCGTTGGCGCACACGTGGCGGCTGGCTGGCAACTGCTCGTGATGAGCGCCATGAAGATGGAGCACGTGCTCGCCGCGCCAGCGAGCGGCATCGTGCGCGGGGTCGCGGTCGCGAAGGGCGACACCGTGGTCGAGGGCCAGGCGCTCGTGTTCCTCGAAGCAGCCGATGTCGGGGTACCTGCTGCGGCGGAGCAGGCCGCCGTCGGCCTCGACCCCATCCGCCCCGATCTCGCGGAAGTGCTCGAGCGCCACGCCCTGACACTCGACGAGAACCGCCCCGGCGCGATCGCGCGGCGCAGGAAGACGAGCCAGCGCAGCGCCCGCGAGAACGTGAACGAGCTGCTCGATGCCGGTTCCTACATCGAGTACGCGCCGCTCACCGTCGCCGCGCAGCGCCGCCGCCGCACGCTCGAGGACCTGATCGCGCGCACGCCCGCCGACGGCCTGGTCGCGGGCATCGGCAGCGTGAACGGCGACTCGTTCCCGCCTGATAAGTCGCGCTGCGTCGTGATGTCCTACGACTACACGGTGCTCGCCGGCACCCAGGGCCAGCAGAACCACCGCAAGAAGGACCGCCTGTTCGAGCTCGCCGAGCGCCTGCGCCTGCCCGTGGTGTTCTTCGCCGAGGGCGGCGGCGGGCGGCCGGGCGACACCGACGGCATCGGCGTCGCCGGCCTCGACTGCCTCGCCTTCCAGTACTGGGGCCAGCTCTCAGGGCTCGTGCCGCTGGTCGGCATCACGAGCGGCTTCTGCTTCGCGGGCAATGCCGCGATCCTCGGCTGCTGCGACGTGGTGATCGCGACGCAGGGCTCGAACATCGGCATGGGCGGCCCGGCGATGATTGAAGGCGGCGGGCTCGGAGTGTTCCGTCCCGACGTAGTCGGCCCGATGTCCGTGCAGGTGCCG
>CAYTJA010000414.1:0-5369 GCA_964437835.1 uncultured Spirochaetales bacterium
TAGGTGCCGATCTTGTTGCAGACGTCGCCCTCCGGAGACGTGCGGTCGCTGCCCACGAGACACAGATCGACCGCGCCGCGCTGCATCAGATGCCCGCCCGCGTTGTCGGAGATCAGCGTGTGCGGAACCCCGTGCTGTGCGAGCTCCCAGCAGGTCAGCTGCGCGCCCTGGTTGCGCGGGCGCGTCTCGTCGACCCAGACGTGCAGGTCGACCCCGCGGTCGTGTGCGAGGTAGATCGGCGCCAGCGCGGTGCCGCCGTCGACGGTCGCGAGCCAGCCCGCGTTGCAGTGCGTGAGCGCCTGGAGCGGCTTCCCGCGCTTGCGCTCCGCAATCGCCTCGAGCAGGTGCAGGCCGTGCTCGCCGATCGCGCGGTTCGCCGCGACGTCCGCGTCGCAGAGCTCGGCCGCGCAGGCGTAGGCGCGCGCCGCGCGCTCGGGCAGCGGCACGCCGGCGAGCTGCTGCGCAAGCCGGTCGAGCGCCCAGCGCAGGTTGATCGCGGTCGGGCGCGACGCGAGCAGCATCGCGCGCGCGGCCGCGAGCGCGGCGTCGCAGGCGTCGCGTCGCGCCTGCAGGCACAGGCCGTAGGCGGCCGTCGCGCCGATCAGCGGCGCGCCGCGCACGCGCATCGCGCGGATCGCCTCCGCGGCATCCGCCGCCGTCTCGAGCCGGCGCCGCTCGAACGCGAAGGGCAGCCGCGTCTGGTCGACGATCTCGACGCCCCAGCCATCCGCCGCCACCCGAATCGAACGCTGCGCGATGCCCGCGACCTTCATGCGCCACCGAAGGAGCAGAGCCAGTGCACGTACTGGCCCTCCGCCTCGAGGCGCAGCCGCCCGCCGAGGTCCGGCAGATCCACGATGAACGCGCAGCCCAGCAGCTGGCTGTCCGCGAGCGCGAGCAGCCGCAGCGCCGCGAGCGCGGTGCCGCCGGTCGCGATCAGATCGTCGACCAGCAGTACCCGTGCCCCGGGCGGAATCGCATCGACGTGCATCTCCAGCGAGTCGCTGCCGTACTCGAGCTCGTAGCGCTCGGAGTGGCTGCGGAAGGGCAGCTTTCCCGGCTTGCGCAGCGGCGCGAAGCCGGCGCCGAGGCGTGCTGCGACCGCACCGCCGACGATGAAGCCGCGGGCTTCGATCCCGGCCACGATCTCGACTCCGCGCTGCGCGAAGGGCTCGATCAGCGCGTCGATCGCGTCCGCGAACGCGCGGCCATCGCCGAAGAGCGGCGTCACGTCGCGGAACTGGATGCCGGGCTTCGGATGGTCGGGGATGGTTCGGATCCAGTCGCGGATCGACATCGCGCCCCCCCTCCCCTAGCTGCGACTGCCGAGTACACGCCCGGCGACGGCGTCGAGGCGCGCCAGCAGCGCGGGATCCCGCTGCTCCGGCGCGGTCAGGATCGCGGCGTCGAGCGCGCGGTCACAGCCCGCAGCGCAGGGGCACTCGCGCTCCGCGAGGGCCCGCAGCGCGCGGTCGATCAGCCGCTGCGCGTGTGCGGCGTTGCGCTTCAGCACCTCGATCACCGCTGCGACATCCACCGCGCTGTGTTCGGAATGCCAGCAATCGTAATCGGTGACCATCGCCACGCTCGCATAGCAGATCTCCGCTTCGCGGGCGAGGCGCGCCTCGGGCATGTTGGTCATTCCGATCACGTCGCAGCCGAGCTGTCGATACAGCTGCGACTCGGCCCGGGTCGAGAACTGCGGGCCCTCCATCGCGAGGTAGGTGCCGCCGCGGAACACCGGGATCTCGAGTCCGGCCGCGGCGTCGGCGAGCAGCCCCTGGAGGCGCGCGCAGATCGGATCCGCCAGCGACACGTGCGCGACGCAGCCGCTGCCGAAGAAGCTCGCCGGCCGTGCGCGCGTGCGATCGACGTACTGGTCGATCAGCACGAAGCTCCCGGGCGCGTACTGCTCGCGCAGCGAGCCGCAGGCGGAGACCGAGATCAGGTCGGTCACGCCGCAGCGCTTCAGCGCATCGAGATTCGCGCGGTAGTTGATCTCCGAGGGCGGAATCCGGTGGCCGCGCCCGTGGCGCGGCAGGAACACCAGCTCGACCCCCGCGAGGCGGCCGCGCAGCAGCTGATCCGAGGGCGCGCCGAAAGGCGAAGCGACCTGCTCCCAGCGCGCGCCCTCGAGCCCTGCGAGCTCGTAGACGCCGCTGCCGCCGAGTACGCCGACCACTGCCGGGACGCGCTGCACAGGCTGCACTACGGCCGCCTGCCTGCGGCCGCGGGCGCGCGGCCGCTATGCTCGGGCGGCCCCGGTCCCGGGGAGCACCCGAGTTGCCCTTCTCGAACTCGAAGTCGAATCCGAACTCGCGCCGCGAGCTCGGGGCCCTGGGCGAAGCGCTGGCCGCGCGTCATCTCGAGGCGAAGGGTTTTCGCATCGTCGCGCGCAACGCCCGGAGCGCGCGCGTCGAGATCGACCTGATCGCGCAGCGCGGCAGCCTGCTCGTCTTCGTCGAGGTCAAGACGCGCGGCAGTCGCAGCGCGGGAAGCCCCGAAGCCGCGGTCGACGCGCGCAAGCTCGCGCGCCTGCGCCGCGGCGCGAGCGCGTGGCTGCGCGAACACGGGGCCGGAATCCGCTCCGCGCGCTTCGACGTGATCGCCTGCGAGCGCGCGCCCGGGGGCGATTTCGAAGTGCGCCACCTCGAGGGGGCCTGGGACGGCAGCGCCTAGCGAAGCCGGCCCGGAGCTCAGGCTTCCGGGCCGGCGCCCGCCGCAGCCTCGGGCGGGGCCGGCGCGACGTTCGCGGGCTCGACCTGCTCGGGCAGGCCCTCCTCGGGCACCAGCGCCGAAAGGTCGCGCAGCTTGGTGCGCAGCCGCGCCTTCTTGCCGCGCAGCTCCCGCAGGTAGTAGAGCCGCGAGCGCCGCACGTGTCCGCGCGCCTTGATCTCGAGCTTCGTCACGTTAGGCGATTCGACCGGGAATACGCGCTCGACGCCGACGCCGTAGGAGACCTTGCGCACGGTGAAGCTCGCGCCGGGGCCCTTGCCACGCCGGCAGGTCACGACGCCTTCGAAGACCTGGATGCGTTCCTTGTCGCCCTCGCGGATGCGGGTCATCACGCGCACGGTGTCGCCCGGTCGGAAGGGCGGAAGGTCCTTGCGCCGGACCGCCGGCAGCAGCGCTTCGATCTGGTTCATCGCTGTCGTTCCTCTCTCAATCCCGCGCGGGCTCACACCGCTGCAGGAGATCGGGCCTGCGCTCGCGCGTCGCCGCGAGCGCCCGCTCGCTGCGCCATCGCGACACCGCCGCGTGATCCCCGGAGAGCAGCACCTCCGGCACGCGGCGGCCGCGGAACTCCGCCGGCCGCGTGTACTGGGGCCCCTCGAGCAGACCCGACTGGAAGGACTCGGTGCGCGCGGACTCGGCATTGCCGAGCACACCCGGCACCAGCCGGAGCGCCCCTTCGATGACCAACATCGCCGGAACCTCACCGCCCGAGAGCACGTAGTCTCCCACGGAGAGCTCTGAGTCGACCGCGAGCTCGATGACCCGCTGGTCGACCCCCTCGTAACGGCCGCAGACGAGTACCACATGTTCGGCCCGAGCGATCCCCTGCAGCTGCTGCTGGCAGAGGAGCTGGCCCTGGGGGGAGAGCAGGATCACGCGCGCGCGGCGCTCTCCACGGGGCCCGCCCGCCACGGCCTCGATCGCCGCCACCAGCGGCTCCGGCTTCATCAACATTCCGGGACCCCCGCCGTAGGGGGAGTCGTCGGCCCTGCGGTGGCGGTCGGGCGCCCAGTCGCGGAGGTCGTGGACCGCGACCTCCGCGTGCCCCTCGCGGAGCGCGATGCCGACCATCGCCTGCTCGAGGAAGGGCCCGAACAGGTCCGGGAACAGCGTGATCACGTCGAAACGCAGCATCGATCGCCTCGGGAGCTCGGAACGGCCTCAGCGCGGAGCATCGAGCAGGCCGGGAACCGCATCGACGACGATCCGGCGCTCGGCGCGCTCGACCTGCAGCAACAGCGCTGAAGGCACGAGATGCTCCACACCGCCCTCGCCCTCGATCACGAGCAGCGGTGCCGCGCCGGTGCTCCAGACTCCGCGCACGTGCCCGAAGACCCGGCCCTCGGCGGTTTCGGCGCAGAAGCCCAGCAGCTCGAAGGCGTAGATCTCAGCGTCCCCGGACGGCGCCAGGTCGTCGATGCAGGCGCTCAGCGTGCGCCCGATCAGCGCCTCGGCAGCTTCGCGGGTATTCACACCGGGGAGCGCGATGCGCAGCTCCCCGCTGCGCCCAGGTGCTGCGGACTCGATCTGGATTGCGCAACCCGCGGCCTCCGGGCCGGCGCCCTCCAGCCAGACCCGAGGTAGCGCCGCGAACGCATCCAGTGTGTCCATGAAGCACTGCACCCGCAGCATGCCGCGCATGCCGTGGGCGCCGCTCACGCGCCCGACGGGAACCCGCGCGGGCGCAGTGGCGGCTTCAGTCGACGATGTCGAGACGGCAGTCGGCCCCATCGCGCGAGGCTCCGAGCACCGCTCTGATCGCTTTCGCGACGCGGCCCTGGCGGCCGATCACGCGGCCGCGGTCGTCCTGCGCGGTCAGCAGCTCGAGCAGCGAACCGCCCTCCTGACTGCGCACCGAGACTTCGCCGGGCTGCGTGACGAGGTTTCGCGCGATGAAGAGCACCAGCTCTTCGGGCGCAGCGACCGGCGCCGGCATCTCAGGCCGCTCCGGCGCCGGCGTGGCGCTTGGCCCGCCGCACCAGCGATTTGACCGTCGGCGATAGCTGCGCGCCCTTGCGCACCCAATCTTCGAGGCGATCCGTGTTCAGCTGGACGACCTCGGGATTCTGGTTCGGGTCGTAGGTGCCGAGCTGCTCGAGGGCGCGGCCCTTGGTGGGACGCCGCTCGTCGATCGCGATGATCCGGTAGAAGGCGTGGCCCTTGGCGCCGCGGCGGCTCAGGCGAATCTTGACCATGGATTTCTCTCTCGCTTGCGCAAGTACTGGACGTACCGCGAAAAAAGCCGCCCGAAGCTACGCGACCCAGGCCCTCGGGTCAAGCTGCGAAGCGCCCGCCCGGCAAGCTGCGCTACGGGATCCCGAATCGCGTCTGGCTGATGGACCGCGGGATGTCGAGTGCGAGAGCGCGTCGGAAGAAACAACGTGGAATCGACGGTCGATACCGGCCAAACTGACGAATTCCGCGGGGAGCTGGCGGCGGCGGCAAGCTCCCATCCGCATTGTGGCTGGTGGGCTTCGCAGCGCCGGCGTTCGACCGGCCGCCTGGCCGGCGAATTCTGCAGCCGGACTACGGCCGCTCGTAGCTCCTGATCCATGCCTGCGTCGCTCGGCAGCTCCAATCCCAACCGCTGCGAGCCCTGCCACGCAGGCTGGGCCCAGCGAGCCCATTCTCGC
>CAYTJA010000415.1:0-3222 GCA_964437835.1 uncultured Spirochaetales bacterium
CCGCAGTTCCCGCTCTACCTGCTCGGCGCCAAGCTGCTCGCGCTCTACCCGCAGGTGCCGCTGCTCCCCGGCATGGGCATCGGCATCGCCGTGATGAGCTACGACGGCGTGCTCAACTGGGGCTTCAACGCCTCCGCCAGCTTGGTGCCGGACCTCGCCGACTTCGTGATGTGCGTCCAGCAGGCGTTTGCTGCGACGGCGGAGGCCGCAGGCGTCACGCCGCGCGCGAAGGTCGGCGTCGCGAAGCAGGCGGCCGCGGCGAACGCCAGCGCGTAAAGGAGCGCGCTGGATCGCGAGGGCCGATCTCGCGACCGGGGTGCCGTTGCAGGGCCAACCGAGCGACCGCGGCCATGCAGCTCGTCCGAGTGCCTCGCCTGCTGATGTCGCGATGACCAAGCTTCCCCAAGGGGGGTGCGGGGGTCCGTCAAAGCACCACTCGAGGCTTGACCCAAGTACATCCTCCGTGTTCGAATGCGAATCGCGGGGAGAGTGAGGTTCGCGAGCCCCGCCCAACCATCTCAAGGAGAAATGATGATGTCTCGCAGAACAGTCTTTGGTTCCGTCCTCGCTGTGTTTGCTCTTCTTGGAGTGCCCGGAGGATCGTTCGCGGACGGTGGGGACATCTTGTTCGAGACCTGCGCCGACCCGTCCGACTCGGCCATGCGAGCCTTCCTGCGTGCCAGTTGCGACGAGAACGCTACCGGCCCCAGGGGGCTGTACCGGCACGGCGTTGTTCGGCCTGCGAACCCCAACGACTCGACCGCAACCATCTGTATCAAGGCCGAAGAGGTCTTCGTCTGTGTTGGGGTGCCTTCGCTGCAGTAGGAACGGAGGTAGAGGGCCGCTCGCCTACCACACCGGGGAGTACGCTAACTCTGCGGCGAACGCCGAGCCGGCTTCGTGGGCCCCGGCTTTCGGTGGACGACGAGGGGCCGAAATCTAAGAGGCCCGACGCGATGATCTCGCGTCGGGCCTCCGTCATCTGGCGCGCCCAGCATGACTCGAACATGCGACCTCCAGGTCCGCAACCTGGCGCTCTATCCAACTGAGCTATGGGCGCTGAAGCTGTCTCGAGCCGTCCGCTCCGACGGTGCGAATCGAACGGGCCGGCACCTTAGCAGCCCCGCGTGTGCCTCGGTGGCGGAGAGAGTGGGATTCGAACCCACGGTACCGTTTCCGGTACACGCACTTTCCAGGCGCGTGCCTTCAGCCGCTCGGCCATCTCTCCTGAAAACGGAACGGCCGGGAGGACCCGGCCGCTGCATCGCTGTGACCTCGCTCCTCCGCGCTCGAAGTGGCGGAGAGGGAGGGATTCGAACCCTCGATACGGTTTTAACCCGTATGCAGGTTTAGCAAACCTGTGCCTTCAGCCTCTCGGCCACCTCTCCGCGAGGGCGGGAAACATACCGGCTCGGACTTCGCGGGAAACCCCGGGACGCCAGTGGCGCGTGCGGGAAGCGCGCGAAGGGACGTGGTGGCGGAGAGGGAGGGATTCGAACCCTCGAGGCGCTTGCGCGCCTAGCGGTTTTCAAGACCGCCGCCTTCGACCGCTCGGCCACCTCTCCGGGGAAGGAAGGTGAGGGAACGCGCGGGGTTGGCAAGCACCGCGAGGAGCACCCGCGGGTAGCGACGTCGCATTGACGTCGGTAGAGCGTGCTCTCGGCGTAAGATGGATCCGCCCGCCGACTGCGCGCGAGGGGGGAATCCATGCTCCGATCGCTCTCCTTGGCTGTCTTGGCGCTACTCGTCGCAGAGCCTTCCGTTGCAGGTGCCAACCGCCGACTGCTTGATCTCGTTCGCATCGAGAAGGGCCGCTTCCTCTACGACCAGTCCTCGATCTGCGAGCTACAGGTCCCCGGGCGAACGACCTCGAAGTTCCAGATGCGCACCCACGCGGAGTCGCCCAGCCAGTCCGTCGTGAGTCGGGATCACTTCGTCTCGTTGGTCACGCAGATCGAGCAGACGTGGGCGCTGGGTATTGCCCAACGCGCTTCGGGGCTCGCGCCGGTCGAAGCGCTGCGCGCGCTTTCGTGCACTCCGTTGGAGCAGCCGATTGGCACACCGGACTTGGAGCTGAACGTCGCGATGACGGTCGAGGGGCTGCAGGTCGAGATGACCGACACCGCAAGCGCCAAGAAGAGCCGCTCGGTCCAGACGTGGGCGGAGGTGTACAAGTGAGGCGGCGGGCCCTAACGACAGGCATCGAGCTGAGATGAAGGTCTCGCGTCCGGCCCTGCGGAATGTGCAGGCAGGCGTTTCAGGTGAAGCCCACCGCGCGGCGTGCGCACGACATCTACTGCTCGACCGCTTGCCGTGTCCGCGCGGCGCGCCGCCGAGAGAAGGCAAGGGCGTTGCATGTCAAAGGATTGAGCCTGCGGCGGATCGCCGTGAGCGTCGGGATACGGGAGACGCTGGTGCGAACGTGGTTGGCGGCACCGCGCAGGAAGTAGATCGGAAGCCGTGAACAACCCCGCCCGCATGGGGGCTCGTCAGGCAGCGACTGCGTTCGCCCTCACGGCGTCCAGCGCTGACATCAGCTCGTAGACCTGCGCCGAGTCGAAGAGCCCATCGGGACCCCGTGGTGTCAGGTCGGTGAACGGCGACTCGTAGAGCGATGCTGCTGCGATCACGCCGTTCTGAGCCAAGTGGTCGATCACCAGGTTGACGAATTCAATCTGGTTCGCGGTCAGACTCTTCCCCCGCTCAAACTGCGCGAGCGCAACCTTCGCAGCCGATCGATCAAGCCCGATCAGACTCCGCACGAAGAGACCGAGCCCTGCCGACTCATCCTTTGCCTGCTGGACCTCTTCTGCTGTACCGACGCCAGCCTCGACTAGAACCCGCTCCAGCTGAGCCAAATCGTCGGCCGTCAGCGGACGATTCAGGCGCAACTTGTGAATCGCGACTTGATCTTGGTGAGCAAGGAGGAAGGATCGCGCCTTGGCTCGGAACTTCGCGAGATCTGCACGGCCGCCGAACTCGGCGAGCTCGACGCCCGCCTCATGCCCCATCTCGTCCTCGAAGTCCGTGTAGATGGGCTTGCGCTTCTGCTTCTCGATGAGCTTGATGAGATCACGAAGGCGCCGGCGCATTCCTTCGAGCATCGGGACGGTCACGTCCTGCCACCACTCGTCGGTCTGTGCGTCCTGGATGAGCGCCATCTGGGCCTGCACCATCGGAATCGCGGACTTCTCCTCCAACAGCCCGGCAAGCTCTCGGACC
>CAYTJA010000416.1:0-22692 GCA_964437835.1 uncultured Spirochaetales bacterium
CGTCGTGCGCTGGAACCGCGAACAGCTCGGCCACTTCGCCGGATTCCCGCTCGACGACCCCCGCGTCGAGATCTTCGAGGGCGACGTCGCGGCCTGTTTCCAGAAACCGGCGGCCTTCGACGCGATCCTGCTCGACGTCGACAACGGCCCCGGCGCGCTCGCGAACGCCAACACCGCACTCTACGGCCCGGCCTCGCTGCGCCGCGTGAAGCACGCGCTGCGGCCCCGCGGCGTCTTCGCACTGTGGTCACCGGGCGCATCGCCGCGCTTCGAGCAGCGCCTCCACGAGCAGGGCTTCGCCGTCGAAACCGCCCGCGTGCGCGCCCGCGGCGCAGCGGGCGGCGCGCGGCACGTGGTGTGGATCGCGCGGGTGCGCTAGGCCGGGCCCTCAGAGATTCGGAATGTCTGGAGGAGAATTGAAATGGGGAAGAGGCGGATTCACCTCCCCTCCTGTCGGCTGAGTGACGGTGTGTGCCTTCCAAGCCTCGTAGAGCTTGCGGCGGCATCTACCGGTGAGCCGGTCTACTCCTCGGTGAAGTAATCGGAATCGATCTTCTTCACCTGATACTCCCGAGATATCGCGACCCCGACGTCGTGGTCGATCATGTGCCGCGCGAGTTCGGGACCGTCGATCAGGCCGATCTTGCTGTCGATTCGCGAAGTGAAGTCCAGCGCTTCTGCTGAGAAACTCGAAGTCGTGATGAAGACGCCCTTGCGCGCCCGGTGCCCTTGCAAGGCTCCAGCGAACTTCTGGATCTCGGGCCGCCCCACGGTGGAGTCCCACCGCTTCGCCTGGATGTAGATCAGGTCGAGCCCGAGGCGATCTTCCTTGATGATTCCCCATGCGAACGAGGACTTCGACGACCAGGCGCTCGAAGAACGACGCGGAAGCTGCCTTGACCTGGTCGAGAACTTCCGATTCGAGATCAGCGCGCAGGCGCTCGAATGCCACATCGAGCGCCTCTTCGGGCGTGACGTCCGTGGAGACTGCCGTGACGCCAGGCTTCTCCTCGAACTTCTCGTGGCGGAGATCACGGAATGCAACGAACTCGGGGAACTGCTCCAGGTATTTCACGTCGATGCGATCCGGCTTGGAAGCGAGGACGGATCGCCCGCGGCTCGTGATTCGAAAAAAGCCACGCCTGGGTGATTCGATGAGATCCGCTTTCTTGAGGTACGTCCGCGCTCAGCCCACGCGGTTTCGGATGACAGTTTGAGCGCCGCTCTCGAGTAGCTGTTGGCGTTCCTGCGGCGTGAGCCCGAACTCGGCGGCGAGCACCTCGACGGCCTCGCTGAGGTTGTGCTCCTTCTCATCCGCTACGAAGCGGAGCAGCGGAAGCATCACTGTCTGATAATCCGGGATCGCCATGTACCCGAGTCCCATCCACCTCCATCGAGCGCCCGGCCCCATCCGAGTCGTTGCGGCCGGGGGTTGCGCTCCCTTCCTCGCGTCCACACGGGACCGTGATGAGGCTCGGTTGCCACCCTGCCACCACGCTCCCACGGGAATCGCACGCGGAGGGAGACCAAGGTTCCCGGGCTCTGCGCGGATTCGTGTGGTTCTTTCCTGGCTATTTCCCGATGTAGAGCGGAGCAAGTATGGTGCTGAGGATCTCGAGTTAGAGGTAGTCCTCGTCGCGTAGGCCGTAGGCGCGACGCTGGGTCACGCGAATCTTGTTGTTCAGTACCTAGACGGAGCCGAGCGCCACCTTGTACTCGGGCTTGCGCGCCCGGCCCCGCGCCGCACCGAGAGGCTGCAACCATTGGGCCTGGGAACGGGCGCCCCGTCGAATTGCGAGAGCTCCTCCACTGCTCCTTCGACTCCAGCCGGCAGTCGAATTCCGATGAAGACAGACGCGCGGGAGCCGCACTGCCGCGTCGACGAGTCAGCGTGTCTCCGAGTCCACCGGTGCGCAGTCAGAAAAGACCGCCCGAATCAACTGGAGTTCTCGAGCGTGTGACCGTATCCGTCACACTGCTAGTTCATGATCTCAGTCATGAAGAAGCGAGGCCGTCAGCTCACCATGAACCTGCGTCCTCTGGCACGCTGGGGAGGGCTGCGTTCAGGCGCCGGCCGCAGGGCCGGCCCCCGGCCGTCCGTCCGTCACCGCAGTCGGGAGGCATTCCCCGAGCGCTTCCCCTGCCTCGTCACCTGGCGGCTGCGCTCGGGTTTTCCGTCCCTGCGGAGCGCCGCGCTGGTACGTGAGGTCCAGAAGTCCTTCGCTGCCGCTTGCGAGCGCGGCGATTTTCGCGTCGTCCACTTCTCGCTGCAGCGCGACCACGCCCACTTGATCGTCGAGGCCTGTGATCGCTTTGCGCTCGGCCGCGGTTTGAAGTCGATCGGCTCGCGCCTCGCGCGAGCCGTCCAACGCATCTTCCGCCGCCGCGGCCCCGTGCTCGCCGAGCGCTACCACCTCAGTCTGCTCCGCAGCCCGCGCCAGGTCCGCAACGCTCTTGCCTATGTGCTCCTCAACGCACGCCACCACTTCTTCCAGCAAACTCGATCGACGCCCCCGGTCCGGGTGGACGCGGCATCGTCGGCCCCGTGGTTCTGCGGCTGGCACCGCGCGCCGCCGGGCGTCGCGAATTCCGGGGCAGCGCCCGTGGCCGAGCCTCGAACCTGGTTGCTGGCCACAGGCTGGCTGCGACACGGCCGCATCGATCCTGCTGAGGTACCGGGCGAGCGCTAGGCACTCGCCCTCGGTGTGACACGGCGGTGTGGAGCCCTATGCGTTCAGGGCCGCGCACGGGAGTCACCCGGGCCGCGCGCGCGACTCGCTGAAGCTCCAAGCCTCGGTCGGGAGAGCAAACGGAATCCAGGAAAGCGCTTCGAATCGGTGAGGCAACGCGATCCGCGATTTCGCAGCGCGCAAATCGGCACGGCTTCTGCATCGGGAGAATGCCTTCTTCAGCCCTCCAGAGCCTCCTTCTTGGCCTTCCATCCACTTTCGGACATCACGGAAGGCGAGGCACTCTTGCGCTGCATGATTCGCCGCCCGCGTCTTCCGAGCACGCGCCGTCGGAACTCGCGGATCACCGGCAGCTGATCCAGCCACGGCGACGCGTCCGCGCGCGACGGGTCGTGCGCGCTGGCAGCACCCACATAACCTGCGGGGATCTGGCTCACGAGTTCTCCGTCGGGATCGCCGCCCTCGCGGAAGTGGTATTCGTAGGCGGGCACGCAGAGATCCTCCGGCGCGAGCACGTCGAGCGTGCGCACGCCGTAGCTGGAGAGCTCGGTCGAGAGCGCCTGCGGCGGGATGATCCAGACCTGGCGCGGACCGGCGAAGAACAGGTACTGGATGCGGCGGTTGCGCGAGACGATGCGGTAGCGGCGCAGCAGCCCGCCGTAGAGGCGGCTCCTGGACCTCGACAGCTCGAGCACGCCGCGCGCGAAATCGGGCTCGTAGCCGCGCGCGAAGCGCAGCGAGGTCGGATCTCCCGGGCGCGCGAAGCGCGCGATCGGGCGGCCGCGGTTCACCAGGTTCGCCGGGTTCGCCTGCGCGCGGCGCCGCGGGCCGGTGAAGTCGCGATAGGCCTCGATGCGGTGATCCGGCGCGCGGCGCAGCACCAGCGCGACTGCCTCGCGGTCGTAGGGCACCTCGCTCGCGCGCTGCGAGAGCGACTCCAGCGCGCTCTGCAGCTCGAGCGGCAGGTCGGTCGTCTCCTCGGCCGAGGTCTCGAGCTCTGCGTCGCCGAGGTCGACGATGTGCACATCGCCCTTGCCGATCCAGTTCTCACCGGCGGAGCGGATGTAGTGCGAGGCCGAGCGCCAGATCAGCGAGACGTCCTTGTAGAAGAGGCGCGGGAAGATCGGCGCATCCGCGCGAGCCGCGTCCGGCACGACGTAGGCGACGACGAAGCGGAGGTCCTCGTTCTGGCGCGGCGCCGCGAGGTAGAACGCGGTGCCGAAGAGCTCGCAGGCGTGCATCGGCGGATAGGCGCGGAGCAGACGCTGCGGCGCGCGGCGCGCGCGGCCTGCAGCGTCGATCCGCGCGCCCGCGGCGACGCGCGCTTGCAGCTCCGCCTGGATCTCGCGAGGAGTGCGGCGCGCGAGGCGCGCGCTCGGAACGATTCGGCTCGGGATCCGCGGCGCGGCCGCCTCGGCCGCCACGCGGCCCTACCCGCCTGCAGCCGGCCGCGTGCCCGGCGCGGCCACCGGCGCCTGCGCGTCGACGCCGATCACTTCGAGCTGCACCCCAGGCCGCGTCGTGACCGCGAGCACCACCGCGCGCGCGACATCTTCGGGCTGCATCACACCGCCGTGTCGCAGCAGCGCGAAGCGCTGCCAGACGGCGATGTGCTCGCCGAACTCCGCCGGATTCCACGACGCGCTGAACTCGGTGCCGACCGTGTCGCCGACCCGGATCAGTGCGACGCGGATCCCGGTTCCCTCGAGCTCGAGGCGCAGCGTGCGAGCGGCGTTCTCGACGCCGGCCTTCGAGGCGCCATAGGGCAGATGGTTCGCCCAGGACTCCGTCGCCGAGCGCGACGAGATGAAGACGAGATCGCCCGGGCGGCCGCGCTCCCTCAGCGCCGCGATCGCGCGCTTGGTCGCGAACAGCGAGCCGACGAGGCTGGTTTCGATCGCCGCGCGGATGTCCGCGTACGAGAGGCGGTCGAGGCGGCCCGGGCGCGCCGCGCCGGCGTTGTTCACGAGCACGTCGGCGCAGCCCCAGCGCCGCTCGACCGCGGCGAAGAAGGCTTCGACCGAATCGGGAACGGTCACGTCGAGCACATGGCCTAGCGCCTGACCGCCAGCCGCCTCGACCGCCCTTTCGGCATCGGCGAGGCGATCCGCACGCCGCGCGCCGATCGAAACGCGCCAACCGAGCGCGCCCAGCGCCACCGCGATCGCGCGGCCGATGCCCGCAGTCGCGCCCGTCACGACCGCGGTGCGCGGACCCTCTGCTGCGACGCCGCTGCTGCTCATGCGCCTCAATTCACCTGTCGGCTGCGGCCGGCCCAGTAGGGCTTGCGCAGCTCCGTCTTCAGGATCTTGCCCGACGGGTTGCGCGGGATCGAGGCGACGCGATCGACCGAGGTCGGGCACTTGAAGGGCGCGAGGCGCTCGCGGCACCACGCGGTCAGCTCGGCGTCGCTCGGCTCCGCACCCGCACGCGGCACGATGATCGCCTTGACCGTCTCGCCCCAGCGCGCGTCCGGCACGCCGATCACCGCGCAGTCCGCGACGCCGGGGTGGCTCATCAGCGCGTTCTCGACTTCCGCCGGATACACGTTCTCGGCTCCCGAGACGATCATGTCCTTGACGCGGTCGTGGATGAAGAGGTAGCCGTCGCGCAGGTAGCCGGCGTCGCCGGTGCGCAGCCAGCCGAGGCCCTGCGCGTCGCGGCCCTCCGGGTAGATCTCGCGCGTCGCCTCGGGGTTGCGCCAGTAGCCGCACATGTTCTGGCGCGAGCGGCACCAGACCTCGCCGATCTCTCCGGGCTCTTGATCGCGACCGCTCGCGGCGTCGACGATGCGCAGCTCGACATCGCCCCAGGGCCGGCCCGCGGAGCGCAACAGCGCCGCGCGCGGGCCAGCGGGATCGTGGTCTTCGGGTGCGAGCCCGGTAACTGCACCGGTCGTCTCGGTCATCCCATAGACCTGCACGAAGCCGCAGCGCAGCGCGCGCATCCCGCGCACCAGCACGTCTTCGGAAATCGGCGACGCGCCGTACCCGAACATGCGCAGCGATGAGAGATCCGCCTGTGCGAGTCCCGGCGCCGCGAGCAGCAGCTGCAGCGCCGCAGGCACCAGCAGCAGGTGGCTCACGCGCTCCGCTGCGATCGTGCGCAGGATCTCCGCGGGGTCGACGTCGCGCAGCAGCACGTTCGTCGCACCGGTCTTGAAGCCGGCCAGCGCCCAGCCGCTGCCCGCGATGTGGAAGAGCGGCATCGCGACGAGGCTCACGGAGTCGGCGCTTACCTCCCAGGTCGAGCCGCCCGCGCGCATCGCGGCCAGCAGGTTCGCGTGGCTGAGCTCGACCCCCTTCGGAAAGCCCGTGGTGCCGGAGGTGTAGAGCTGGAAGCAGGGGTCGCCCGGCTGCACCGCGGCCGGCGGATCGATCGGCTCCACGTCGCGCAGCCAGTCCGCGTAGGTCGGGTACGGCCCCTCCGGCCCGACCAGCACGACCTGTCGCACCGATTCGAGCTTCATTTTCGCGAGCGTCTCGAGGTACTCGGGCTCCACGAAGAGCAGGCGCGTCTGCGCGTGGTTCAGCACGTACTCGATCTCGGGCGGCGCGAGGCGCCAGTTCACGCCCACGGTGACGGCACCGGCGAGCATCGAGCCGAAGAGCGTCGTGAAGAACTCCGGGCAGTTCCGGCCCAGGAAGCCGATCCGCTGCTGGGGCTCGACCCCGGCCTCGCGCAGCGCCTGCGCGACGCGCGACGCCTCGCGGTACAGCTCGGCATAGCTCCAGCTGCGGCCGCGATACACCAGCGCGCGGCGCTGCGGCTGCAGCCGCGCATGCTGCTCGAGTACGGCGCAAAAATTCTCGGCTGTGTCGTCCATCGCCAGCGCCTCGCTACGACTGATTTGCGGCCTTCACGCGCTGGCTGATGTCGCTCGCGCTTAGTGCCTGCAGGTGCGGACCGGCCTGCAGATCGGCGCCGGTGCGGATCACGCTGCGGCCGCCGCGCTGCTCGAGTGCTACGTGCACGTAGCGCTTATTGATCGCGACGACGCCCGCGGGCGTCTCGCAGATGCGCTGCGCGATCTCGAGCACGCGCGCCTCGAGCTGCTCCGGCGCGAAAGCCTGATTTACCAGGCCGACCTGCGCCGCTTCCTCGCCGCTGTAGACGCGGCCCGTGAGGTGCAGCTCCATCGCGTGCCGCGGCAACAGGAAGACCGGGAACCACGCGAAGTCGGGCAGGCCCGCGACGCGCAGCACGGGGTGCGAAAGCCTGGCATCCGCGGCGACGTAGGCGAGATCGCAGGCGCCGGCCAGCTCGAGCCCTCCGGCCATCGCATAGCCGTGGATCTGCGCGATCACGGGCTTCGCGAGATCCCAGATCGACATCCAGCCCTCGCCGACATGCCGCGCCCACTGCATCCCGACCTGCGGCGTGAAGTAGGGCTGGTGCTTGCCGAGATCGGACTTGAGGTCGTAGCCCGAGGAGAAGCAGGGCCCCGCGCCGCGCAGGATCGAGACGCGCACCGCGTCGTCCCGGTCGTGCTGCTGGAGCGCCGCGAGCAGCTCGCCGCGCAGCGCGTTGTGGATCGCGTTGCGCTTCTCGGGCCGATTCAACGTGATGCGCCTGACTCCGGGGGCCGGCTCGTCGACCAGGAGATGCTCGTACCCGCTCAAGACCTCGCTCCTCTCAGGGGCTGCCCACTCTATCACCGCAGTGCGGAGCCCTGCGAAGCCTTCGCCGCGAGCGGGTGCCGCGGCGCGGGCTTCGATAGCCTCGCCGCTGCGCGGCCGCGATGCGGCTGCGGCTCGCGGAGGAAGCCTGCATGCCCGGCCTGTATCTCGAGGAGCTCGAGCCCGGCGCCGTGTACCGGCACGAGCCGGGCCGCACGGTCACCGAGACCGACAACCTGCTCTTCTCGACCCTCTCGATGAACCCGCAGCCGCTGCACCTGGACGCCGAGTTCGCCGCGAAGTCGCCCTTCGGCCGCATCCTCGTGAACAGCCTGTTCACGCTCGCGACCTTGATCGGGCTCTCGGTGCGCGACACCACGCTCGGCACGACGATCGGCAACCTCGGCTTCGAGAAGGTCGAGTTCCCGAATCCGGTCTTCATCGGCGACACGCTCTACGCCGAAACCCAGGTGCTCGAGCGCCGGGAATCGAAATCGAAGCCCGACCGCGGCATCGTGACCTTCGAGCACCGCGCGAGGAACCAGCGCGGCGAGCTCGTCGCGCGCTGCGTGCGGCAGGCGATGATGCTGCGCCGGCCGCCGCCCGCGGGCAGCGCCGCGTGACGCGCGCGCTGCGTCTGCGCAGTGTCCACTTCGTTCCGGGCGGTCAAAAAAAGCTGCTCGAGCGCTCGCTCGCGAGCCGCGCTGACGCGCTCGTGATCGACCTCGAGGACGCGACCGCGCCCGAGCACAAGGCCGAGGCGCGGCGCCAGGCCGCGGAGTGGTTCGCCTCGGTCGATTTCGGCAGCAAGGTACGCATCGCGCGCATCAACGCGCTCGACGGGCCGCTCGCGGCCGACGATCTCGAAGCGCTGCTGCCCGCAGCTCCCGATCTGCTGATGATCCCGAAGCTGCGCGCCGCGGAGCAGCTGCGCGAGCTCGCGGCGCAACTCGACGTGCTGGAGGCGAAGTTCGGACACGCGCGCGGCCGCATCGGAGTGCTGCCGATCGCGACCGAGACTCCCGAGGGCCTGCTGCAGATCGAGGCAATCGCCGCGGCCCCGCGCGTCGCCGCAATCACCTGGGGCGCCGAAGATCTCGCGGCGGCGCTCGGCGCGCGCGCAAACCGCGGCCCCGACGGCAGCTACCTCGAGCTGTTCCGCCACGCGCGCTGGATGACGCTGCTGGCGGCGCGCGCCGCCGGCGTCCAGGCGATCGACGGCGTCTACGTCGATTACAAGAATCACGCGGGCCTGCGCGCCGAGAGCGAGGAGGCCGCGGGCCTGGGCTTCGACGGCAAGCTCACGATCCATCCGGCCCAGATCGACATCGTGAATGCCGCGTTCACGCCGGCTCCGGAAGCCGTCGAGCGCGCGCGCCGCCTGCTCGCGGCTTTCGAGGCCGAGGCGCGCGCGGGTCGCGCGGTCTTCTCCTTCGAGGGCCAGATGGTGGACGCGCCGCACCGCGAGCAGGCGCGGCGGATCCTGCAGCAGGCCGGCGCCGGCTGAATTCCGTCCGCGGCGCGCGCCTCGGGCCGGCGCGTTCGCGAAGCAGCTGTCGCGCGGCGCTGCGCGAGCTCACCCTCCCACCGCTCGCGGATCCGGGTTCCAGGGGCTACTCGTTGGATCGCGGCGCGCGCAGGCAGCGCTGCCGCAGCCGCCCCCTGCGGCGGCGGATCCGGGGAGGACGCGCAGGCGATGAATCTGCTGGCTGGGCAGCGCGCAATCGTGACCGGCGGCGGCTCCGGCATCGGCCGGGCCACTTGCCGGCGCATGGCGGCCGAGGGCGCGGCAGTCGCCGTCTTCGATCGCAACGCGGAAGCCGCGCAGAAGGTCGCGGGCGAGATCGGGGCCGTCGCCTATCACGTCGACGTCACGAACTACGCCGAGCTCGAAGCGGCGGTCGAGGCCGCGTCGCGCGAGCTCGGTGGCCTCTCGCTGCTCTTCAACAACGCCGGCGTCGGCGGCATGTCCGAGCTGCACGAGTACTCGCTCGAGGAATGGCGCCGGATCATCGACGTGAACCTCACGGGCGTGTTCCACGGCATCAAGGCGGCCGCGCCCCGGATCCTCGCGGGCGGCGGCGGAGCCATCGTGAACACGGCCTCGATCAGCGGCACGCGCCCGGCGGCCGGCGAGGCGCCCTACTCGGCCGCGAAGGCCGCGGTCGCCGCGCTCACGGTCAACGCCGCGATGGAGTACGCGCCGAGCGTGCGCGTGAACGCGGTGTCGCCCGGCATGATCCGCACCGGCATGACGGAGCCGATGCTCGAACACATTCCCGGGGTCACGGAGTGGATGGTCTCGAAGACGCCGCTGGCCCGCATCGGCGAGCCCGAGGACATCGCGGACGTGGTGGTCTTCCTCTGCTCCGACCTCGCGCGCTTCGTGACCGGCCAGAACCTCGTCGTCGACGGCGGTATGACGCTGCACGGCAGCGGCGTCGACGGACTGATGGCGCGCGTGCGCAGCGCGTTTCCGAAACGCTGATCGCGCGCGGATCCCATCCCCCTACGCCTTCGCCCGCTTCGCGACCTCGTCGAGCATCACTTCGGTCGCGCCGCCGCCGATCGACATCACGCGCGCGTCGCGCGCCATGCGCTCGATCGCGGACTCCCGCATGTAGCCCTGGCCGCCGTGGTATTGCACGCAGGCGTACATCACCTCGTTCACGAGCTCACCCGCCAGGGCCTTCAGCTCCGAGACCTCGCGCGTCGCGTCGACGCCCTGCTGCATCAGCCAGCCGCAGTGGTAGAGCAGTTGGCGCGCGGCATCGACGCGCGCCTGCAGCATCGCGAGGCGCTGGCGGATCACCTGTTTGTCGAAGAGCACGCCGCCGAAGGCCTGGCGCGACTGCGTCCAGGCGTAGGTCAGATCGAGGCCCTTCTGCGACGCGCCGACGCACATCCCCGAGAGCACGAGGCGCTCGTTCTGGAAGTTCTTCATGATCTCGTAGAAGCCGCGGTGAAGCGTGCCCAGCAGGTTCTCCGCGGGAACGCGGCAGTCCTGGAACGCGAGCTCCGCGGTGTCCGACGAGAGCCAGCCCGTCTTCTCGAGCTTGCGCGAGACCGACAGGCCCTTGGTGCCTTGCTCGACCAGGAACATCGAGATCCCGCGCGGGTTCGCAGGATCGCTGCGCGCGGCGACGATCAGCAGATCGGCGGACACGCCGTTCGTGATGAAGAGCTTCGAGCCGTTCAAGACGAAGTGATCTCCATCGCGGCGCGCGCGCGTGCGCATGCCCGCGACGTCGGAGCCGGCCGCGGGCTCGCTCACCGCGATCGCGGTGAGGCACTCCCCGCGCACGATTCGTGCGAGGTAGCGCTCCTGCTGCTCGCGACTGCCCGAGTGCAGCAGGTGCGGCGAAGCCATGTCGGTGTGGACCAGCACCGTGACCTCGAAGCCGCCGTAGCTGGAGTTCGCCAGCGCCTCGGAGAACACGGCCGACGCGAGCGCGCCGCGCCCGAGGCCGCCGTAGGACTCGGGGCAGCGCAGCCCGAGGAATCCGAGCTCGCCCATCTGGCGCAGCACCGCGCGCGGAACCGAGCCGCTGCGCTCCCAGGCATCGGCCTGCGGCACGACCTCACGCGCGACGAACTCGAGGGTCTGGCGCTGCAGCGCGGCCAGATCCTCGTCGAGATAGATCGAATTCATGTCTCCTCCAACGCGCCCGGGCTCTCGAAGCGCACCAGCAGCTCGCCGGCCGCGACCGCGGCGCCCGCCTGACAGCAGAGCTCTGCCACGACGCCCGCGCCTGCCGCGACGAGGTTGTGCAGCATCTTCATCGCCTCGAGCACCACGACGACGTCGCCCTCGGCGACGCGTTCACCGACCTTGACCCGCAGCTCCGCGACCTGGCCCGGAAAGGGCGCCGCAATCGCCTCCGCGCGCGCGCCGCTGCGCGCCCCACGCGTCGCCCAGACTTCCTCGCGCGGCAGGATCCGGAAGCTGCGGCGGCGCCCGCCGCGCACCAGCTGTATGCGATCGCCGTGCCGCGCGATCCGCACGCGCTCGGAACGTCCCTCGCACTCGACCTCGAGCTGCGTCTCGCCGAGCCAGCGCGCCGCGACGAGCTGTAGCCCCGCGCCGAAATCGAGCGCGCCGTTGCCGAGCACGCGGACGTGGCTGCGTCGCTTGCCCTCCTCGACGAACACGTCGCTGCGCGCGGGATGCCCGGCCGGCTCGAGCAGGCGCCACGGGCCGAGCGAGCTCCAGGGCGAGGCGCCCTGCGCGGCGTTGGCTCCCGCCGCGCTCGCCGCTGGCTGCAGCGCGCCGCGCGGCGGCGCAAGCGAGGCCGCGAGCGCTGCCAGCGCGACATCCGGGATCCCCACTTCAGGCAGCTCGAGTGGACCCTGTGGAAACTGCTGCTCGAGGAAGTGCGTCGTCAGCCGACCTGCGCGAAACGCCGCGGAGTCGACGATCTGGCGCAGGAAGCCGAGGTTGTTCTCGGGGCCGAAGCAGACCACTTCGTCGAGGCCCTGCACCAGGCTCGCGATCGCTTCGTCGCGGCTCGCGCCCGAGCCGATCAGCTTGGCGATCAGCGAGTCGTAGTGCGGCGTGATCTCCGAGCCGCTGCGCACGCCCGTCTCGACGCGCAGATTCGGCCGCTGCGGCCACTCGATGCGCTCGATCGTCCCGGTGCGCGGCAGGAACTTGCGCGCGGGGTCTTCCGCGTTGACGCGTACCTCGATCGCCGAGCCGCGCGCGCAGATCTCCTGCTGGCGCAGCGCGAGCCTCTCCCCGGCCGCCGCGCGCAGCTGCAGCTCGACGAGGTCGAGCCCCGTCACGCACTCGGTAACGGGGTGCTCGACCTGCAGCCGCGTGTTCATCTCGAGGAAGTAGGGCGCTCCGCTCTCGGCGTCGAGCACGAACTCGACCGTGCCCGCATTGTCGTAGCCGATCGCAGCCGCGAGCTGCAGCGCGCTCCTGAAGATCAGCTCGCGGCTCTGCTCGGGCAGGTTCGGCGCGGGCGCCTCCTCGACGAGCTTCTGGTGCCGCCGCTGGATCGAACACTCGCGCTCGAGCAGGTGCCAGAGTCCGCCGTGGCGGTCGCCGATCACCTGCACCTCGATGTGGCGCGGCTCGCGCACATAGCGCTCGACGAGCAGCTGTCCGTCGCCGAAGGAAGCGATCGCCTCGCGGCGCGCGGCCTCGCAGGCCTGCTCGAACTCGGCCTCGGCGCGGACGATCCGGATCCCGCGGCCGCCGCCGCCCGCGCTGGCCTTGATCATCAGCGGGGTGCCGATCGCGCGCGCGGCCGCGGCGAGCGCGGCGTTCGACTGGTCGTCGCCGTCGTAGCCGGGCACCACCGGCACGCCGTGCAGGCGCGCGAGGCGGCGCGCCTCGGTCTTCGAGCCCATGCGCCGGATCGCCTCGGGATGCGGGCCGATGAAGACGATGCCGGCCGCCGCGCAGGCCGTGGCGAAGTCCGCGTTCTCGGACAGGAAGCCATAGCCCGGGTGCAGCGCCTCGGCGCCGCTCGCGCGCGCGGCCTCGACCAGGCGCGGAATCGAGAGGTAGCTGTCCGCAGCCTTGGGCGGACCGATGCAGATGCCGAGGTCCGCGCGCTCGACGAATAGCGCGCCGCGGTCTGCCTCGGAGTAGACGGCCACCGTCTCGATGCCGAGCTTCTGGCAGCTCTGGATCACCCGGCAGGCGATCTCGCCGCGGTTCGCGATCAGCACGCGTCGGAACAATGGCCCTCCCCCTTCCGCAGCCCGGCGGCCTACATCCGGAACACGCGGAAGCGCGGCGCCTCCGCGCCCGGTGCACGCGCGCAGAGCGCCAGGCACAGGCCCAGCGCGTCGCGCGTCTGCGCGGGCTCGATCAGACCGTCGTCCCAGATTCGCGAGGTCGCGTAGTAGGGATCGCTCTGCGTCTCGTATTGAAGGCGCACCTCGGCCCGCAGCCGCTCGAGCTCGGCTTCGCTGACGCGCTCCGCGTCGAGGCCGCCCTTGCGCACGTCGACGAGCACCGTCTGCGCAGTCTCGGCGCTCATCGTCGCGATGCGCGAGTTCGGCCAGGCGAACAGGAAGCGCGGCTGGAAGCCGCGCCCGCACATCCCGTAGTTGCCAGCGCCGTAGGAGCCTCCGACCAGCACGGTGAGCTTCGGGACCGTCGAGTTCGCGACCGCGGCGACCATCTTGGCGCCGTGTTTGGCGATGCCGGCGGCTTCGGAATCACGGCCGACCATGTAGCCCGAAGTGTTCTGCAGGAAGAGCAGCGGAATTCCGCGCTGATTGCACATCTCGATGAAGTGCGTGGCCTTCAGCGCGGCTTCGGAGAAGATGATGCCGTTGTTGCCGAGCACACCGACCGGGTAGCCGTGAATGTGGGCGCTGCCGGTCACGATCGATTCGCCCCAGCGCGGCTTGAACTCGTGCAGCTCCGAGTCATCGACCAGGCGCGCGACGATCTCCCGGATGTCGAAGGGAATCCGGGCGTCGCGCGAGACGACGCCGCCGAGCTCCGCGGGCGCGAAGCGCGGCGGCCGCGGCGCGCGCGGCGGCGCGGGCACGAGGGGCTGGTTCAGGTGCGCGACGCTGTTGCGCAGCAGCGCGTAGGCCTCGGGCTCGTCATAGGCGATCTGATCCGCGACGCCCGAACGCGTGGTGTGCAGCTCTGCGCCGCCGAGGCTCTCGGGGTCGACGATCTCGCCGAGCGCGGCCTTCACGATCGGCGGCCCGCCGAGGAAGATCCGCCCGATGCCCTTGACGATGATCACTTCGTCCGAGAGCGCGGGCACGTAGGCGCCGCCCGCGGTGCAGCCGCCGAGCACGACCGAGAGTTGCGGCAGGCCCTGTGCAGACATGCGCGCCTGCTCGTAGAAGGTGCCGCCGAAGTGCTCCTTGTCCGGGAAGACCTCGTCCTGCAGCGGCAGGAACGCGCCGCCGCTGTCGACCAGGTAGAGGGTCGGCAGGCGGTTCTCGCGCGCGATCTGCTGCGCGCGGATGTGCTTCTTGATCGAGGCCGGGAGCAGCGTGCCGCCCTTCACGGTGGCGTCGTTCGCGATGAGCATGCAGGGAATGCCGTGCACCAGGCCGATGCCCGTCACGATCGCCGCGCCGGGAACCTGGCCCTCGTATTGGCCGAAGCCCGCGAGCGTCGACAGCTCGAGAAAGGGCGTGCCCGCGTCGAGCAGCATGTCGATGCGCTCGCGCGGCAGATACTTTCCGCGCGCGCGGTGGCGCTCGATCGCGCGCTCGCGCCCTTCCGCCACGACCTCGGACTGGCGCGCGCGCAGCGTGTCGACGAGTGCCTGGTACGCGGCCTGGTTCGCGCGAAAAGTCTCGGCCTTCGGATCCAGGTGGCTCTCGAGGCTGGGCATCGGCGCTCCCGGCGCGCCCAGGCGACGCGCGCGATCACGGGGGAAGGCAAGACGCGCCGAGCATAGCCGTGGCCGCTGGCCGCGACCCGCCCCCGGCTCTATCGTCGCGCTCGGTTCTCGGCAATCGAGGTTCCGATGCCTGCGCGCGCCTGCGACCCCGCCCGCGATCGCTACGTCTCGCTCGCGAGCTTCCGCCGCGATGGGCGCGAGGTGCGCACGCCGGTCTGGATCGCGGGCGAAGCCGGCCGCTACTTCGTGTTCAGCGAGGGGGACGCCGGCAAAGTCAAGCGCATCCGCGCGACCGGCCGGGTGCGCCTCGCCGCGTGCTCGGCGACCGGTAGCCTGCGCAGCGAATGGATCGACGCCCGCGGCCGGGTCGTCCGCGACCCCGCCGAAATCGCACTCGCCTACCGCCACCTGCACCGGAAATACGGCTGGTGGATGGCGCTCGGCGACGTCTTCTCGAAGCTCTCGGGCCGCTACGCGCGCCGCGCAATCCTCGAGCTGCGCACCGGCGCGGGAGGTGAGACGACATGAAGAGAACCTGGGGAATCGGATCGGTCCTCGCAGTGCTGTTCGCGGGCGCGGCGGTCTGGGCCGACGGCCCGGCGATCTTCTTCAACAAAGCGACCGGCTTCCAGATCAAGCGGCCGGTGAGCTGGTATTGGCTCACGGACGTCGAGGCGCTCAATAAGCAGGTGCCGCAGCGCCTGAGCGACGCCGAGCTGCTGAAGCTGCTAGGCAAACGCCCGGCGCTCGAGCTGATCCAGATCGGCATGCACCCGGAGCCCTACGACGGTCTCAATCCGTCGATCCAGGTGTCGATCCAACCGCTGCGCACGCTCGCATCGCCGTCCCCGGTCGAGGCCCTCGCGCCGCTCGCGGAGCAGCAGAAGCTGAAGTACCCCGATCTGATCGTGATCGACGCGCCGCAGGCCGCGACCGTAGGCGGTCGCCCCGGCGCGCGTATGAAGGTCCGTTACACCGATTCGCTCAACGGAAAACCAGTACAAGTGCTCTCGCGCATCTGGCTCGTCCCGCGCGGCGAGTTCGCATTCCTGATCGGCGCCTCCGGCCCCGCCCAGGGCCCCGAAGTCGCCGAAGCGCAGTTCGCGGGAGCGCTCGCGGCGACGCGGATCTTCAAGTAACGCGGCGGGAGCCAGATCCCGATCGGCAAGCACAGCCCCAATTGGAGCTGGGAGGGCGGCGCGGAACTCTACGCCGAATGGCCGGGCGATCTCGCCACCGCGGGTCTCGCAGAATCAGCGCACTTCACTTATGACGAGCCGGTGTGGTACACGCCCGAGGGCTGGCGCGGGCGGATCCGCGCGAGCGCCGGAGTCGGGGCGAGCCTGACCCCGGAGCGGGTCCTGGACTTCGATCGGGAGCTCACACGCCTGCTCGCGGAGCGCTTTCCGGGCGAGCGGATCTCGATCCCGCAGCGTGTCACGGCAGTGGTCGCAACCCGCGGCGCCCAGGCGCCGCACGCACGAGGAGGAACATCGATGGACTTCATGCGCGCACGCGAATCGGAGACCTACGCTTTGATGCGGATCATGACCGGCTTCCTGTTCCTGTGGCACGGAACCCAGAAGCTGTTCGAGATTCCGGCGCCGATGCCGATGGAGATTCCGGCCTTGATCAAGTTCGTCGCGGGTCCGATCGAGCTCTTCGGCGGAGCGCTCGTGATGCTCGGCCTCTTCACGCGCCCCGCGGCCTTTCTCTGCAGCGGCCTGATGGCCGCCGCATACTGGATGGCGCACGGGATGAAAGCGTTCCTGCCGCTCACGAACGGCGGCGAGCTGGCCACGCTCTACTGCTTCGTGTTCCTGTTCCTCGCCGCACGCGGCTCGGGCATCTGGAGCGCGGACGCCGCACGCGGGCAGGCTGTCTAGCGCGCTCGCTGCAACGCCCCGCGCGGGCGCGTGGAGGCATGCGCATGGCAGTGCCGGACAAGCAACAGCTGCGAGAGTGGGCGCACCACTACGTCGCGCTCTGGAACGCGGGCGACAAGCAGGGCTGGATCCGCAACTGGCGCAGCGTCGCGCCGGGCGAGTTCCGCATGCTCGATCCAGTCGGCACACCCGAGAAATTCGGCTTCGACCACTGCTGCGCCGATTCCTTCGATCTGTTCCAGAAAAACGTCAAGTTCCAGATCCACGAGGGCTCGCTCCAGATCTGCGGCAACGAAGTCGCGTGGCTGCTCGAGAACCACATCAGCGCCGACGGCAGCACGAGCATTCACTACAGCATCGAAACCTACCGCTTCGAACCCGACGGCTCCTGCGTGATCCGCACCTACTACCGCGTCCCCCAGCAGCGCGAAGGCGACCTCGGCGCCATGTTCAACACCTACCTGCCGGAGCGCTGAATCCCCAGATCTCCGCCTCGCGCGCAGCAACCCGAAAGCGAAACGAGGCACCGCAAGCGGCCCTGCCGCGCGCAGTGAGCCGCAGGCGAGCGGAGTCAATACGGAGTGGGCTCCGATTGCTCACGAAGTGAGCAATCGGGGTGGTGGGATTCGAACCCACGACGCTGATCCCCCAAAGATCAGGCTCTGGCCGCTGAGCTACACCCCGGCGTCGGAACCGCGACAGCATACCCCTGCGAGAGCGCGGAGCGCCGCTCGGCCTGCGCTCCCCAGAGTCCTCGGCACGCCTCGGGCGGCGCGTGCTATCCCCTTTAGCCATGGCCGCGAACCGCCCCTCCCCCGCTTCCGCCGACCGGCGCAGCCTGCTCGACAAGGTCTGGGACCTGCACACGGTGCGCGAGCTGCCCGGCGGCCAGAGCCAGCTCTTCGTCGGGCTCCACCTGATCCACGAGGTCACGTCGCCGCAGGCCTTCGCCGAGCTGCGCGAGCTCGGACTGCGGGTGCGCTTCCCGCAGCGGACCTTCGCGACGATGGACCACATCATCCCGACCGACGGGCGGCAGCGCCCCTTCGCCGACGCCCAGGCCGAGGCGATGATGGCCGCGCTCGAGCGCAACCTCGCCGACAGCGGGATCACCTTCTTCGACTGGAAGAGTGGCCGCCAGGGCATCGTGCACGTGATCGGGCCCGAGCTCGGGCTCTCGCAGCCGGGCCTCACGATCGCCTGCGGCGATTCGCATACCTCGAGCCACGGCGCCTTCGGCGCGGTCGCGTTCGGGATCGGCACCAGCCAGGTGCGCGACGTGCTCGCGACCCAGTGCCTCACGATCGCGCGGCCGAAGGTCCGGCGCATCGAGATCACGGGCGCGCTCGGCGGCGGCGTCTACGCGAAGGACGTCACGCTGCACGTGATCCGCGTGCTCGGCGTCAAGGGCGGCGTCGGCTTCGCGTACGAGTACGGCGGGCCGGTGATCGACGCGATGGGAATGGAGGAGCGCCTGACACTCTGCAACATGTCGATCGAGGGCGGCGCGCGCTGCGGTTACGTGAACCCCGACGACACCACGATCGAGTACCTGCGCGGGCGGCCCTTCGCTCCACAGGGCGATGCGTTCCAGCGCGCCACCGCATTCTGGCGCGGCATCGCGAGCGCTCCCGGCGCGCGCGTCGACGATCTCGTCTCGATCGACGGTGCCGCAATCGCCCCGACGCTGACCTGGGGCACCCACCCGGGCCAGTGCCTCGGCGTCGACGAGAAGCTCCCGCGCATCCCCGAGCTGCCCGACGCCGAGCGCGCCGGCGCCGCAGAGGCCTTCGAATACATGGGGCTCACGCCGGGCACCCCGATCGCGGGTACGAAGATCGACGTCGCGTTCATCGGCTCCTGCACGAACTCGCGCATCTCGGATCTGCGCGAGGCCGCGCGCGTCGCGCGGCGGGGCCGGGTGGCCGCGGGAGTGCGCGCCCTGGTCGTGCCGGGCTCGCAGGCCGTGGCCGCGCAGGCGCAGGCCGAGGGACTGCCCGAGATCTTCCGCGCGGCCGGCTTCGATTGGCGCGAGCCGGGCTGCTCGATGTGCCTCGCGATGAACCCGGACAAGCTGCGCGGCCGCGAGCTCTGCGCGTCGTCGAGCAATCGGAACTTCAAGGGCAGGCAGGGTTCACCGACCGGGCGCACCCTGCTGATGTCCCCCGCAATGGTCGCCGCGGCGGCGATCCGCGGGCGCGTCACCGACGTGCGGGAGCTGCTGTGATGGCGACAGGGATGCCCGGAGCCGGTACGGCGGTTCGAGAAGTCAGTGGGCGCGGCTGCGTGCTGCGCGGCGACGACATCGACACCGACCGCATCATCCCCGCGCGCTACCTGCGCGCGATCACCTTCGACGACATGGGCGAGCACGCCTTCGAAGACGACCGCGCGGCCGCGAAGGGCAACCACGCGCTCGACGACGATCGATATGCGGGCGCGAAGATCCTGATCGTCGGCCAGAACTTCGGCTGCGGCTCCTCGCGCGAGCACGCGCCGCAGGCGCTCTCGCGCTTCGGCTTCGCGGCCTTCGTCGGCGGCTCCTTCGCGGAGATCTTCGCGTCGAACTGCACCGCGCTGGGCCTGCCCTGTGCGGTGCTGCCGCCTGCGGAGCTCGCGCGACTGATGGACTCGGTGGATCTGGATCCCGCGCAACTGCTGCTGCTCGACCTCGAGGCCAGGACGCTCCGCTCGCGCCTCGGGATCCAGAGCCTGCAGGTCGCGGAGGGCGCGCGCCTGCAGCTCGTTGGCGGCAGCTGGAATGCGACCGCAGTGCTGCTCGAGGCCGGCGCCGCGATCGAGGCGACGGCTGGGCGGCTGCCGTACCTCAACGATTTTCAGGCCCGATGAACTTCGTTCGCCTGCGGCTCACTGCGCGGGGCAAGGTCCCGAGGCTCGAGCGGAAGCGCGCGGGCGGGCCAGAAATCTCGAGGTTCAGTCTCGCAAGCTGCGGGCCGCTACCATAGGGCTCCTCGCTGCATGCCCGGCATCGCCCTCTTCGCGCTACTGAACGGACTCGCGCTCGCGGCCGCGGCGGCGGCGGCGCGATTGTTGCTCGGCGGCGGCGCGGCCTGGCGCGAGCGTCTCGGCGCACTCGCGCTGCTTCCGATCGCGATCCAGCTCGCGGTGCTCGGCGCGAATCACAGCAGCGGGCTCAGCGCACGCGGGCTCCTGGTCTGGATCGCGGGCCTCGGCGCTGCGATCTCGGCTGCGGCGCTGCGGCTCCGGCGCGAGCCCACGAGCGAGCCGCGCGAACACTCCGACACCTCGGCCGGCAGCGCCGAGCCTCTCGATTGGCTCGCCTTCGGTCTCGCGGGCGCGCTGCTCACGGCGTGGCTCGTGAAGACCGCACTGCTAGGGACGGGCTTCGTCTGGGACGACCTCTCCTATCACGCGGCGCTGCCGGCTCACTGGCTGCAGAACGGCGCGATCGACTACGCGCCCTACACCTTTCAAGCCTATTACCCGCTGAATGCGGAGCTCGTCTCGCTCTGGCTGCTCGCGCCGCTGCACGCGGACGCGCAGGCCAGCCTCGCGCTCGCGCTCTGGGGTCTGCTCGCGGTCTTCTCGCTCGCTCGCCTCGCACGGGGTCTCGGCGCGAGCGCCGCTGCGTCGGCGCTCGCGGCCGCGCTGTTCCTCGCGTCGCAGGTGGTCTGGAATCCGAGCAACGGCTTCGCGGGCAACGACCTCGCCGGCGCCGCGGCGCTGCTCGCGTCGCTCGCGCTGCTCGTGCCGGATCGCGATGGCCGCCCCGGCGCGCGCGATTTCCTCGCCGCAGGCCTGCTCGCGGGCTTCGCCGCGGGCTGCAAGGTCTCCTTCGTCGCGGGCGCCGGGCTCGTGTTCGTCGGCGCGGCGGGGCTCGCGCGTGAAAGCCGCTCGCGCAAGCTCGCGCTCTTCGCAGCGGGCGCTGCGCTGACGGGCAGCTACTGGTACGCGCGCAACTGGCTCGCAACCGGCAACCCGCTCTACCCCGCGGAGTTCCTGTTCTTCGAGGGCCCTTTCGACGCCCGCGCGCAGGCCGCGACGCGCCTGCTCTCGGTCGCACTCGAGCGCGGACTCGAGCTGGGCTTCTGGCGCGACGTTTTGCCGGATCGCCTGAACTGGCCGCCGCCGCTCGCGCTCGCATCCGCGCTCGGATTCGCCTGCGCGCTCGCAGCTCCGCGCCTCGCCGGAGGCCGGCGCGCAGACGACGCGCGCGACGAAGCGCGCGCCCGGCTGCGCCGCGCACTGCTGATCGCGGGCCTGGGCCTGCTCGCGCTCTACCCGCTGCTTCCCTTCTCGGCCACGCCGAACCGGCCCGACGCCGCGCTCCACAGCGGCTATCTGCGCTTCCTGCTCGCGCCCTTCGGGATCGCGCTCGCGCTGCTCGCACCGGCGCTCGGCGGCGCGCAGCCCGCGGCGCGCGCCGCGCAGGTGGCCGCCGTGCTCGCGATCGCGACCTCGTGGCGGCTGTCGGCGATGCTCTCGACACTCGCTTTCGCCGGAGGGCTCGCCGCGGCGCGCCTCTGCGCACAGCCATCGGCACGCCTCGCGTCGCTCGCAAGGCGCCCGCTCGCGCTGCGCGCGCTAGGCGCGCTGGCGCTCTGCCTGCTCGCGGCCTGGACACCCTTCAAACAGGCGCGCAGCGACGAAAACCTGTTCCGCTACCAGAAACGCCGCGCGCCGATCGGCCGCGCGTTCCGCGAGGTCGATCGGCTGCCCGCCGGCTCGCGCATTGCGCTCTTCATGTCCGAGCCGCAGGACTACGCGCAGCTCTACCCGCTCTTCGGCCGCAAGCTCCAGCACAGGCCGGTGGCGGTCGAGCGCGACGGTTCTGCGCGCGCGCCGCTGCACCGACGCGCGAGCGCGGCGACCGGAAGCGACGCCGCGGCCAGCTCGCGCAACGGCTCCGACACCGGCTGGTGGAACGATTGGAGCACCCGCGACGCCGCGCTCGACCCGCCGGCGCTGCTGCGGGCGCTGCGCGCACAGCGCGTCGACTACGCGCTCGTAACGCGCTGGTCGCTCGGCGAGTGGCCGCCCCAGGAGGCCGCACTCGCGGCGGTCTCCGGCGCGGCGCGCATCTGGTCCGACGACAGCTCGTCGCTCTGGCGCCTCGCTGCCGAGCCCGCGCGCAGCGCCGCAGCGGCTCCCGCCCGCCCCTCGCTGATCTGGATCAGCGTCGACACGCTGCGCGCCGACCACCTCTCGCGCAATGGCCACTCGCGCGACACCACGCCCTATCTCGATTCGCTGTTTCGCGAGGGCATCTACTGCACGCGCGCCTACGCACAGAGCTCCTGGACCCTGCCCTCGATGCTGTCGCTGATCTCCTCGCTGTCGCCCGCCGAGATCGGCATCACATCGGGCGTGAAGCCGATCCCGAGGCCTGGCGAGACGGGATCCAAGGCCGCGGCGCGCGGCGACATCCGCCTCGAGCACTTCTCGGAGCGGCACCTGACGCTCGCCGAGGTGCTGCAGTCAGGGGGCTATGCGACCGCCGGGATCTCGACCAACGGGCACCTGCGGATCGAGCAGGGCTTCGCACAGGGCTTCGCGCACTTCGACCAGACGAGCTGCATGTGGGACACGGCCAGCTGCGCGCTGGGCGCTGCGCGCACGTGGCTCGACGCGCGCGACCCCGCGTCCGCGCAGCCCTTCTTCCTCTGGATCCACCTCTTCGACCCCCATTTCGACCACCGCAACGACGGCGTCGCCCCGTGGCCGCTCTACCGCGCGCCCGAGGGCTACGAGGCTCTATTCCCGCCGCAGCCCGGGGAGCCAGCCGAAGAGCGCGTGCGCCGCGCCTACGACCGCAAGCTGCGCTACCTCGACGACCAGCTGCGAGGCTTCGTCGAGGAGCTGCGGCAGCGGGGCGCACTCGAGCACGCGCTGCTGGCCTTCAGCGTCGACCACGGCGAGGAGTTCGACGAACACGGCCTCTGGGGCCACTCGAAATCGCTGCGCGACACGCTCGTGCACGTGCCGCTCTTCTTCCGCTTCCCGGGTACTGCGCCGGCTGGCGACTTCGAAGCGCCGGTGCGCAATCTGGACGTCGCGCCAACGCTGCTCGACGCGCTAGGCCTCGCGGTCCCGCCCGCGATGCGCGGCCAGAGCCTCGTGCCCGCCTTCCGCGGCGCCGAGGCGTCAGCGCTGCCCGCCTACGGCGAGACGCGCCGCTTCG
>CAYTJA010000417.1:0-2675 GCA_964437835.1 uncultured Spirochaetales bacterium
AGCATAACGCCCTTCGACGCGCCGGTCGTGCCGCCGGTGTAGAAGAGGCCCGCGACGTCGTCCTCGCCGATCCCGCGGCCGAGCGCCGCGCGCGGGGCGTCGGCGATGCGGTCCTCGTAGCCCGCGCCGAGCGGCACCAGCGCCGCCACCAGACCTCGCAGCTCGCCGAGCGCCGCGTCGCTCCAGTCCGTAAACAGCAGCTGCGCGCCCGAGTCGCGCAGCGCGTAGGCGATCTCGGGCAGCGCGTGACGCGAGTTCAGTGGCACGATCAGGCGCCCGCAGGCCGGCACCGCGCAATAGAGCTCGAGGTACTGATGCGAGTTCGCCGCGAGCACCGCGACGCGATCGCCGCGCTGCGTGTGCGCCTCGAGCCAGCCGGCGAGGCGTCGGCAGCGGTCGGCGAAGTCGCCGAAGCGCAGCCGGATCTCGCCGCAGACGACGCCCTCGCGGTCGCCGAAGCAGAGTTCGGCGCGTTCCAGCGGATCCGCGGTGGTCGGCATCGCTCGCCCTCTCCTGCGACTCAGCGCTCGCGCGGCTCGAGCGCGAGCGGCAGCCGGAACAGCGAACCCGACGCGTCTCGCGCTCGATCCGCGATCGGGAGCTCGACGCCGAGCGCTGCGGCGAGATCCAGCACCGCGCCGAGGTCCTTGCGCGCGACGCCCGCATACGCGATCGCGTGGTCGAGCTCCGCACGCGGCGCCTCGATAGCTAGGCGCAGCGCTCCCGGCCGCTCGAGCGCGTAGTCGAAGAACTGCGCGAGCAGCGAGGTGCCGTCGATCACGCGGCGCAGCGTCGCGCGGTCGAAGCCCGCGGCCTCGGCGAGCAGGCGCCCCTCGTGTGCGGCTGCGAGTGCGAGATAGCTGATCAGGTTCTTGACCAGCTTGAGGCGCATGCCCGCTCCGGACGCGCCCGCGTGGATCAGCTCCTTCGAGAAGCTCTCGAGCAGCGGGCGCGCGCGCGCGAAGGCTGCGGCGTCGCCGCCGATCATCGTCACGAGAGTTCCGGCCTCGGCGCTCGGCACGCCGCCCGCGACGCCCGCATCGAGCAGCTGCACGCCGCGCGCGGCGGCCTCTGCCGCGAGCTCCAGCACGGTCGACTCGCGGACGGTGCTGCAGACGCAGATCACATCGCCCGGGGAAGCCCCCGCGAGCAGGCCATCGCGCCCGGCGACGACCTCGCGCGTCTGCGCGTCGTCGAGCACGACGATGCAGCTGACATTCGACGCCCGCGCGACGTCAGCCGGGCTCGCACAGCCGCTCGCCCCGGCGTCGACGAGCCGCTGCAGGGCCTCGGGCCTCGCATCGTGCACCGCGAGCGGAAAGCCCGCCGCCAGCGCGCGCAGCGCCATCGGCGTTCCGATCCGGCCGACTCCGACGAATCCCGCGCGCAGTTCCAAGCGCCGCCCTCCAGAGAGGCCGGCAGCATATCAGCGGGGCGCGACAAAACCCGGGGGGCGGCACAGCCCGGTCTGGATGCCCTTGCTCGCACCGCTGCGCGTGGGACCCAGGCCGACCTGCTCCGCGGCGCGCTGCCCGCATTGGCCTGCAGCTGCGCGGTCGCAGTGGGCGCGGCTTCCGTGGCATCATGGCGCGAATGATTCGGGCCTTCGAGCCGCGCTTCATGCCCGTCGGCGTGCTCACGGCCGCGCTGCAGGAGCTCACGCTGCGCGCGCGCCGCGACGCCGACCCCGAGCTCGCGATCGAGGAATGGCTCGCCTACGCGGCGGAGCTCGGCGCGGATCTGATCCAGCTCTCGGCAGCGCTGCACCCGAGCCTGGCCGACGTCCCCTCCGAAGCGCTGCTGGATCCGGTCGCGAACACGCTCGATCTGCGCGAGCCCTTCACGCGCGAGCGCGCGCGCCGCGTGGAAGCCGCGGTCGCAGCCACCGGCGTGCGCATCGCGGACCTCGGCTATTTCGACAACCTGCTGCACCCCGATCCCGCGCTGCGCCGCCGCAAGCACGACTTCCTGTTGCGCGTCTTCGATGCGGCCGTGCTGCTCGGCGTGCCCGCGGTCTGCGGCTTCGTCGGGCGCAACGGCGCGCTCTCGCTGGACCAGAACCTGGACGACTTCGAAGCGAGCGTCGTGCCGCTGCTGCGCGAGGCGCGCGCGCGCGGGCTGCAGTACCGCGTCGAGCAGTGCCCGATGCCAGGCTGGACGTCCGGCGACGCGTTCCACAACAACCTCGCCTACGCGCCGGGCCCCTGGATCGCGCTGCACCGCATCTGCGAGCGGCACGGCGTCGGCGACGTATTCCGCATCCACTACGACCCCTCCCACGCGATCCTGATGGGCCAGGACACGCGCTCGCTGTTCCAGTACCTGCGCGACCAGGGCTACGCGTTCCTGATCGCGGGCTTCCACGTGAAGGGCCAGGTGATCGACCCGCGCGGGCTCGCGGCCTGGGGCTACGGCGGCCAGACCCTCGAGCGCGGCGACTGGATCGGCGGGAGCGTCTCCGCACGGCCGGCCGATCTCGCCCACGCCTGGAAGAAGCAGACGGTCTTCTGCGAGCACGAGCTGCCCGGCACCGCGCGGCACGACCCGCTCGCGTATCTGCAGAACCGCAGCGTCGATTGGCTCGACCACCAGCTCGCGGCGCGCGAGCTGCTGGATCTCGAGGTCGAGAGCACGCCGCTGATCGTCGAGCACGAGTACCCGCCCGCACGGCTACA
>CAYTJA010000418.1:0-23741 GCA_964437835.1 uncultured Spirochaetales bacterium
GCGCGGTGCTGGGCGAGCTCGATGCCGGGCTGCGAGCGGGCCTCGGCCCCTATCTCGGATTCAGCGGAGCGCGTGCGGCGAACGCTGCCGGCGCGATTGCGATCACGCAGCTGGAAAGCGTCGCGAAGTGCGGTTGGCGCAGCTTCCTGCGCCAGCGCCTGCGGCTGCGGCCGGGCCCCGAAGACGAGCTCCCGGGCCTGACGCCGCTTCGAATCGGGAATGTGGTCCACGCGGCGCTCGAGGCGATTGCGCTTCGGGTCTGCGCCGATCAGGGTGTGGATCTCGCGGCCTGCGCCGCGAATGCGCCGCGCGCGCTTGCCTGGCCGAGCGCAGCCGAGCTCGAGGCGCTGACGCTGCGCTCGGCCGAGAGGGTCTGCCGCGAGGAGGGCATCGGCTTTCCGGGCTTTGCGCGCGCGCTGGCCACGCGCGCGGCGCTCTTTCTCGAGCAGGCGCGCGAGGTCGACTGGGCCGCCGCAGCGCCGCAGCTGCTCGGCTCCGAGATCCGCGCGGAGCTGCGTCTCGCGTCGGCTGCGGGCGCGGAGCGCCGGATCTCCTTCCGCGCGGATCGCGTCGACGCGCTGCCCGGCGGCGGCCTGCGTCTGACCGACTACAAGACGGGCGCGCCCGAGGCCACCGGAACCACGCCGAAGGGGAGGCAGCGTCAGCTGCTCGAGAAGGTCCACAGCGGAGCGCTGCTGCAGGCCGCGGGTTATGCGCGGCTCGGGCAGGAGCTCGGCCGGGGGGGGGTCGGGCGCTATCTGTTCCTGTCTCCGGATCTCGCCGCCGGAACGTCCCGCGAGCTCGCGATCGACGGCGCGGATCTCGACTTCGCCGAGAGCTTCGATGCCGCCGCGCTCGCGCTGCTCGAGGCCGTCGAGCGGGGCGTGTCTGCGCCGCGGCTCGTCGAAGCGCACCAGGACCAGGAGCCCTCGCGCTGCGGCTCCTGCGAGCTCAAGACCGCCTGCCTGCGCGGAGATTCCGGCGCGCGCGGCCGCCTGCGCGAATGGACGCAGGCGCGACGCGCGGCGCTCGAGGCCGACCCTGCCGCGGCGTCCGCGCGCCTCTCGCCCCTGGAACGGACACTGCTCAGTGTCTGGGATCCCAAGCTGCGCAGCCTGCTGCAGGAGCACGCGCCGTGAACACGAGCGCCGAGCGCGAAGCGCTGCGCCGAGCCGATGCCGCCGCACGGCTGCGCGTGCAGCAGGAATTCGATGCGCCGCTGCTGCTCGAGGCGGGCGCGGGCACGGGCAAGACGACGGTGCTCGTCGCGCGCGTCGTGGCCTGGTGCCTCGGCCCGGGCTGGGAGCGACACGCCGCAGTGCGTGCATCCGCGGCCGGCAGCGCGGGAATCGCGGGCGATCCGCCGGGCGCGTCCGAGATCGCGAGTCGTGTGCTCTCGCGTGTCGTCGCGATCACCTTCACCGAGGCCGCCGCGGCCGAGATGAGCCAGCGCATCAGCGCGGCCTTCTCGGAGCTGGCTCGCGGAATCACACCCCTCGGTGTCGATTCGCAGTGCCTGCCCGGGGACGCCCCGCTCGCGCCGCGCGCGGCCGCGCTGCTCGCGGCGGCCGACCAGCTGCGGGTGCAGACGATCCACGCGTTCTGTCTGCGATTGCTGCGCCAGGAGCCGCTCGCGGCCGGGCTGCACCCGCGCCTCTCGATCGACGCAGACGGCCGGCTTCGCGACCAGGCGCTGCGCGAGGTGCTCGCGGAGGCGCTGCCGCTCGCGGCAGCCGGCGAAGACGCCGAGCGGCTCTTCGCCTTGGCCGCGCGGGGCGTGGGTCCCGCCGAACTCGAGGGCGAGCTGCGCGAGCTTCTGGAGGCGGGAGTCGATGCCGAGCGGCTGGAGGCGGACCCGCTCGCAGCCGAGCGCGTGAGCGAGCTCCTGGCGCGCCTCGAGTCCGCATGCTCTGCGCTCGCGGAATGGCTCGGAGAGCGCGCGGCGGCGGTGGGCGGCGTCGCGGCGCGCGCGGGGGAATCGCTGGAGCGCAGCCTCGCATGCCTGCGCGCGGCCTCGGGCGGCGCGCTCGATGCGCTCGATGAACTCGTGCACGAGCTCCAGCCGCTGTGGGGCAAGTCGGAGCTCGACCGGCTCCGCGACTGGAGTCGCAGCGACTTCACGAAGGGGGAGGGCGCGGCCTTCGGCGCCGAGGCCGGGGCAATCGCGAGCGCGGCGGGTGTTTTGCGTCCGCTGCTGATCCACGCGGCGCAGCTCGATCCGCAGCTGCTCGCGCTCGCGCGGCCGGTGCTGCTCGGCCTGTTGCGGCGCGTCGAAGCCTGGCTGCAGACGCGTGGCGCGATCTCGTTCGAAGGCATCCTCGCGGCCGCCGCACGGCTGGTGCGCCAGCCGGCGCTCTGCCAGCGGTTGCGCGCGGACATCGACCAGCTCCTCGTCGACGAATTCCAGGACACCGACCGCCTCCAGTGCGAGCTCGTGCGCGCGCTCGCGCTAGGCGGAAGCGCGGGCGAAAGGCCCGGCCTGTTTCTCGTCGGCGACCCGAAGCAGTCGATCTACGGCTGGCGCAATGCGGACCTCGCCGCCTACGACGCCTTCAAGCAGGAGCTGGTCGCAGCGGGCGGGCGCCGCGCGCTGCTCGTCGTGAACCACCGCTCGGTGCCGGCGATCCTCGCCGAGGTCGAGCGCGTGATCGAGCCGATCATGCAGGAACGGCGCGGCCTGCAGGCCCGCTTCGAGCCGCTGCTCCCTGGCGAAGCGCGCAGCGGAGAGCCCGGCTTCGCCGCCGGGCGCTTTGCAACGGTCGAACACTGGCTGCCGGCGCGCCGCGACCCCGACACCGGGGGGATCGCGAAGACGCGCTCGACCGAAGCGACGCAGCTAGAAGCGGCCGCGCTCGCGCAGGAACTCCGAGAGCTGCACGCGGCGGGCGGCGTCGAGTGGGGGCGCGTCGCGGTGCTGTTCCGGAGCCGCAGCGATTGGGACTGCTACCTGCTCGAGCTCCGCCGCTGCGCTGTGCCCTTCGCCGTCGAGGGCGATCGCAGCTACTACCGGCGCCGCGAGATCGTCGAGGCTGCGGCGCTGCTGCGCGCGGTCGTGGACCCGGGCGACGACATCGCGCTGGTCGGCTTCCTGCGCTCGGCCTGCGTCGGCGTTCCGGATGCCGCGCTCGCGCCGCTCTTCGAGCAGGGGCTCGGCGCGGCACTCGCGCGCGTCGAGGGCGAGTGCGAGGCCGCGCTCGGCGAGGTCGAGGCGCTCGCGCGGAGCGTCGCGGCGGCGCTCGATCCCGAGATTCCCGGCCTCTCGCGCATCCAGGGCTGGGAAGAGAACCTGATCGACGCCGCGCGATCGCTCGGCGCGCTGCGCCGGGCCTTCGCCGAGCTGCCGGGCGACGCCTTCGTCGAGGCGCTGCGCAGCGCGACGCTCTTCGAGGCCAGCGAATCGGCGCGGCACCTGGGGCTCTGGCGGCGAGCGAATCTCGAGCGCTTCTTCCGCGAGCTCGCGGAGCGCCTCGGCAGCGGCGAAGAGCTCGCGGCATTGCTCGCGGAGCTGCGCCGCGCGGTCGAGGACGAGCAGGAGGCGCCCGAGGCGCAGCCGCCGGAGCAGTCGGCCGGCGCGGTGCAGATCATGACGATTCACAACGCGAAGGGGCTCGACTTCGACCACGTCTACGTGATGCAACTGCACAAGGGCGTCGGGCGCTCGCGCGGGCTGCGCGCGGGCGCGCTGCGCGACGAGCTCCTGCGCTTCGAATATCAGCTCTTCGGCGCCCGCACGCCCGGCTTCGATCGCCTCGAGCGCGAGCTGCGCGAGCTCGAGGCGGCCGAGCGGGTGCGCGCGCTCTACGTCGCGCTCACGCGCGCGAAGCAGCGCCTCGTGATCTCGGCGCTGCCTCCGGCCTGGCTCGAGCACCGCTCCGAGGGCGCATTGAGCGAGCTGCTGCTGCAGCGCCGGGACGGCGCTGTGGATCCCGAGGATCTCGCGAGCCTGCCGCGCAGCGCGGGCCGCGCGTCGCTCGAGCGCGCGGGTGCGCGCTGGTCGCTGCTCGAGCCCGCGGGCGAGGCGCCTCCGGAGATTGGCACGGCCGAGCGCGGCGCGGAGGCACAGGCCGGCGGCACGCCCGAGCGCGACCCGCTTGCAACCGCGCGCGACTGGGCGCTGCGACGCGCCCGCGCTCGCGCGCGCATGGCGCTGCCGCTTGCGGGTCGCGCCTCCGATGCCGACCCACGCGCCTGGCGCGAGCAACGCGCGGAGTCGCGCGAAGTGGAAGCGGGAGATCGCAGCGCGGGCGTGGAGCGAGGGCTCGCGCGCGCTGCCGCACAGCTGCTCGGAAGTGCGGTTCACCGCGCGCTCGAGAGGCTCGAGCTCGGCGACGGCTCGGCCGCCCCCGCGGCGCAGTTGCGCGCAACCTTCTCGTCGGCGCTCGGGGCGCTCGCGGACGGCGCCGCGCCGGAGCTCTTCGAAGCGGCACGAGCTGCAGGCGAAGTGCTGGTCGATCGCATCTGCAGCGGGGCCTTCCCGGCGCGGCTGCAGGCGCTCGGATCCGGCCTGATTGCGCGCGAGCTGCCGGTGCTGTTGCCAGGCAGCGCAGTCGAGTTCCGTGCGTTCGGCGCCGCGCCAGGCGCCGAAGCCGCCGCAGCCGCGCGGGGCCCGCTGGCCTACACCGCCGGCGCGATCGATCTGCTGTACCGCGACCCGGAGAGCGGCGAGCTGGTAGTCGCCGACTACAAGACGGACGCCTTGCCGGTCGAACTCAGCGACGCCGAGCTGCGCGAACACGCCGAGCGCTACCGGCCGCAGCTCGCGCGCTACGGGGCCGCCGTCGCCGACGCCCTGGGCCTGCCCGCGCCGCCGCGCCTCGAGCTGTGGTTCCTGGCACTCGGCAGGGCGATCGCGCTGCCGGCCGGCACCCGGTTTGGATCCGAGCTTCCAAATACTTGATTTTGATTGACAAAATCGTTCAGCACCGGCTCCAATGGGGAGCTCCGGCAGCGTACCCGTGGGAGCTGGCCGCCGGAATCGCCGCAGGGCCGGTGCGGCGTTCGGGAATCCTTCGCCCTGCGACCGGCGGGTTTGATAAGCCATTCCGCGTGTCGGGCCCGGCTGCGGGCACGGCCGCTCGCGAACACGACGCATGAATCGCTTCGACCGCGTACTGCTGATTCGACATCTCGCGATCGTTGCGGGCGCGGTGGTGGCCTATCTGCTGCGCTCGGAGCTCCAGATCGGCTACACGGCGCTCGCGATCGTCGGTCTCGGCGCGTGGCTGAACGTCGGCGCCTACGTCTTCCGCACCCGCGAGTCGCTGGCGCGGCTGTGCCTGATCGCGTCGCCGATCATCGGGATCGGAAGCTGGGCCGCGCTGGCCGCGGTGACGAACGGAGTCTTTTCGCCCTTCACGCTCGGCCTCTTCCTCGAGGTCGTGCTCGCGCCGATGCACCTCGCGGCGCGCGGGATCGGGTCCGTGACTCTCGGCGCGGTCGGCGCGCTGTGGCTCCAGCAGGTCTGGGTCGGGCTCGAGGGCGCAGAGCTCGCGCTGATCCTGCGCTCGGGCTTCCTGCTCGGAATGGGCGCGGCGATCTACGGCGTGCAGGGGCGCTGGCAGCGCACGCACGCGGAGCTCTCGCAGCAGTCGCACCAGCTCTCGAGCCGCCTCGATGGCCTCGAGCGTCAGCTCGCCGACGAGCGCGCGCTCGCGTCGCTAGGCGAGAGCGCCGCGCGCCTCGCGCACGGGCACAAGAACGCGATCCACAGCCTGCGCGGCTTCGTCTCCTTGATCGAGCCCAGGCTCGCCGATCCGAAGAGCGGCGGGGCGGCCGCGCTCGCAGGCCTCAAGGCCGCGATCGACGACCTCGAGCGCCTCGCGCTGCTCACGCTCGAGAGCGGGCGTAGGGAAGGAGTGCCGGAGCCGCGCAGCGAGAGCTGCCGCGCCCGGAGCGAGCTGCTCCAGCTGCTGCGCGAGATCGAGGTCTCGCACCCGGGCTCGCAATGGGAGCTGCGCGGGGATGGCAGCGATCCGGAGCTGCGGCTTCCCGCGCACGAGTTCGTCGAGGTGATGCGCATCCTGCTCACCAATTCGGTCGAGGCGATGAGCGGCGAAGGCAAGGGCACGATCGAGCTGCGCTGCAGCGGCCGCGAGCTGCTGCTGCTGATCTCCGATCAGGGCGAGGGGGTCTGCCGCGAGGACGCCGAGCGCATCTTCGAGCGCGGCTACACCACGAAGACCGGTGGCAGCGGCTACGGGCTCTACCTCGCGCGCAAGATGCTGCAGGAGCGCGGCGGGCGCATCGCGGCGCGAGCGGGCGTCACGAGCGGCGCGGTCTTCGAGCTGTGGCTGCCACGGCAGACGGCCGAGGCCGCCCGCAGGGAGCCGCTCGGGTGAGCGGAGCGCGCGTGCTCGTCGTCGAGGACGATCGCTCCTCCGCCACCTATCTGCGCCTGCTGCTCGAACAGGAGGGCTTCGAGGTCGGACTCGCTGCGGACGGCGTCGAGGCGCTGGTCGCGCTCGAGAATCAGGCTTTCGATCTCGTCTGCTCGGATCTCCGCATGCCGCGCATGGGGGGGCTCGAGCTGATCGCGCACCTGCGCCAGCGCTGGCGGGATCTGCCCGTGATCGTGATCACGGCCGACTCCGACGTCGGCGAGGTGGTCGAGGCCATGCAGCTCGGCGCTGTGAACTATCTCGTGAAGCCTGCGGAGCCGCCGGTCGTGCTGTCGGCGGTGCGCAAGGCGTTGGTCGAGCGCCCCGCGGTTCCGCCGGGCCAGTCCGGCATTCCCGAGATCGTGGGCCAGAGTGCCGCGATCGTGGAGGTGCGCCACCTCGTCACGCTCGCCGCAAGAAGCGACGTGCACGTGCTCGTGACCGGCGCGACCGGCACCGGCAAGGAACTCGCCGCGCGCGCAATCCACCGGCTCTCGAACCTCGCGAAGGGGCCCTTCGTCGAGCACAACTGTGCGGTCCAGCCACGAGATCTCTTCGAGAGCGAGTTCTTCGGGCACCGGCGGGGCTCCTTCACCGGCGCCGATCGCGATCACGAGGGGCTGCTCTCGCGCGCGAACGGCGGCGTGCTCTTCCTCGACGAACTGGAGACGCTCGAACTGCCGCAGCAGGCGAAGCTGCTGCGGGTGCTCGACGACGGAAAGGTACGGCCGGTCGGCGGCGAGCTGACGCAGCAGGTCTCGGTGCGCTTCGTCGCGGCGACCAATCGCGACCCGGCGGAGATGATCGAGGCCAATGCGCTGCGCCCGGATCTCTACTACCGGCTGCGCGGCTTCGAGATCAAGCTGCCGCCGCTGCGCGAGCGTGCGGACGACATCCCGCTGCTCTGCCAGCATTTCCTCGGCGCGGGCGTCCCGGGCTTCACAATCGATGCGCTCGAGCTCTTGCAGCGAGCGCCCTGGCTCGGAAACGTGCGCGAGCTGCGCAATATCGTTGCGACCGCGCGGGCGACGGCCGACGGCGCGCCGATCGGCGCGCGCCACCTCGGGCCGGACTTCGTGAAGCAGGCGCGCGCGGCCGAGCGCCAGGGCCAGCGCGGTGCGAGCCTTCGCGAGATCGAGCGCGACGCGATCCTGCGCACGATCGAGGACTGCGGCGGAAATCGCAGCCAGGCCGCGAGCGTGCTCGGCATCGACCGCTCGACCCTGCGCCGCAAGCTCAGGGAATTCGGGATCGAAGCCTGAGCGCGAGGATCGCTGCGCGCGCCGCTTGCGCGGCCGCGGCGCGTCGAATACGTTCCGAGGGTGTCGAGTGCAGCGCTGTCACCTAGCGTCTTGATCCACCGTGAATTCCGCGGCGCCTGCGCCGAGCAGTCTCCGGGCCTTGCGGGTCCCGGGCCGGGCACAGCCCGGCCCACCCGCTCTCCGCTCGGCTTTGCCTCGCTGCGCGCCGAAGCGGCTTGCAATCTTCGTCGGATTGCATGTCGCGTCGGTCTGAGGCGGAGCCTCGCTAGCGGTGACACCAGTTAGCTCGCAGCGGAGTTCAGTGTCGGACCCCGAAGTTCCGGATCCCGAAGTGCGCATGCGCGAGCTCTTCGAGCGGCTGCTCGAGCTGCTCGTGCTGGAACCCGCCGGGAGCGACCTCTTCGTGGGGCACAGCGAGGTCGACCGTCATGGCCGCATCTTCGGCGGGCAGGCCATCGCGCAGGCGCTGCGGGCGGCCGCGCACAGCGTTCCGGACACCGCGGCGCCAGCCCAGCTTCGCCGCGCCCATTCGCTGCATGCCTACTTCCTGAAGGTCGGCGATCCCGTGCTGCCGATCGAATTTCGCGTCACGCGCTTGCGCGACGGGCGCTCCTTCAGCGCGCGTCACGTCACCGCGAGCCAGCGCGGCGCTGCGATTCTCGAGATGTTGTGTTCGTTCCACAGCGACGAAGCTGGCTACGAACACGCGCTGGCGATGCCCGAGGTCCCCGAGCCGGAATCGCTGCCGACCCCCGCGGCGCTGGTCCGCAGCCAGCGCGAGCGCGGGCAGATCCCGCCCGAGTCCCGCTGGGCCGAGCGGCCGCGGGCGATCGAGCTGCGCCATACCCGCACTCCGGCATATCTGGGCGGAGCCGTGGGAGCCGAGCCCGGCGCCAACTGGTTCCGCGCGCCCCGCGCACTGCCCGACGACCCGCTGCTGCACCAGTGCCTGCTGGCGTATGCGACGGACCTCTCCTTCAACGACAACGCGGCGCGCCGCCACGGCTGGAACGGCCCCCTCGGTGCGCCTGACATGACGAGCCTCGACCACGCGGTCTGGTTTCACGCTCCCGCGCGGGTCGACGAGTGGCTGCTCTTCCATCAGGAGAGTCCATGGGGCGGCCGCGCCCGCGGTTTCGTGCGCGGCTCGATCTTCAGCCGCGCTGGGCAGCAGGTCGCGAGCGCGGCTCAGGAATGCCTGCTGCGCCCGCGTGGTTTCCCGGCAGGCCGCAATTCAAGTTAGTTCTCAGCCGGGCGCACGCTTTCAATGGCTATGCGAGATCTGGCCCTGGCCCCCACGACCCGGCGCGTTCGAAGAAACCAAGGGGGATCGACGCCCGATCTCGGACGAGCTGGCGACTCCCGCCGGGGAAGCACCGGGGGCGGCGGGCCGGGGTTCCGCCGCGCGAGGCTCGAGGGACTGCGGATCCAGCCACGCGTTGGTTGCCGCAGCGATCACGCGGTATCCGGCGCCGGTCGGGTGGCCGTCGTGGTTCGCGAGATACAGCCGGCGCTCGAGCAGCGCGGCGCGCAGCGAGGGGAGCAGATCCAGCGCCGCGACCCCGTTGCGGGCGAGCACCTGCTGCAGCTGCTGCTTGACCTCTTGCTCTGCCTGTACCAGCGCTTCGATTTGCGCGAGCTCCGATCCGCTCGAGCGCGAGCGCGCGAGCTCCGCGTAGACCGATTCCTTGGTCGGGAGCAACAGCACCCCCAGCTGGACCCGACTCGCGCGGCACAGATCGCGAATCTCGAGCAGCATCTGCTCGGCCTCGCGCAGACCCGCCCGATTCGATTCCCGCTGCGGATCGAGCACGGCGAAGCGGAGCTCCGGCGTGAGGAGGGTCCCGACCGCTGGATCGGCGATCTCGAGCGTGCCGGCGGGACGCGTCCGCTGCAGCTCTCCGGGGCGGAGGCGCTCGGCCAGCCCGGGCAACGCGCTCTTGAGCGTCTGGTAGAGCATCGAGTTCGAATCGAGCCAGGTTCGCAGCTCTCCCAGCGGACGCGGGTCGTCGTACCGTGGGCGGGAGTCTTCAGGCTTCGGGGGTTGTCCCGGACGCAGGAGGCTGCGCAGATCGTTCCCGAAGTAGAAGCCGACGAGCACGAGCTTCGGTTGGAGCCGGAGCGCATATTCGGAGACGAGGTAGCGATATTCGCGCGGGCCGTACCCGCCGAGCGCCAGGTTGTAGACGGACCTCCCGCTCAACTGCCGGAGCCGTGCGGGCCAGGATTCCTCAGCGACCGCCGACACCCCGTAGGTCTGCGAGTCGCCGACGGCGACGATGTCTGCACGCTCGGGCAACTCGGGATTCCGAAAACCCCAGAGGTCGTGACCGGCGCTCCCGCTCTCGATCATCTGCACCAGCACGGGATGAGGTACGAGGACCGGGGTGAGGTGATTCACCTCGCCGCGGACCTCGCGCAGCAGCAGCTCGGAAGCCAGCGCGCACAGGATCAGCGAGGCCAGCGCGAGGCCCGCCTCCGAGATCCGCAAGCTCGAGATCGACATGCGTCCGCGCGTCGATTCGGCGCCGGATTCAGTTCGTCGCGCTGGTGGGCTCGGAGGCGCCGCCGCGGGCGAGCAGCAGCGTCTGCACGCAGCTGAGAGCGGTGCTGCAGCTGAAGATCGCCAACAGGAAGCCAAAGGCCGTCATGCGCAGCGCGCTTCCATCGCGCACCGCGTTGTCCACGAGGTTTGCGAAGAGCGCGAGCAATGCGACGAAGAGAAGCGTCGCCGAAAGCGATTCGAGGATCTCGCGCAGCTTGCCGGCAGGTGCGAACGCGACTGCGAGCCAGCCCGCCACCACGAGCCCGACGGCTCCCCAGCCGATCGGGGTCAGGGTCTCGGCGAGCTGAGCCAGGAAGTCGGCCATCGGAGTGCTCCTCGCCTGCGCTTCGGACGCGCCGGCCCCGGACTTGATGCGGATCGGGTGATGCCCGGACGCGCACACGCTGTGTAGCATTCCGGTTCCGGTGCTTCGGGTCCTGGATGGGTCGCGGATCGGGAGCCGAGGTCTCGCCTGCGAGAGGGGAGTGATGAGTGAATCGGTGAAGCAGGTGCTCGCCCGCCCCGCGGCCGGTGGGCGCGCGCGGGTGCAGGGCTGGCTGCGCAGCGCGCGGCACTCGAAGGGCGTGTCCTTCCTCGACGTCTCGGACGGCTCCTGCATGTCCGGGCTGCAGGTCGTGGCCGAGCCCGCCGCGCTCGCGAACTACGCGAGCGAGGTGCTCGCGCTGCGGACGGGCTGCTCGATCGACGTCGAGGGCGCGCTGGTCGAATCGCCCGGAGCCGGCCAGCGTTTCGAGCTGCACGCGGAATCGCTCGCGGTGCTGGGCCTCGTCGGAGACGACTACCCGCTCCAGAAGAAGCGCCACAGCTTCGAGTTCTTGCGCACGCAGGCGCACCTGCGGCCGCGCACGAATACGCTCGGCGCGGTGTTTCGCGTGCGCAACGCCGCGGCCGCGGCGATCCACGAATTCTTCCAGCAGCGCGGTTTCCTGTGGCTGCACACGCCTGTGATCACGGCGGCGGACTGCGAGGGCGCGGGGCAGATGTTCCGGGTTTCGACGCTCGACGCCGCGCAGCCGCCGCGCGGGCCGGACGGCGCGGTCGATTTCTCGCAGGACTTCTTCGGCCGCGAGGCCTTCCTCTGCGTCTCGGGCCAGCTCGAGGCCGAGATCGGCGCTCTCGCGTTCTCGCGCGTCTATACCTTTGGTCCGACCTTCCGCGCCGAGAACTCGAACACGAGTCGGCACCTGGCCGAGTTCTGGATGGTCGAGCCCGAGCTGGCTTTCTGCGATCTGCGCGGAGACATGCAGCTCGCCGAGGAGTTCCTGAAATTCGTGCTGCGCGCGATCCTCGAGCGCTGCGGCGAAGACATGGCCTTCTTTGCCGAGCGCATCGAGAAGACGGCGATCTCGACGCTCGAGCACATCATCGCGTCGCCCTTCGAGCAAATGAGCTATGGCGAGGCGATTGCACGCCTCGAGCGCAGCGGGAAGGCCTTCGAATTCCCCGTGAGCTGGGGCATGGACCTGCAGAGCGAGCACGAGCGCTGGCTCGCCGAGGAGCACGTCGGGAGGCCGCTCGTCGTGACCGACTATCCCGCCGGCATCAAGGCCTTCTACATGTATCTGAACGACGACGAACGCACCGTGCGCGCGATGGACGTGCTGGTGCCGAAGATCGGCGAGCTGATCGGAGGCTCGCAGCGCGAGCACCGCGAGGAGGTGCTGCGGCGCCGCATCCGCGCGCAGGGCCTGTCCGAGCAGGACTACTGGTGGTATCTCGACCTGCGCCGCCACGGCACGGTTCCTCACGCCGGCTTCGGGCTCGGCTTCGAGCGCCTGGTGCAGTTCGCGACCGGCATGGCGAACATCCGCGACGTGATCCCGTTCCCGCGCGTTCCCGGGAGCGCGGAGTTCTGAGCTCGAGCCCTCGCGGCGCGCAGCGAGCCGGTCCTACGGCGAGCGGAGGCTCGAGGGCAAGCCGTCGCGGCGCGCAGCGAGCCGGTCGTGCGGCGAGCGGAGTTCTGAGTGGAATTTTCGTCGCCCTCGCTGCGACGCTCGGGCTCGCCGGCTGCCACGCCGAGCCCCCGCCGAACCTGCTGCTCGTGAGCCTCGACACCACGCGCGCGGACCATCTCTCGGCCTGGGGTTACCCGCGCGAGACCTCGCCGGTGCTCTCGCGGCTCGCCGCCGAGGGCGCGCGCGTCGAGTACGCGTTCGCGGCGGCGGCGACGACCGCGCCGAGCCACGCGTCGCTCTTCACCTCGCGCTACCCGATCTCTCACCGCGTGCTGAAGAACGGCGTCGCGCTGCCCGACTCCGAGGAGACGCTCGCAGAGCGCCTGCAGGCGCGCGGCTACCAGACGGCCGCCTGCATCTCCTCCTTTGTCCTCGACCCGCGCTTCGGCTGGTCGCAGGGCTTCGACTCCTACGACGCCGAGCTCTCGCCGCAGGGCGCCGGCAGGCAATGGGAGGGGCGCGTCGTGCGCGAGGGCTTCGAGCGCCACGCCGATGCGACCACCGCGCGCGCGCTGCGTTGGCTCGCTGATGCGCGCGATCCCGCGCGCCCCTTCTTCCTGTTCGTGCACTATTTCGATCCGCACGACCCCTATGACCCCCCGGAGCCTTTCGCGTCGCGCTTTGCGGGCGCCGCCGCAGCAAACGCGTCGAGCTCGCGCGAGCTCAACCTCTACGATGGCGAGATCGCATTCACCGACGACGCGTTGGGCGCGCTCCTCGAAGCCCTCGACCAGAGCGGCTTGCGCGAGAACACGCTCGTGATCGTTTTCGGCGATCACGGGGAAGGTCTCTACGACCACGGCCACATGGCGCACGGCCTGCACGTCTACGACGAGGCCGTGCGCGTGCCGCTGCTGTTCCGGCTGCCCGATCGGATCGCGCCCGGGCGCGTGCTCATCGGCCCGGCTTCGCTGCTCGACGTCGCTCCGACCGTGCTCGAGCTGTTCGGAATCGAGCGCCCGGGTGAGCTCGCCGGCCAGAGCCTGGCGCCCGCACTGCGGAGTGGATCCGAGCTCGACCCCGAGCGGCCGATCTTCCTGTACCGCCGCCCCTACGACGGCACGACCACCTTCGGCGATCTGACTCCGCGCGGCGAGAAGCTCGCGATCCGCCGCGGCCACTGGAAGTACATCGAGGGCGGAGAAGAGCCGTCGCGCGAGCTCTATGACCTCGCAGCCGATCCGCGCGAGCGGCGCAATCTCGCGTCTCAGGATCCCGCGCGCGCGGACGAGCTCGCCGCTGCGCTGCACGCCTGGCGCGACGCGAACGTGCGTCCCGATGCCGCGCCCGCGCGCGTTCTCAGCGACGACGAACGCGCCCACCTCGAAGCCCTCGGTTACGTCCCCTAGCTCCGTGTTCGCCTCACGCCGCGCACACGAAGTCGCGGCCCTCGCGCCAGCCGCGGGCTTCGAGCTGGGCGCGGATCTGGCTGCGTGCGACCAGGCCGGAGACGCAGGCGACGAGGGGCAGCTCCGGCCGCGCGGGCAACGCCTCCGGCGGGATCACGCGCGCGCCGTGGATGATGTTTCCGAGCTTGCGCGGGTGCAGCTCGACGATTGCCGCCGGGTGGCGGCCGCGAGCGCGCAGCTCGCGCGCGAGCGCGCGGCCGGTGCCGCCGAAGCCCCAGAGCAGGAAGTGCTGTGATTCACGCAGGAATCCCCGCGCGAGGTACTCGGCCTTGCACGCGCTGAAGCGCGCATCGCGATAGGTCGGATCGCGCCGCGAGTGGCGCTCGGGGTGGTGGCGCCAGGCGAGCAGGCGGCGCGGGACGACCCCCAGCGTTTCACCGGCCTCGAGCAGGCGCAGCAACAGGTCGTAGTCCTCCGGCCAGCCCGCGTCGCGATACGGAAAGCGGCGCAAGACCTCGGCGCGCAGGAAGAAGGTCGGGTGCGCGAGGGGGCACTCGACGAAGGCCTCGCGCGCGACGTCCGCGGGCGCACGCACCGAGTGCAGCCACTGCTCGTAGGCGCGCATGCCAGCGCCGAGCTGCGCGCGCGGGAAGCAGCGCACGTGACAGCCGACGCCCGCGAGCTGTGGCTCCGCCTCGAGCGCGCGGCGCTGCAGCGCGAAGCGCTCTCGGTGGCAGAGGTCGTCGGCGTCCATGCGCGCGATGAATGGGCCGCGGCAGGCGGCCTGGCCCGCTTCGAGCGCCGGCACCAGGCCGCGGCGCGGCAGCGCGAGCACGCGGAAGCGCGGGTCGCGCGCGGCCGCCGCGCGCGCGATCGCGAGCGACGCATCGGCCGAGCCGTCGTCGGCGATCACGCACTCGAAGTCCGGCTCGCTCTGGCGCGCGAGGCTCGCGAGGCAGGCGGGCAGCGTGCGCGCGGCGTCGCGCACGGGCAGCAGCACCGAGATCGCGGGAGCGGCGATCGGCATGCAGCTACTCGACGAAGATCGGGCTCGACCACGCCGCTCCGCCGTCCTCCTGGATTGCGCGCACGTAGACGTACTCGCCCGGCTCGAGCTTCTCGAGTGGAAAATGCAGCTCGACGTCGTCCTGGTGCTCGAGGCTGAGCGATGTCACGTCGCCGCTGCGGACGATGTCGAAGCGGTCGAGCGGGGAGGGGGCGAGGATGCGCAGGTAGAGCGTCGCCTTCTCGCCGAGCTCGGAGGCCTTTGCGCTCGAACCCATCGGGTGTCCCGCGAGAGCGACGCGCAACAGGATGCGCGGCCCGTTCGTCGCATAACATCTCCGCTGCATCAGCGCGCTGTAGACCGCGTCGCGGCTGCGCTCCTCGGCGACGATCGCCGCGAGCCCGCCCGAGCCGCCGCTCGCGAGCTGTACCAGACCCGGGTGCCCGTCGTGGCTGTCTCCGCTGCCGACGAAGCCGAGCCGGTACTGCCTGGCGAGCGCGTCGCGCACGCTGTTCCCGGCGACCGGCGCGTAGATCGCGTGCGGAGAGTTGGGTGCCTCGCTGCTGCCATGTGTCGAGACGATCTCGGTGACCGGCTCGAAACGCGGATCCGGAGGGATCGCCCAGTTCGTCGCGATCGGGCCGCCGGCCGAGTGGTGCGCAATGGTTAGCGCGCGGCTGCCCGCGAGCGCATTCCAGAGCGCGGTCGGTGTCTCGGTGGCCGGGTCGACCGAGCTGCGGATCGCGGCCGCGCCGTCGAAGTGCAGCACGTGGCGGTGGCCGTGGATCCAGCTGGTCCATTCCCAGCCCTGGAGCGTCACGAAGCGGCCGGGCTCGTGGAAGCGCTCGGTCGCGGCGCGGATCTCCTCGAAGAGCTCCGGGTGTGTCGAGAGCGGCAGCATGCCCCAGTGGTCGTGGTCGGTCAGGGCCGCAACGTCGAGGCCCGCGACGTCTCGCGCATACAGGTAGTAGTCCTCGGGATGGCCGCTGCCGTCGGAGAGATTCGAGTGGCCGTGGAGGTCGGCCCAGAGCACGCGCGGCCCCGGTCCGACCTCCATCGGGTTGCTCGTCGCGCGCAGACCGCCGGGAGCGACGGCCTCGAGTCGGTACACGCCCGGCTCGCGCGCAACCCCCTCGATCTGGATCTGGCCCCGGTGCTCCGGCGTGAGCACGGCGCTCGCGGGAAGCTCGAGGCCCGGGGGCGGCGCCTCGAGCCGGATTTCGCCGACTGCCGGCGCGCCCGCGTTGCCAACCGCGTCGAGCAGCGCGAGCGTCGCGCGGAAGCGCTCGCCTGCGTGCAGCGCACTCGGCAGCGTGAACACGAGCTGCGCCGGCTCTTGCGCCAGCACATCCACGCTCGGAGAGTCCTCGAGCACGCGGCGCGTGCCGTCGCCATCGCCGTCGACGGCGAACCAGAAACGCGAGCCGCGTTCGGCATAGCGGTCGGTGTGCGCCCGGGCCTCGCCTGCGCCATACACGATCGTGAGTCGCTCGCCACTGCGGAGGGCGCGCCCCCGATTCTCGATCGCGAGCAGCTGCTGGTCGACGGCGTGGGATTCGAATTCGAGATCCGCGGCGCTCGGGCTGAGCGTCGTGAAGCCCGGGGCCTCCGGGTCCTCGGTCTGCGGTGTGCTCCAGTCCCAGAATGGCGACACCTGCAGGAACACGAAGCCACCGGTTGCCACGCCGAGCGCTCCGGCCTCGTAGATCAGCGTGAAGCGAGCCGCGCTCCCCGCCCGCACCGGCGCGCGCGAGTCCTCGGCGAGCCAGGCTCGGCCGCCGCCATCGGAGGGGTGAAAGCTCGCGCGCAGGCTCTCGCGCAGGGCCTCGAGCAGCTCGGGTTTGGCCGTCGCGGGTTGACCCGGGCGCGGCTCTGGCGCCCCGGCCTCCGGAGCGGGATTCGCAGACGGGAGGGTGGGGGAGATTCTCGGGCGCTCGGTCTCCCCTCGGCAGCTCGAGCCGAGCACCAGGGAGGCGAAAAGCGCCTGCAGAGCCAGGAGATTCGCGCAGCGCGACACGCGCGGAGCATAGCCGCGCGCTGCGGGAATCCCGCGGGGCATCTGCGCTGTCCCCCCCTTCAGGAGCCCCGCTCGGCTGCCGTTCAGCAGGGGGGTGGGATGCCCCAAACCCGGGGGGCGGTGTGCTCGCGCATCGCGCGGGGACCGGGAGAGGAGTCTGCGCTCGGCATGAGCCAGAGACATCAGGGCAGAGGATCCGGGGGCTCGGCTCAACCCTGGCTCACGCTGCTGCTCGCGGCGGCCGCGCTCGGCTGGATGGCCTGGGCCGACGCAGCGGCGCGCGAGGTCGGCGAGCGGGCGGATGGCCAGCTCGCACGCGCGGCCGACTATCTGCTCGCGCATCCCTACCTCGAGGCCCCCGAGATCGTCGTGACGCAGCTCGGGGACGAGGCGCTAGAGACGCGGCGTCAGGTCTTCGAGGGCGAGCTGCGGCGCAACGGCGGCGTCGGCATCTCTCCGGCGCGGCAGCGCGAGGAACGGCAACAGTTCGAGATGCTATTGGCCGACCATGCACGCCAGCAGGAGCAGCTTCCGATCGCGCGCTTCGGGCTGCGCGCAGGTGCGAGTCCGCTGCACAGCTGGTTCTCGCACGTGATTGCACACGGCAGCTGGCTCACACTCGCGACGAACGTCCTCGTCCTGATCGTATTGGGCAGCCTCGCGGAGCGCAGCTGGCAGCGCTCGGGCTTCGGCGCGCTGATCGTCGGCTCGGCGATCTCGAGCGCCGGATTCGCCGCACTCGCGTACGCGGAGCTCGAGCGTCCGCTCGTCGGCCTGGGCGGCGTGCTCGCCGGGATCGTGGGGGCCACGGCCACGAGCGTGCTGCGCGGTCGTCGCGAGCCCGGCTGGGCCGTGGGACTCCTGCTCGGCTTCGGTTGGCTCGCGCTGCCTGCGGCGACGGGCATCGAGTGGTCCTTCGGTCCAGACGCGATTGCGACGCGGAGCTCCCCCACACTGCTCTCGCCGTGGATCCACGCGGCCGGGCTCGGCTTCGGCTGCCTCTTCGGCCTCGTGGCTCCGGCCGGCGAGCGCCGCGCCGAGCGCAGTGCGGTGGGTCGCGTTGTGGAGCCTGCCGCCTCGCTGCTCGAGCAGGCGAAGCTGGCCCTGCAAGGCGGCGACCGCGAACGGGCCTTCGCGCTGCTCTCACAGCGGCTTCACGACCACCCGAGCGATCACGCGGCCGGCCTGCTGCTGTGGCAGGTCGGGCGCGCGATCGGGCGCAACCTCGACGCCGTCGCGGCCCTCTTGCGTGTGATCCGCGAAGAGCTGCGCAAAGGGCAGCACGACGAGCTGGTGTCTCACTGGTTGGAGCTCGGGACGGTCGACGTGCCGATCCGCGCGGAGCCCGCGCTGCTGCTCGCGATTGCGGGGCAGCTCGAGCTGCGCGGGCATCGAGAGGCGGCGCTCTCGGCGCTCGCGAACGCGCTCGCCGACCGCGAGAGCGGCAGCCGCATCGCGGCGCAGGTCGCGCGCGCCGCGCGCGCGCTGGATCCGGAGCTGACGCAGCGCGCGGCCTGGCGGGCGCTTGCGGACGCGGAGCTGCCCGTCGAGGAGCGCCATGCGGTCGAGCTGCTGCTCGGCGAGCTGCGCGACGAGGGCCTGCTCCAGGCGGCCGACGCGATCGAGACGGCGCTCCCGGCGCCGGCACGGGCCGCCGTCCAGCAACTGTTTGGGCATGCCAGCTGGACGCCGCCGGTGCCCGCCTCCGCGCTCGCGCAGTGGGAAGATCCGCAACTGCGTCCCGAGGACGCCGCGCAGCAGGCGCTGGACCTGCACGGAGCCGTCGATCTCGATGCGATCCAGGCCGAAGTGAACCTCGCTTCCCACCCGCCGATCGAGATCTCCCCGGCAGCGAGACCCGAAGCGCGCGTTGCGCGCGCGGGGCTGGCTCCGCGGCCGGCGCCCGCTGGGACCGAAGAGATTCCGGTGCCGATGCCCATGCCGCGTGGGCCCACGCCCGCGCCGCGGACTGCTCCGGCGGCGCTCGGTGCGGCGCCGGAGCGTCAGGTCGAGGTGCTGCCGGCCGTTCCGCTCGAACTCGCGCAGGACGTGCTGCGCCTCGAGATCGTCGGCGTCGGTAAGAAGAAGCTGCGCTATGCGCAGATCCAGGCGCTCGGAGCCGGCGCGATCCAGAGCGACGACATCGCACCGGTCATCCTCATCGACCTCGTGCTCAACTGGCGCGACGCCCGCGGCGAGCCGCTCAAGGTCGTGCGCTTGCGCAGCGACCGCTTCGATGCGCTGCGCTTCGCCGCGAACAGCGAATCTCCCTCCGAAGCGATGCGCCAGCTGATCGACACGCTGCTCGAGCGCTCCGGTGCACAGCCGCTGCCCGATCCTCATTCGGTGCGCGGACTGCCCTTCAAGTCCTTCTCCGATCTCGCAGCCTATCAGCGAGACGTACTGCTCGGAGAGGCGTAGCGCGAGTGCAAGCCTCGAAGCCCGCTTTGGCAAGCGATGCACTCGTTCGATCGGATCAGATCTTCATCGGCCGCCAGCCGATCCTCGACGCAGGGGAGCGCGTCGTCGCCTACGAGCTGCTCTACCGCGATTCCGCCGAGAGCGAGACTGCGATCTTCTCGGACCACCGCGTGGCCGCGACCCGCATCATGGCCAACACCTTCAGCGCGCTCGGCGCAGACGCCATCCTCGGCCGCTACCCGGGCTTCATCAACGTCGACCGCGAGACGCTGGTCGGGGATCTCGCACTGGCACTCCCGCGCGAGCGCATCACGCTCGAGCTGCTCGAACACATCCCTCCGGACGCCGAGGTGAGAGCGGCCTGTGAGCGCCTGCGCGCGGCCGGCTTCGCGCTCGCGCTCGACGACTACGCGCCGGGAGACGCGCGCGACGTGCTGTTCCCCTACGTCGATACGGTCAAGGTCGACCTCGCCGCGGTCGACGCCGCGGGGCTCGAGCGCGTTGCAAAGCACCTCGGAGGTCGCGGCCTCACGCTCGTCGCGGAGAAGGTCGAGACGCGCGCAGTCTACGAGCAGTGCCGCGCGCTGGGCTTCGAGCGCTTCCAGGGCTTCTACTTTGCGCGCCCGATGGTGATCACGGGCCGCCGCCTCGACCCGGCGCGCGCGGTGCTGCTCGAGCTGCTCGCACGCCTGCACGAGGGCGCCAGCCTCGAGGCGCTCTGCGATGGGATCGCGCGCCAGCCGCGCATCGCGGAGGCCGTGATGCAGCTGATCCGCTCGGGCGAAGCCGGGGATCATCCCGCGCGCCGGGCCTCGGATCTGCCCCGGGCGCTGGCGCGCCTCGGCCGCGAGCGCCTCACGCGCTGGCTGCACGTGCTGCTATTCGCCGGCGAAGACGGCGCGGGCCCGGGTGATCCGCTGCTGCTCACGGCCGCGCGCCGCGCGCGCCTGATGCAGCTGCTGCTGCGCCGCGTCTGCGCGAGCCGGCAGCAGCAGGAGCGCGCGTTCCTCGCGGGCCTGATGTCGCTGGTCGACGCGCTGCTCGGCATCCCGCTGCACGAGGCGCTGCACAAGCTGCGCGTCGATCTCGAGCTGCGCCGCGCGATCCTCGCGCACGAGGGCAGCCTCGGCCGCCTGCTCGCGCTCGCGGAGCGCCTCGACGCCTTCGACACGGGGGCGCTCGCGCAGCTCGCCGGCGAAGTCGGCGTCGGCGCGGAAGCACTCGCGACCGCGGAGTTCGACGCCTTCCGCTTCGCGCAGGGGCTCGAGGGCGACGGGGCTAGTGGCGGGGTCGATCCGACGCCGCCCGGGGAAGAAAGTTATGCCGCAGGAAGTCGCGGAACAGATGGGGCGGATCCGCGCCCGGCAGACCCTTGAGCGCGCGGCGCAGCTCGCCGAGCACAAAACTCGCGACCCAGGCGAGATTCGCGAGCCAGAGATAGGCCAACCCATGGTGCTTGCGCAGGAAGCACCGCCGCGACTCGAACCAGTACGCGGCGCGCGGACGGCTCAGATCCTGGAATCCCGTCGACTGCGAGCCGGCGTGGGCGACGCGGCTCTCCGGCACGTACCAGGTCGAGAATCCCGCTTTGCTGGCGCGCCGGCAGAAGTCGGTCTCTTCGTAGTAGAGGAAGAAGTCGTCGTCGAAGCCGCCGATCGCCTCGAAGACTTCGTTGCGGATCAACATGCTCGCGCCCGCCAGCCAGTCGACGGCCGTGGGTCGGGTCGGAATCGGCAGCGCGATGGCGAAGCGTTTGAGCCAGCGCGTGAAGGGCCAGAGCGGAACTCTCGCGATGAATTCGCCGAGGATCGACGGAAAGCGGAAGGCCGTATCGTGGGGCTCGCCCGCGAGCCCGTGGATGTAGCTGCCGCAGATCCCGACTTCGGGATGAGCCTCCAGGAATTCGACCAGCGTGCGCAGGGCGCCAGGGGCCACGAAGGCGTCGGAGTTGAGCAGGTAGACGAAGCTCGCAGGCGTCGGGGAGTGCCGCTCGGATTCCAGCGCGAGGTTGATGCCGCCGGCGAAGCCGCGGTTGCGATCGGAAACGAGCAGCGAGACGCAGTCCTGCCAGCCCTCGCTGCGAAGCGCCAACTCCAGCCGCGCCCGGGAAGCGTCCCCCGAGTCGTTCTCGATGATCACCGCGCGCGCTGCGCCGAGCGCGCGGAGCTCCGGAACCAGCGCGCGCACCGCCTCGATCGTCATCGCAGCCGTGCGGTAGTTGATGACGATCGCGAGCAGGCGCGTGGCCCCGAGTGAGCGCTCCGGCGCGGTCGACGTGGACTGCGAGCGCTCCGGCGCGGCCGACGTCATCCGGGAGCGCTCGCCGACGCTGCCGGCCGGGACAAGAGCCCTTCGCGTTCGAGGAAGTCGAGGATCAGCTCGGCGGCTACCTGGTTGCCGCGGGCGGTCGGGTGATCTTCGTCGAAGAACCACTCCGTCAGCACCGCTCCCTCGCTCTGGATGCGGCGCCGCATCGGCGGCAGCAGGTCGAGATACGGAATTCCGGCCTCTTGCGCGAAGCTCTCGAGCACGCGCTGGGGTGCCGAGAGCCGCTTCACGGCGCGGAACTGGAACGTGAAGGGAAACGCGACCAGTGCGCTGCGGATGCGGCGCTCGCGACAGGTGGCGAAGATCTCGCGCAGCTCGTCGAGCGTGGTCTGCCAGGCTTTGCTCACGTCTGCGCGATCCGGTTCACGAGCGAGCGTCTCGACTTCGAGGATCTCCTGCTCACGCGCGCCCCGTTGCGCGTCGGCACCGAAGCGCAGGCGCGCGAGGATCTCGCGCGAGTAGTGCAGGATCGCGATGTCGCCGATCCGCTCTTCGAGCCGGTTCGCGGTGTGGGCGAGCTGGAAACCCTCGCCGCTGCCGCCGAAGCGGACCAGCTCGAGCTTCTCGGTGACGTCGTTCAGCACGAAGCAGACGATCACGAGGTCGGGGTCGTAGCGAACTCCCTCGCGCGCGAGCCAGGCCGCGTGCTGCCAGGGAGAATAACCATCGACGGCGCCGTTGATCGTTTCGAGCTCGAGCCCGGGCGCGCGTTCGAGTGCCGCCTCCACGAGGTACGGGAAGCTCTCGCGCCAGCTCGCGAGCCGGTATCCGATCGTGACCGAGTCGCCTAGCCAGAGGATGCGCTTCGTGCCCTGCGGCTTCGGGTAGGGCAGCTCGGGGCCGCGCAGGCCTTTCGCGTTGACCTCGATTTCGCTGCCGAACCAGCGCGCCCGGATCCCGGGCCGCATGCGCCAGCCGAGCTCGGCGTCGCGCTCGAAGAGCGTCGTCTTCTGCAACTGAGACCAACGCAGCATCGGCCGCAGCATCAGCTCTGCCGCGAGTAGGGGCGCTGCGACCGCGAGCAGGGCGAGCGTGCAATTCCCCGCCAGCGGTCGGGAGAGCCATGCGAGTATCGACAGCCGCTGCACTCCGGCCGCGAGCGCGATCAGGGCAACGCCCGCTGCGAGCAGGGCGAGCTGGGAATGGCGGACACCGGCGCAGACGCCCGGGGGCAGCGGCGAGCCTGCGAGCATCTGGATCAGCCACTCGTTGTAGCCGACGGCGGCCAGCACGAACACGCCGCCCGTCGACCCGAGCAGCGCAGCGATCGGGCTCGTTTCGCCGCGTGCGTCGCTCATCGAAGCCGGCTCCACAGCCCGGGTGACTCGATCCCCTGCAGCGCCGCCGGTCGGATCGCGTGCAGGTTCAGCGCGCGCGGCATCGCGCGAAGACAGTACCCATGCCGATGCTGCAGATCCACCGCCGCTCTGTGGCTTCGAAGCCAGCAGCCCCGACGCTCACGGCGGTTTCCGCAGCGAGCGCCGCGCTGCGATTCCCGTGTCCGGCCACTTCGCCTCGACGCCGAGCCACTCCGCGATCAGGAAGGGGATGCCCGCGAGGTCGGGATTGCCCGGCGCGCGGCCCGGGGAGAGCTCGCCGCCGACCGCGACGAAGAGCGCGTCCGGCGAGTGCTCCATCGCGGTGCTGATGCCGTGGTCGGACATCAGGATGAAGACGTCGTCGCTGTCGAGCGCGGCGTCGACTTCGGCCAGACGCGTGTCGAGGTAGCGGTAGAGCTCGAAGAGCAGCGCCTGACCGTCGTCCTGGCCCGTGCGCGCGATCTCGGCGAAGTGCGCATGCGTGAGCAGATCGAGCGGCTCGACGCGCAGCGCGAAGAAGTCGAGGCTCGCATCGCGCGCGAGCTCGGCCGCGGTGTCCATTTCGGCGGCGATGCTGCGCAGGTGCACCGCGTCGCGCTCGCTGTGCGCGATCGCCGCGGCGAGCTGCGGGAAGCGCTCGCGCTCCTCGGGGCGCAGGTCGCGGCTCGCGCGCGCGATCGGGAGCTCGCTTTCGCGGCCCTGCGGCCCCGTCGCGATGCCGTGCCGACCGGCGTCGATGCCGCCGTGCGAGAAGAGCAGGTTCGCGACGCGCAGAGGGCCCGCGCCCAGCGTCGCGAAGAGGTCGCGGCTCGCCGGCAGGAACCAGCGCAGCGGCGCGAGCGGGTTGCGCCCGATGCTCTCGAGGCCCGCGAGCTCGGTGCCGAGCTGGTGCAGCCAACCCACGAAGGAGGGCCGGCGCGAGCGCTCCGGCCAGACGATCGACTCGAGCGCGGCTGCGGTCAGCGGCGGATCGCTGTTCAGCACCGCGCGGTGGCCGGAGGCGAGCAGGGCATCGAAGACCGGAAGCTCGCCGCGCGCGCGCAGGTATTCGGAGATCTGCCAGTCGCCGCAGTCGAGCAGCACCAGCGCGATGCGGCGGCGGCCGTCTGCGCTGTTCCGGATCAGCGCATGCGGCGCCGCG
>CAYTJA010000419.1:0-12798 GCA_964437835.1 uncultured Spirochaetales bacterium
GAACGGCCCGGTCCCACCCGCTCTCCGCTCGGCTTCGCCTCGCTGCGCGCCGGGCCTTGCGGGTCCCGGTCCGGGAACGGCCCGGTCCCACCCGCACTCCGCTCGGCTTCGCCTCGCTGCGCGCCGAAACGGCTTGCGGCCTAGCCGCTGATCCTGTTCGCAGGAGGGCTCACTGTGCGGGGCAAGGCCCCGGGCGCCAGCGCGGGCGCCTACTCGGTCTCGGCCGGCGGGACATCCGGGTAGTCGGGCTTGATGAAGCCCGCCGCGATTTCGCGCAGCGCCACCACGACCTCCTTGTTGTCCTCGCTCTGCACCAGCGGACGCGAGCGCTTCTTGAGCTGCTTTGCGCGGATCGCAGCCATCTGGACCAGGTGGAAGCGATTGCGAACGACGCGAGTGCAGTCTTCGATCGTGATGCGTGCCATGGGGACCTCCGGGAGGGCCTTCAGATAGCGCGCCGGAGCGGCTCCGACCAGCGCGGCCCCGCATCGCGGCCATCCGAAGCCAAAGAAAAACCCCGGCCGGCTCGAAAGCCGGCCGGGGTCCTGCGACCTATGCGAAGGTCGACTCGACCGCTACTTCTTCCGGCGGCGAGCCTTCTTGCGCGTGGCCTTCTTTGCGGTCGCCTTCTTTGCCGCCTTCTTGCGGCCCTTCTTCTTAGCTGCCATTCCTGGGTTCCCCCCTGTTCGTGACTCCGGCCGCAGCTGCCTCACATTCCCTAGTACATCCAGGGGAGAGGAGCAGCTTGCTGCCCCGAGAAGCCGTGCATTGCTGCCAGGCTCCTGTTCTCCCGGCTCCTATCGGAGACCGGAATGTGCGACTTGAAGGCAAATTGCCTTCGAACCACTCTCGATCCGCGGCTGTAGAGCCACTGTTGCGACTGAGCGTACCAGCACTTTTTTCAACCCGTCAAGACGCAAACCCAAAAAAATCAAGTATCTGCACGCGGGAATTGCGAGTGTCGCCGGTTCTGGGTGCGCCCGAGTGCCGCGCGCGGGCACACGTCTGCAGTGCGGCTCGATCGCGAGCCGCCGGAGAAACGGACGCTGCGCGACGTCGACGAGCAGCGCGAACCCGCGCGCCGCTGCGCGCGAGAACCTGTACGGGTGGGTGAAGGAGAACCGAGCCGAGTGCGCTATTTGCGCTTGTGACGGGCCCGCTTCAAGAGCTTCCGCTTCTTGTGCTTTCGCATCTTCTTGCGGCGCTTCTTGATCACGCTCCCCAAGCGCGTGCCCTCCGATGTGAGCGCGGTTATTACTGTGCCCCCGCGGGCCTGTCAACACTCTCAGATCTGGAAGGCCTCGAACAGTGTCGCCTGCGTGCTGGTGCGCCTCGCGAGCGAGCCGATCCAGCGGTTCAGCAGGTGGTCGCGGCCGAGGAAGCCGAAGACCGGTCGCCGACGCACCCCGAGCGCGCGCAGCTCGCTCGTGATCTCCCGATTTCCCGGATCGATCATCAGACCGCGCCGCAGGAAGCGGATCGCTTCGGCACGAAACCCGAACGCGAGGTGGACGCGCGCGAGGTTGTGATACAGCAACGGATTGAAGAACTCCTCCTTCGCCGCGGAGCGGCAGAGTTCGAGCGCCTTGTCGAAGCGGCGCTCCACGAGTCCCAGTGCGAGTCCATAGTAGGAGCGGTAGCGAGCGTGGCTCGGATCGATGCGGTGGGCCGTGCGCAGCTGCTCGACCGCCTCCTCCTTCGACCCGCCCTCGAGCGCGGCGAGCCCGCGCCGAAAGTGCTCCTCTGCGGTGCTTCGGGTGTCCATGCATCTCCCCTTCGTTCCACCGGAGCCGAGCCCGGTTGCGAGTCGGATATCGCAAGGGACGTGCCGAGAGGCACAGGCTGAAAGCGGTGCGCAGGAAACACACGCAAGGGTCCGGCAGCGCAGCGACCTTGCCCGCCGGGCCGCGCACGCGCCAACCGATCTGTGCGCCAGATCACAGCTACGAGTTCGTGATCGGCAATAACGAAACCGAAACAGGGGACGTCCGGATCTTCCCCCGGTGAATCGGATCCTCAGTGCGCAGCGCTGCGCCCGCCCTAGCGTCGCGCGGCACACCTGCGTCTGTGCAAGCCGCTTCGGCGCGCAGTGAGGCGAAGCCGAGCGGAGAGCGGGTGGGACCGGGCCGTTCCCGGACCGGGACCCGCAAGGCCCGGCGCGCAGCGAGGCGAAGCCGAGCGGAGTGGGGTGGTCCGGGCTGCGCCCGGACCGGGACCACAAGGCCCGGACCCGCGAGACTAGAACTCGATGATCTCGAGGATGTAGCGCTTCTTTTCCTTGCCGCTCGCGGCTGCCATCAGCGTCCGCAGCGCCGAAGCGTGGGCCCCGCCCTTCCCGATGACCTTTCCGAGATCTTCCTTCGCGACCCGCAGTTCGAGAACGTGAGCGTGGTCTCCGATCACTTCCTTGATCTGAACCTCGTCAGGTTTGTCGACCAGGGCCTGCACGATCGCCGTGATCAGACTCTTCATGACCCCTCCACCACCGCGACTCCGGAGTTGTCGTGTGAACTGCGGCCGCAGCGATGCTGCCGAGTCCTGCTTCGAGCGGGTCATTCTAGCTCCGAGATCGAAGAAAACGACGCAATCACGCGAAGCTGGCCGCAGGAACTGCATAATTCGGGGCGATTCGCGGTCGCCGGCCGGGCCGCTCCCGGCCCGGGACCCGCGGGCTAGGGGGAAGACCGCGCTTTTCTTCGCGTTTCGTTCGGTCCAGGGGCGCGCGGAGCTGCCCGCCGGAAGGCGACCACGGTCAGGTCATCGGGCTTGCTCGGGCCGCGCCCCGCAGCGCCCTGCATCCGGCGTAGGGCCATTGCGACGAGCGCTTCCACGCCCGACCGAAGCGCTCCCGAGCACAGGGCCTCTGCGATCTCGTGTACGAAGAGATTGTCGAAGAGGCCATCGCTGCCGAGCAGCGCAGTGTCGAAACGCGAGAGCACGAGCTGGCTGCCGACTTCGATCCGCGTATCCGCAGCGCCGAGCACGTTCGACACCAGGTGGCGATCGACGTGGTGCATCGCCGCGCGTTCGTTCAGGACTCCGGCTTCGACCGCGAATCCGACCGGCGAATGGCACACGGTCTGGAGCTTGATGCGGCCGCGCTGCCCAATCACGAGCACGCGTGAATCGCCGACGTGATAGGGGCGCACCCGGGCTCCTCGGACTTCCAGTGCGGCCAGCGTCGTCGCAGCGCCGAGGCCCAGCGCGCGCACGGCCTGCTGCGCGGCTTCGATCGCCTCGAGCATCAGGCCGGGTGTCGGACTCTCGGCGCTGCGCGCTTCCGAGAGCCGGCTCCAGACGGCCTCGATCGCGACCCGCGACGCCTGCTCGCCAGCCGGCGCACCGCCGACGCCGTCCGCAACCGCGAAGAACGCGGCGTCGCCGCCGAGCGGAATCAGCGCGGCGGCGTCCTCGTTCGAACCGGCCCACCCCGGTGCGTGGCTCGAGAACACGGCCGCCTCGCCGTCCGCGATCGCGACCAGCTCGGGCGCCGCGAGATCGCGCCCGAAGTAGAGCCGCGCATCGTCGATGTGGCCGAGTCTCTGCACAGCGCGCGCAAGGTAGCGGCTGGCTCGGCCCGGCCTCAGAGCGCGTAGTTCTGCTCGAGGTGCTGTGCGATCTCCGGCAGCCCGAAGAGCGCGGACTCGGTATTCGGATCCGCGAGGAAGGGCAGCTGCATGCGGCCCGCGCGGCGCACGAAGGCGGGCCGGCTCGGGCTCGCCGCGGCCACGTTGTGCAGGCGATAGGGCAGCTCGAGGCAGCACAAGAGCTCGCGCGCGATGCGACAGGTCGGCGAGGCCTCGAAGCCGTAGAGCGAGAGCGGCCGCTCGGGGACGCGTGCGGGGCGATAGAACACGCCGCGGCCGGGCCGCAGCAGCGAGATCGACATCGAGCTCAGATCCGTGAGGGGCCCGAGCGCGAGCGCTCGCGGCACACGGCCGTCGCCGTAGCGCTCGAACAGGTAGCGGACGATCGCAGCGGATTCGTACATCTCGACGCGCGTGTTCGGATCCACGAGATAGGGAAACTGAGCCTTGCCCGCGCGCCGGATCAATTCCTGCCGGAAGCGGGGCCCGCCGCGCGGACAGGGGCGGATCCGCGCCGAAAGGTCGAGGATCGAGAGCGCCTCGCGCACCTTGCGACAGTAGGGGCAGCCCTCGAAGTCGTAGAGTTCGAGCAGCTGCTGTGGGCGCGCGCCGAGGTGTCCGACGCGCCCTCCGCTGTGGAAGCGCAGTGCCGAGGCCAGGGTCGAAGTCGCGACGTCCAGTGCGCGAAGCATCGGTTCTCAGAAGTGGAGCTGGAGGCCCCAGCCGACTGACAGGTAGTCGAGCTGTTTGACATCTCCGCCGGGTGCGACATAGCTTGCATCGAGCGAGAACGCGACCTGCTCGGTCAGGTAGAAGTCGACGCCCCCGCCGATCCTCGCGGCGACGTCGGTGCGCCTCTTCTCCCCGGGGACTTCCCCGTGCAGGATCCCGACCCCGGCGAGCAGGAAGGGCTGCAGCCGGCCGGTCAGCAGGTGGAGCTTCGCATTGCTCGTGAGCGTCCAGTGCGGGTCGTTCGAGGAGTTTTCGACATCGAAGCCCTCCTGCCATTCGTAGGCGAGCTCCGACGACATGCGATCGGTGCAGCGAAAACCGGCGCGCGCCGCGAGACCGAAATCGACCTCCTCGCCGCTCGCGCCGTCGTCGTCGAAGAACTCGAACCCCGTACTCCCGCCGACGCCCACGACCAGGCCGCGCCGCGTGTAGAGATCGCCGGGCTCCTGCAGAGCGCCGCTCGCCTCCTGGGCATCGGGCTCGCCTGCGGCGGCCTCCGCTTCGGCTTCCTCGGCCGCCTCGTCCGCGGCCTCGTCGTCCTCGTCGATCTGCGCCGACAAGAAGAGACACACGCCGAAGTTCGCGAGGGCACCGAGCGACGTGAGCGCCAGGGTAGCTCCATCCGCGGCGACGCCCTGGGCGCAGAGCAAGGTCGCGAGTCCTGCGGCCAGCGCTCGTCGCCTCATCAGAACCTCAGGCGGGTGGGGGCGCAGCCTACCACGGGGAAGACGCCCCTCCGGCGCGGATCCGCTCGAGGCCGCGCCGCACGTATTTCCCGAGGATGTCGGCCTCGAGATTCACCGCGGCGCCTGTGCCGAGCGAGCCGAGCGTCGTGTGCCGCAGCGTGTACGGGATCAGCGCGATCTCGAAGACGTCGTCGCCGAGCCCGGCGAGAGTCAGGGACACGCCGTCCACTGCGACTGAGCCCTTCGGAACCAGCAGCTCCGCGAGCGCCGGCTCGCAGCCGATCGCGAGGCGCACGTCGTCGCCTCGGCGCAGGAGCGAGCGCACGCGGCCGACCGCGTCGATGTGCCCCTGTACGAAATGGCCGTCGAAGCGTCCGTCCGCGCGCAGCGCGCGCTCGAGGTTCACCCGGGAACCCGCCTCGAGCAGCCCGAGATTCGTGCACGCGAGCGTCTCCGTGACGGCTTCGAAACGGAAGCCGCGGGCTTCGAGCGCCGCGACGGTCAGGCAGCAGCCGTTGACCGCGATGCTCGCGCCGAGCGCGACACCCGACAGGATTTCCGGCGCTTCGATTGCGAGGCTCGCGGAAGTCACGGAGCGCTCGACTCGCGTCACGAGACCCAGCGTTTCGACGATTCCGGTGAACAACGCGGGCGCTCAGCCGAAGCGCACTTCGATCTGCCGCAGCATCTCGTCGCGCACCCTTTCGTAGTGGGCGGGCAGCTCGATCGGCGGATTCGGCACCCGCGACTCGATGCCCTCGAGCTGCATCTCGTGATAGCGCAGCTTGAATTCGATGAACTTGAGCCCGTGCGCGGTCGAGATCACGACGACGCGATCGCCCTTCCGGATCTGCCCGCGCGCGATCAGCTTCTCCATCGCCGCGAGCGCGACGCCCGTATGGGGGCAGTTGAAGAGCCCGGTGCGATCGGCGCGCGCGCAGGCCTCGGCGAGCTCCACCTCGCTCGCCTGCTCGACCACGCCATCGTATTTTTTGAGCGCCGCGATCGCCTTCTCGAAGGAGACCGGGTTTCCGATCTGGATCGCCGAAGCGAGCGTCGGCCGCGCGTGGATCGGCTCGAACACCTCGAAGCCGCGCTGGTAGGAGAGGAAGAGCGGGTTCGCGGCCTGCGCCTGTGCGCAGCAGATGCGCGGCTTGCGATCGATCAAGCCGAGCTCGAGCAGCATGTCGAGGCCCTTCGCGAGCGCCGAGACGTTGCCGAGATTGCCGCCCGGGATCACGATCCAGTCGGGGACTTCCCAGTCGAACTGCTCGATGATCTCGATCCCGACCGTCTTTTGACCCTCGATGCGCAGGCTGTTCATCGAATTCGCGAGGTAGATCCCATCGCGCTCGGCGACCTTGCGCACGATCTCCATGCAGCCGTCGAAATCCGTGTCGAGCGCGAACACGATCGCGCCGTTCGCAACCGGCTGGATCAGCTGCGCGAGCGAGACCTTGCCCTTCGGCAGGAAGACCACCGCGGGAATTCCCGCGGCCGCGGCGTAGGCCGAGAGCGCCGCGGAGGTGTCGCCGGTCGACGCGCAGGCCACCGCGGGAATCGACTTGCCGCGCCGCATCATCTCCTTGACCTGGGAGACGAGCACCGTCATGCCGAGGTCCTTGAAGGAGCCCGTGTGCGAGTTCCCGCACTGCTTGATCCAGAGGTCTTCGAGGCCGAGCTGGCGCCCGTAGCGCTCGGCCCAGAACAGGTTGCTGTTGCCCTCGTACATCGAGACGATGTTCTCGCTGTCGAGCTCGGGCAGCACCCATTCCTTCTTGCCCCAGACCCCGGAGCCGTAGGGCCACTCGCTCACGTGGCTGCGCTCGTGGAAGATCCGCTTCCACTCCGCGCCCGAGATCTTGTGCAGCTCCTGCATGTCGTGCACGACTTCGAGCAGGCCGCCGTCGCTCGCGGTGTAGACGATCTCGTCGAGCGGATAGCGCTCGGCTGGATTCCGGATGCTCTGGAACCAGGAACGCAAGACAGGCTTGGCCGCTGCGCTCATAGCCCCTCCTCGATCCGGATCAGGCGCGTCGGCGCGGTCACATCCGGACGTTGATCGATCGCCGCGAGCGCCTGGAGCACGGCGCCCTCGGAGGCCGGGTGCGTCTGCACCAGCACCGGCACCGAGCCGGGGCCCGAGGCCCTGCCCTTCTGGATCAGCGATTCGATGCCGACGCCGTGATGCCCGAGCGCGCCCGCGATCTGGCCCAGCACGCCGGGGCGGTCGAGCGCGGTGAAGCGCAGGTAGTAGCGGCCGTGGAGCTCGGAGAGCGGGACGAGTGGCCGCTGGCGCAGCGCCTCGGGCAGGTAGCTGAGCGGCGCCACGCGCCCCGAGCTCTGGCGCCGCACCTCGCGCGCGAGCTCCATCACGTCGGCCACCACCGCGCTGGCCGTCGGGAGCTCGCCGGCGCCAGCGCCGTAGAAGAGCGTCGGCCCGACCGCGTCGCCGCAGACCGCGATCGCGTTCATCGCGCCGTCGACCTTCGCGAGCAGGCTGCCACTCGGGATCAGGGTCGGATGCACGCGGGCCTCGATGCGCTCGCCGTCGGGGTGCGCCTTCGCGATCGCGAGCAGCTTGATCCGGTAGCCGAGCTCGCGCGCGGCATCGAAATCGACCGGCGCGAGGCCTCGGATGCCCTCGGTCGGGATGTCCTTGAAGGTCAGCGCCGCGCCGAAGGCCATCGCCGCGAGCAGCGTGAGCTTGTGGGCGGCGTCGATGCCGTCGACGTCGAAGGAGGGATCGGCCTCGGCATAGCCGAGCTGCTGCGCGCGCTTCAGCACGACTTCGTAGGCCGCACCGGTGGCCTCCATCTCCGTGAGCACGTAGTTCGTGGTGCCGTTCACGATGCCGTGCAGGCTCTGGATCCGGTTCGCGGAGAGACCCTCCCGCAGCGAGCGAAGAATCGGGATCCCGCCGCCGACGCTGGCCTCGAAGGCGACGTCGACGCCCTTCGCGCGCGCGGCCGCGAAGATCTCGACGCCGTCGCGCGCGAGCAGCGCCTTGTTCGCGGTGACCACGGGCTTGCGCCGGTCGATCGCGCGCAGGATCAGCCGCCGCGCGGTGTCGTAGCCGCCGATCAGCTCGATGGCGATGTCGATCTCGGGGTCGTCGATGAGGCCGTTCGCATCGGCGTCGAAGCGGATCCCCGACAGATCGACGCCGCGGTCGCGCTGGAGATCGAGATCTGCGATGCGCAGCAGCGCGAGCGGGAAGCCGAGCCGCTGCTCGATCACGGCGGCATTCTGCTGCATCACCTTGACGACGCCGGTGCCGATCGTGCCGAGCCCGATCAGTCCCACGCCAACCCGCTGCGCTCCGGCCACGCCTCGCCCCTCAGACGCCCGCTTCGCGCAGGAAGCGGCGGATGTTGCGCACCGCCTGGCGGATGCGGTGTCGGTTCTCGATCAGCGCAAAGCGCACGTGCCCCTCGCCGTTCTGGCCGAAGCCGACGCCCGCCGAAACCGCCACCTTGGCCTGCGTCAACAGGCGCTTGCTGAATTCGAGCGATCCCAGCGCCTGCAGCGGCTCCGGGATGCGCGCCCACACGAACATCGTGCCGAGCGGCTTCTCGATCTTCCAGGCGCCCTCGCCCGGCTGCGCGAGGCCATCGATCAGCGCGTCGCGCCGCAGGCGGTACTCCTCGCAATTCTCCCGCACCACGTCCTGCGGCCCGCGCAGCGCGACGATCGCGCCGATCTGGATCGCCTGCGGCATGCCGTAATCGAGGTAGCTCTTGATGCGCGAGAGCGCGTGGATCATCTCGCGGTTGCCGCAGGCGAAGCCGACGCGCCAGCCGGCCATCGAGTGGCTCTTCGAGAGCGACGTGAACTCGATAGCCAGCTCCTTGGCTCCCGGCACCTGCAGGATGCTCGGCGGCTTGTAGCCGTCGAAGCAGACCTCGGCGTAGGCGAAGTCGTGCAGCACCATGAGGTCGTGCTCGCGCGCGAAGTCGACGATGCGCTCGAAGAAGGTCAGGTCCACGACCTGCGTGGTCGGATTGTGCGGGAACGAGAGGATCAGCAGCTTCGGCTTCGGCCAGGTGCGCGCGATCGCCTTGCGCAGGCTCTCGATCAGGTCCGAATTCTCGCTCATCGGCACGTGGCGAAGGTCGCCTCCGGCGATGATCACCGAGTACTGGTGGATCGGATACGCGGGGTCCGGACACAGCACGACGTCGCCGGGCCCGATCGTCACGAGCACGAAGTGCGAGAGCCCCTCCTTGGCGCCGATCACCGCGATCGCCTCGCGATCGGGATCCAGCTCGACCGCGTAGTTCCGCTGGTACCACTCGCTGATCGCGTGGCGCAGGTTCGGAATCCCGCGCGACGCCGAATAGCGGTGGTTGCGCGGATTGCGCGCGGCTTCGACGATCTTCTCGACCACGTGATCGGGCGTCGCGAGGTCGGGATTGCCCATCCCGAGGTCGACGATGTCCTCCCCCCGGCGCCGCGCGGCCTTCATCAGGTCGATGACCTCCGCCAGCACGTAGGGCGGCAGTCGCTTCAGCTTGTCGAAGTCGTGGCGCATGCGTCCTGGCAGCCTCGATTTTTCCGAGCCCGGGATCCTGTCGTGGAAGATCGGGCGCGAGCCGGGCGCGCCGGGCCGAGGGTATGGAATCCGCTCGCCGCGCGCGAGCAGCCGCGGCGCGCGCAGGGGCGCGCGCCTAGGGCCGGAGCCGCGCGGCGTTTCGAGCCGCGAAATACAGGTAGGCCGGTCCGCCGAGCGCAGCCAGGCACAGCCCGAAGGCCGACTCCGCCGGCTGGCGGATCAGCAGTGCGGCGGCCACCGCGGCGAGCGTCAGCGCGTAGCAGCCGGGGACGAAGGGATGGCCCCAGGCCCGGTAGGGGCGCGGGAGCTCGGGCCGCGTGGCGCGCAGCCAGAACAGCGCGGCGACATCGGCCAGCGCCGCGAGCAGGATCGCGAAGGTCGTCGCGTCGAGCGCGCGCTCGAAGCGACTTTCGAACGCCAGCAGGATCAAGGTCGCCATCAGCGCCTGGATCGCGATCGCGACCACGGGCGTGCGGAAGCGGGCGTGGGTCTGCTCGGCGGCTTCGAAGAAAAGCCCGTCGAGCGCCATCGCGTACAGGATCCGCGGGCCGACGAGCACGGTCGCGTTCAGGGTCCCGAGGATCGACGCGAGTACGAGGCAGCCGACCAGCGAGCTCCCGCGCGCGCCAAAGAGCGCTTCGGCCGCGGCCCTGCCGGCATCGGGCACGCCGCGCATCCCCTGCGACCCGAGCGCGACGAGGTACATCGCGTTCAGCAGCAGGTACAGCGCCGCGCACACACCGAGTCCGAGGAACAGCGAGCGCGGCAGGTTGCGCGCGGGGTCGCGGATCTCGCTCGCGACGAAGACCGACGAGTTCCAGCCGAGATAGCTGAACAGCACCGGCGAGAGCGCGAGGCCGAATGCGAGCAGCTGCGGCGCTGCGGTCGCGGCCGCGGCGTCGGGCGCGGAAACCGGAGTCCCCGCGAAGCCCGTCTGCAGCAGCCCGATCCCCGCGAAGATCAGCAGCGCTCCCAGCTTGAGCAGCGCGGTCAGGTTGTTCGCGAGCGCGCCCCAGCGCACGCCGGCGAAGTTCAGCAGCGAAGTCGCCGCGACCAGCGCGACGGCCACCCCGAGCTGCGCAGGCTGGGACAGCGGCACGAAGGTCGCGAGAGCGCGCGCGAAGCCCGCTGCGAGCGTCGCGACCGTGCCCGCGTAGATCACGAAGAAGCCGAGCCAGCCGACCAGGAAGCCCGCGGCCGGATGGAAGGCCTCGCGCAGATAGACGTAATTGCCGCCGGCGCGCGGGAACATCGCGCCGAGCTCCGCGTTCGCGAGCGCGCCGGCGAGCGAGATCAACCCACCGGTCGCCCAGGCCGCGAGGATCCAGCCAGGCCCGGGCAGCAGCTCGGCGATGCGCCCGGGCGTCAGGAAGATGCCGGAGCCGATCACGCCCGACACGACGAGCAGCGTCGCGTCCCAGAGCCCGAGGTCGCGGCGCAGGCGATCGCGCGGATGCGCTTCGGGTGCGCCGGGCATCACGCGGCCCGCGGCCTACAGAAACGGGATGATCAGCAGCGCGACCACGTTCAAGAGCTTGAGCATCGGGTTGATCGCAGGCCCGGCGGTGTCCTTGTAGGGATCTCCGACGGTGTCGCCGGTGACGGCGGCCTTGTGGGCGTTCGAGCCCTTGCCGCCGTGGTGCCCCGCCTCGATGTACTTCTTCGCGTTGTCCCAGGCCGCGCCGCCAGTCGTCATCGAGAGCGCGACGCAGACGCCGGACACGATCGATCCGATCAGCAGGCCGCCCAGTGCCGGGGCCCCGAGAGTCAGCCCGACGAGGATCGGAATCACGGCCGGAATCAGCGCGGGCGCGATCATCTGGCGCAGCGCGGCCTGCGTCACGATGTCGACGCAGGTGCGGTAGTCGGGCTTCGCGGTCCCCTCCATGATGCCCGGGATCTCGCGGAACTGGCGGCGCACCTCCTCGACCACCTTGGTGCCGGCCACGCCGACTGCGTCCATCGCGAAGGACGCAAACACGAAGGGGATCATCGCGCCGATGAAGAGGCCCGAGAGCACCGACACGTTCGAGAGGTCGAAGCTCGCGCCCTCGATGCCGCCGATGCGGCGCAGGTCTTCGATGAAGGTCGCGAAGAGCACGACGGCTGCGAGGCCGGCCGAGGCGATCGCATAGCCCTTCGTGACCGCCTTCGTGGTGTTGCCGAAGGCATCCAGCGGATCAGTGACGCTGCGCACGGCGTCGCCGAGCTCGGCCATCTCGGCGATGCCACCCGCGTTGTCGGTGATCGGGCCGTAGGCGTCGATCGAGACCACGATGCCCGCGAGCGAGAGCATGCTCATCGCCGCGATGCCGACGCCGTAGAGACCCGCGAGCCAGTAGGTGGAGACGATCGCGAGCACGATCACGGCGACCGGGACCGCGGTCGATTGCATGCCGACCGCGAGACCGCTGATCACGTTCGTGCCGTGCCCGCCCTCGCTCGCGGTCGCGATCTTCTCGACGTAACGCGAGCCGTCACCGGTGTAGACGTCCGTGATCCACATCATCGCGAAGGTCACGACCACGCCGACCGCGGCGCAGAGCCAGAGCCCGAAGAAGGACAGGCTGTGCCCGGAGGCGTCCGTCGCGGGCACGTCGACGAAGATCCCGCCGAGCAGCAGGATCGCCGCGAGCATGATCCCGGACGCGACCGCGAGGCCCGTGTACATCGCGCGCATCACGCCGGGCTTCTGCCCCTTCGCGGGCTCCTCGATCCCGACGAAGCGGATCCCGAGCACGGTGCCGGCGATCCCCGTGGCACCGACGAAGAGCGGGTAGAGGAACATGTCGGCCGAGCCCGGGAAGATGATGTGCGCGAGCAGCATCGAGGCCGCCGCGGTGACGCCGTAGGTCTCGAAGAGGTCCGCGGCCATGCCGGCGCAGTCGCCGACGTTGTCGCCGACGTTGTCGGCGATCACGGCGGGGTTGCGCGGATCGTCCTCGGGGATGTTCGCCTCGACCTTGCCGACGAGGTCTGCGCCGACGTCCGCTCCCTTCGTGAAGATGCCGCCGCCGAGCCGCGCGAAGACCGAGATCAGCGAGCCGCCGAACGCGAGGCCGATCAGCGCCTCGGGGGAGTGCTCATTTCCGGCGAGCCACACCACGATCGCGAGCGAGAGCAGGCCCGCTCCGACCACCATCAGGCCGGTCACCGCGCCGCCCTGGAACGCGAGATCGAATGCCTTGCCGAAGCCGTGCTTCGCGGCCTCGGCCACGCGCACGTTCGCGCGCACCGA
>CAYTJA010000420.1:0-1896 GCA_964437835.1 uncultured Spirochaetales bacterium
TTCACGCCGGATCATCATCGCCTCGTCCTCGTCCCAGAGCCCGCCGGTCACCTCCATGCGGGAGTAGTCAGGATTCGCCTTATCGGCCATCGATCTGCCGCTCTTACTTCCTACGCGCCTCGATCCGTGAGCATCGACAGAGCGCGACCCACCGTCGGTTCGGTCCGCGAAGCGGACCCTACAGATACGTCAGCCGTCCGAGCTTCGTAGGGTCCGCTGCGCGGACGCATTGTCTGGCGTCGACGCCAGCGATCCCGCTTGCGGCCGAAGGGCCCCGTGGAGGTCGAGATCCCTTTCGCTGCGTCGCACTACCTGCGTGATGCCAGCGATCCGCCAGACTCCTCGGCGCAGTCAGTGAGATGCTTGGGTGAATTGGAGCGCGGATCGCGTGCCGGCGGCGGCGGCCTATGCGGCGCGTCTTGCAGCGCCGCGCCGCAGGCGCCGCAGAAGCGGTGGTCGGGCGGATTCGGATGCGCGCAAGCCGGACAGGACTTCGCCAAGGCCGCCCGCAGCCCCCACAGAAGCTTGCCTGCGGGGCTCTCGTCTCCGCACGCGGGGCAGCTCACGCGGCGGCTCTACCTCGCTTCGCAGTCCGAGGAACGACGGCAGCCCCGCGCCCGGCGCGATGGGCCGGCCACTGGCTGCAGGCGCGCTGTCTGCGACCATGCAAAGTCAGGCGCGCGCACGGGGCGGCCGCCGGGCGCCGTTCGCGATTTCACGACAGCGGCCCGTTCCAGCCCCATCACCCGAGCAGAGAGGAAAGCCATGGCCGGTCTCGAATCCACCGACGAGATGAACGACCTGCGGATGTCGGAGGGCGCGCGGCCGCTCTTCGAGAAGGTGAAGGCCTTCGTCCGCGACGAGGTCGAGCCGATCACGCTGCGTTTCTTCCAGCTCGGTGAGGGTCGCGCGGAGCGCTGGTCGTGGGCGCCGGGGCAGCTCGAGCTGCTCGACGGCGTGAAGTCGAAGGCCAAGGCGAACGGGCTCTGGAACTTCTTCCTGCCCGATGCCGACACGGGGCAGGGCCTCTCGAACCTCGACTACGCCTACATCGCGGCCGATCTCGGCAGGAGCCCGCTGGCGTCGGAGTGCCTGAACTGCTCCGCACCGGACACGGGCAACATGGAGGTGCTCGAGCGGGTTGGAACGCCCGAGCAGAAGAAGCGCTGGCTCGAGCCGCTCCTCGCCGGTGAGATCCGCTCCGCCTACGCGATGACCGAGCCGGACCTCGCGTCGTCCGACGCGAAGAACATCTCCTGCCGCGCCCGGCTGGTCGGCGACGAGTGGGTGATCGACGGCGAGAAGTACTACATCTCGGGCGCCGGCGACCCGCGCTGCAAGATCATGATCGTGATGGTGCAGACGAGTCCGGACGCCGCGCCGCATCTCCGCCAGTCGCAGATCCTCGTGCCCACCGACGCGCCGGGCTTCGAGATCCTCGGGCCGATGCACGTGTTCGGGAAGGACGACGCGCCGCACGGGCACATGCACATCCGCTTCGCGAACTGCCGCGTGCCGCGCGAGAACATCCTGCTCGGCGAGGGGCGCGGCTTCGAGATCTCGCAGGTGCGCCTCGGCCCGGGGCGGATCCATCACTGCATGCGCTCGATCGGTGCCGCCGAGCGCGCCATCGAGCTGATGGCGAAGCGCGGTCTCTCGCGCCAGGCCTTCGGCAAGCGCATCGCGAACCTCGGCAAGAACACCGAGCTGATCGCGAAGGCGCGCATCGAGAGCGAGGCCATGCGCATGATGGTGCTCAAGGCCGCCAAGGCGATGGACGTGCTCGGCAACGCGCAGGCGCGCGTCTGGGTGAGCGCCGTCAAGGCAATGGTGCCCGAGCGCGTCTGCCGGATCATCGACGACGCGATCCAGATCCACGGCGCCACCGGCGTCTCG
>CAYTJA010000421.1:0-5353 GCA_964437835.1 uncultured Spirochaetales bacterium
CCCGAGCCAGCGCCGGCGCTGCTGCTGGGATTGGGTCTCTCACTGATCGCGGCCATCCGCCGCCACGAGCAGCGCAGCTGACCGACCCACGGCGGCCCCTCGCGCGCGAACGCGTCGCAAGGGAAAACTGGCGCGCCCAGCATGACTCGAACATGCGACCTTCAGGTCCGCAACCTGACGCTCTATCCAACTGAGCTATGGGCGCGTGAGGAACGGCCGTGAGTCTAACGAATCTGCCGATCCGGGGAGAGGGTCCATGCGCCCGCGGGCTGTGCGCGCAAAGCGCGGGGCTGGCGGAGAGAGTGGGATTCGAACCCACGGTGCCCTTTCGAGCACACGCGCTCTCCAGGCGCGTGCCTTCAGCCGCTCGGCCATCTCTCCGAAGTCCGCCCCTCGGCAATTTTCCCTGAGACTTCAACGCCTTGAGGTGGGGCCACCGCTTCGAACGCGGCAATGGTGGGCGGCGCGAGCCGGTTTCGCAACGGCTCGCCGGGAGCGCGCGCGGCGCTCGGCGAGCCGGTGAACTCCGCGGCAGGCGCGCAGCGAACTCGGTCCTAGGCGGGTGGCAGATCCTGAAGCTTCGAGCCGCCCGCGACCCAATGCGCGAAGGTCGGCTGCCAGCTGCCGTCGAGCATGCCTTCCATCAGCTCGCGCAGGCGGCCGAGCTTGCCCGAGTGCGCGAGGTGTTCCCGAAAGGCCGCCTCGTCGCGGTACAGCTCGGTGAAGCGAAACTCGAGTGGGTCGTCTCGCGATTGGGTCGCGAGGAAGAGCGAGGTGCCGGCGTGGCGCTCGAGCTCACTGACGCTCGATTCGAGGCCGGCCTTGAACTCCGCTGCGCGGCCCGGCTTCACACGCAACGTGACGTGTACGGCGAACATGTTTTTCCTCCTGCAAGCCTTGCGGGTCCCGGGCCGAGAGCGGCCCACCCGCTCTCCGCTCGGCTTCGCCTCGCTGCGCGCCGGGCCTTGCGGGCCCCGGTCCGGGAGCGGCCCGGTCCCACCCGCTCTCCGCTCGGCTTCGCCTCGCTGCGCGCCGAAGCGGCTTGCGGACTCTCGGGTCCGGGGCTGACCCACCCGCACTTCGCTCGCCTTTGGCTCGCTGCGCGCCGAAACGGCTTGCCCGCTCTCCGCTCGACCGCGACGCGAGCGAGGATAAGCGCGAGCGGCTGCTCATGCGGGCGAATTCGGCACTTCGGCGCGCGCTCTCTGGCATCATGCGCGCGCCGTGCGCCGCGCGGCTCGCCAAGGGGGTTCCGCGTGAAAGCCTGGCGCGTGCATCGCCATGATCGACCGAGCCTTGCGCTCCGAGAGGACGAGATCCCCGAGCCCTGGCCGCGTACGGGGGAGCTGCGCGTGGCCGTGCGCGCGCTCGCGCTGAACCTGAACGACGTCGACCTCTGCCGCGGCCGCTACCCGACGGTGAACCCGCCGCTGCCCTTCGCACCCGGGATGGAGGTGCTAGGTGTGGTCGATGCCGCGGCGGTGGGTCTCGAGGCTTGGGTCGGGCGCCGCGTCGCCGCCTGCCCGACGGGCGCCTTCGGCGGCTATGCGGAGCGCGCGCTCGCGCCGGCCGACATGAGCTTCGAAGTGCCCGCGAGCATTCCCGACGCCGCGGGCGCGGCGTTGCTGATCGCGTTCCAGACCGCTCACCTGCTGCTCTTCGAGCGCGCGCGGCTCGAGCCCGGAGAAGTGCTGCTCGTGCACGCGGCGGCGGGCGGCGTCGGCTCGGCGGCGCTGCAGCTCGCGGTCGCGCGAGGCGCGCGGGTGATCGCGACGGCGGGCTCGGCCGAGAAGCTCGCGCTCTGCCGCGAGCTCGGAGCGGAGCTCTGCATCGACTACCGCCGCGAGGCCTTCGCGGAGCGCGTGCTCGAACACACGCGCGGTCGTGGCGCCGACGTGATCCTGGATCTGGTCGGTGGAGAGGTCGCTGAGCGCTCCTTCGACTGCATCGCGCGGGGCGGTCGCTACCTGATCGGCGGCTTCTCGGGCGACGTCGCATTCGGCGAGCGCGGTCTGCACCCGCGCCGGATCTCGTGGGGAAATTTCTCGGTGCTCGGCGGAATGATGGGCTGGCGCAGCGAGCCGGATCCGGCGTCGCGCGCGCAGGGCTTCAATCCCTATCCGCGCGAGACCGGGCAGCGCATCCACGACGAGCTGCTCGCGCTGCTCGCGGAGAAGCGCATCCGGCCGATCGTCGGACGCGAGATTTCGTGGGCGGAAATTCCGGCCGGACTCGAGGCGCTCGAGGCGCGGCAGACGATCGGGAAGACGATCGCGCTGCTGCCCGCGACTCGCTGAGCGCTCGCGCTCGCCTGCGCGGCGCAGGGCCGCGCGTCAGCCGCGGCGCTCAGCCAGTGCCCGCGCGCGTCGCGCGAGTCCGGGCGAAGCGAGCCGCGCGCAGAGCGCTTCGAAACCCTGCTTCGGTCCGCTCCAGCGCAGCACGTCTATGCCGTCGATCACCGGCGGGTCGGGCGCGAGCGTCGCGAGGCGCTTGAACAACAGCGCGAGCTCGCGCTGCTCTGCGAGCACGTTCGCGAGCTTCTCGGCGCCGCGCACGGCGACGCCCCAGTCGGCCGCGCGCGCGGGGATCGCCTCGATGGATCCGAAGCGCGCGAGCACCGCAGCGCTGCCCTTGGCGCCCCAGCCGGGCAGACCCGGGTAGCCGTCGCTGCTGTCTCCGACGAGCGCGAGATAGTCGGGGATCGAGGTGGGTGGCACCCCGAATTTCGCCTCGACCGCGGCCGCGTCGAAGAGCGCGTTCTTGCGGCGGTCGAGCTGGAAGACCTTTCCGCCCACGCACTGGCTCAAGTCCTTGTCCGGGGTGCAGAGCAGTACGCGCGCGACGCGCGGGTCGCGCGCGGCGACCGCGGCGGCCGAGGCCATGCCGTCGTCGGCCTCGCGTTCGGTCATTGCGAACACAGCCACGCCGAGCGCGTCGAGCGCCTGCTCCAGCAGCGGGAACTGGGTGAGGAGCGCAGGGTCGATGCCCTCTCCGGTCTTGTAGCCGGGCCAGAGCTGGTTCCGAAACGATTCGATCACGTGATCGGTCGCGACACCCATGTGCGTCGCACCGCTCTCGAGCAGCGCGAGCAGCGAGCCGAGCACGCCGCGCGTCGCGCCGACCTCCTGCCCGCTCGCGTCGCGGTGCGCCGGAACCGCAAAGAAATGCCGGAACAGCTCATAGGTGCCATCGACGAGATGAACCTCGACCTGCATCTACCCTCGGATGGAGACGGGGACAGGGGCGGGGACGGAGCTTACGATGTGCAGATATTGCACGTTTTTCCCACGGGAAAAACGTGCAATATCTGCACATCGTAAGCTCCGTCCCCGCTCTTCCTTACTCGCTGATTCCCGCTTGGAGGGGCCAGGCATCGAAGTGCTCGCCGAGGGTTTGCTCGGTGATCTGCCAGAGGCGCGCGGCGGCGGCGGGGTCGACGGCGTGGGGCGCATAGCCCCGCACGCCCGGGCCGGCGGGCGGGGCGATGCTGCAGTCGGAGAGGTAGATCCCGCCCCGGCCGGCGAGCTCCGCTGCTGTCGCGGCCCAGACTTCGGTCGCGGCGCCCTGCGGAACCGACTTCGCCGGCTCGCCACCGTCGCTCGCCCGGCTGCGGATCTGCGCGATCGTCTCGCGCGTGAGGTAGCGGCCGAGGTCGGTCCCGATCATGCCCGGGTGCACCGCGAATGCGCGCACGCCGCGCTCGCGCAGCTTGCGGTCCAGCTCTACCGCAAATAGCACGTTCGCGGTCTTCGCCTGCCCGTAGGCGCTCCACGGCTCGTACGCGCGCCGCTCGAAGTGGATGTCGTCGAAGACGACCGGGGAGATCTGGTGCCCGCCGGAGGAAACCGCGACCACGCGCGCCGGCGCGCCCGCGAGCAGCGCCGGCGCGAGCTGCTGCGCCAACAAGAAATGGCCGAGGTGGTTGGTCGCGAACTGCAGCTCCCAGCCCTCGACGGTGCGGCGCAGCGGGCAGGCCATGACGGCCGCGTTCAGGATCAGCATCTGCAGCGAGTGATGGTCGGCCAGCCACTCGGCTGCGAAGCGGCGCACGCTGGCGGGCTCGGAGAGCTCGAGCAGCCGGAGCTCGACCTCTGCGCGCGGATCCGCTGCGCGGATCCCAGCGACGACCTGCTCGGCCTTGGCGAGGTCGCGCGCCGTCAAGGTGACCGCGGCGCCGGCCCGCGAAAGCGCCCGCGCGGCCTCGGCGCCGAGGCCGCCGGAGGCTCCGGTCACGATCGCCCGCTGGCCCGAAAGATCGAGGCCCTGGAGCACTTCGTCGGCAGTCGTCTTGGGGCCAAATTGGCTGCGGTCGCTCATCGGGCGTGCTCCTCCGGGGTGTGCGGCGCCCATTCTAATCTCGGCCCGACGCCAGGGGCGGCGAAACCCGCGCCGACTCGCCGCGCGCCGCGCGGCATGCCACGCTATCCGACGTGCCCCGCCCCTGGTCTGCACGGGATCCTGCCTAGATGGAGGAGCCCAGCGTCGGATTCTCGCTCCTCGCGCTGCTCGGCGTTCCGGGCCTCGTGCTCACGAACGCGTATTTCGTCGCGACCGAGTTCGCGCTCGTCGCTGTGCGGCGGAGCCAGCTCAAGCTCTGGCTCCAGGAGGGGCGCCGCGGAGCTGCGGCCGCCGTGCGCGCGGTCGAGCGGCTCGACGACGCGATCGCCGCGACCCAGCTGGGCATCACGCTCGCGAGCATCGGCCTCGGCTTCCTCGGCGAGCCCGCGCTCTCCGCGCTGATTTCGCCGCTGCTCGCGAGCGTCGGCCTCGAGCACCCGGGCTACCTGCACTCGACCGCACTCGTGCTCTCCTTCGTGATGATCACGTTCCTGCACGTCGTGGCCGGAGAGCTCGCGCCGAAGGCGCTCGCGCTCGACCGCCCCGGCCCGGTCGCGCTCGCCTGCGCGGCGCCGCTGCTCGTGTTCGGCGGGCTCTGCGCTCCGCTGCTGCGCCTGATGAACAGCGCGGGCAGGTTGCTCGTGCGCGGCTTCGGGGTCTCTCGGATCCAGACCGGCCACTCCGCGCACTCGCCCGAGGAGCTCTCCCTGCTGGTCGACGAAGCGCGCGAAATGGGCGCGATTCGCGCGGACACCGGCCGCCTGCTCGGCAATGTATTCCGGCTTTCGCGCACCCGGGTGCGAGACGTGATGGTGCCGCGCAGCCGGATCTTCTCTGTCGACCGCCACACGCCCTTGCCTCAGCTGCTCGAGCAGACGCGCGACCAGGGCTACACGCGCGTGCCGGTCCACTCGGGCAACCTCGATCAATGCGTAGGTGTGCTGCACACCAAGGACCTGTTCCACCTCGAGGCCGAGCAGCAGCTCTTCGTGCTCGAGGACCTGCTGCGCCCGCT
>CAYTJA010000422.1:0-11716 GCA_964437835.1 uncultured Spirochaetales bacterium
CCGAGCTTCGGCGCGCTGACCGAGGCCTACCTGCGCGAGCGCTTCGGAGGCGCGGACCGCGCGGGCTCGGAGCTCGCGCTGCAGGGCTTCCGGCACGCGCTGCGCGCGCGCGCTCAGAGCGCGCCGTAGAGCTTGTGCGTCTGCGGCACCAGCCGCACGTCGCGCAGCACCCGCCCGAGCCGGAACGAGAGCTCGAGCAAGCGCTCGGCGGGAGGGGTCTCGCGCACCCGCCCGGCCGGGCTCACCGGCTGCAGCACGAGCGTCGCCTCCGGCGCGACCGCCGCGATCCGCCGCGCGGCCTCGTCGATCTCGGCGTTTGTGCTGGCACAGGTGATCACGAGCTTGACGCTGAGCGCGGGCGCGCGACGCGCGACGCGCAGGAAGGCCTCGTGGGCGTCGTGGAAGTCCGCGCTCGCAGCGGCTCCCTCGTCACTCGCGCGGCGCACGTCGCTCGCGAGCTTCCAGTCCATCGAGACGAAATCGATCTCGTCGATGACCTGCTCGAGCGCCTTCACATGGAGCCCGTGCGTCTCGAGAAAGGTCTCGACTCCGCGCGAGCGCAGCTCGTGCGCCAGCGCGCGCAGCGGCTCGGGCTGCAGCAACGGCTCGCCGCCGGTCAGGCTTGCATAGCGGTGGCGCGCGAGCTCGAGGCGCATGGCGCAGGCGAGTGCGGTCGCGGTGTCGACCGGATTCGCGAGGATCTCGAAGCGGCCCGAGCCGCGCGGCCACTCGACCCGACAGCGGCGCGCGGCGCGCCAGGTGTGCGGGGAATCGCACCAGGCACAGCGGAGATCGCACTCCCCGAAGCGGAAGAAGAGCGTCGGGACCCCGACGCTGGGCCCCTCGCCCTGCACCGACGAGAAGATCTCGACCAGATTCGCAGCCGGGCCGAGCGGCGGGCTCCCGGCCCTGGCGGCGCGGCGCGTGGGCACGCCCGGCACGCTCAACCTCCGAGCAGCGAGCGGCCCATCGCGATCTCGCGCAGCACCTCGTCGAGGCGCTCCGGGCGCCGCGTGAGATCGGAGACGCGCAGCACCGCGCAGCGGTCCTCCTCCGGCAGCAGCTCGATCCAGTCGTGCTTGCCGGCGACGTGGGCCGCCAGTGCCCCGACCTCGAGATTGCGTGGGCCGCGTTCCTCGGCCGCGAGCAGCAGCGTCTCGCTGCCCTCCTCGAAGGCCAGCGAGAGCGCCGCGTGGTAGCGCTCGCGCGCGATCCGCGCAGCGAGCTGGCAATCGAAGGGAGCGGGCGTTGGCACGACCACGAGCGCGTGGCCGCCGAAGTGCACCAGCCGGAAGTCCCGACTCGCGACGAATTCGAATTCGATCGGAGCCGGCGGGCGAGGCAGATCGCCGGCCGCACGCGCGAGCTCGCTCGGCCTGCCCGCCAGCAAGGGCTCGAGCTCGGCGCGGCGATCGCCGCTGCGCGCGGCGATCTCCCCGAGACGGTGCCACCAGTGGCGACCCCAGCGCTCGTAGTCGTGTTCGCTGAAGCGGCCGGCACACAGCTCGACGAGCTTGTCCGAGAAGCGACTGCGGCGGCCGCAGAAGCGCAGCACCGCCGCCAGTGGGCTCGGCGCTCCCGGAGTCACGAAGACTTCGCCCTCGCCAATGCTGCGGCGCAGGCTCTCGAGATCCTCGGGTGGCCAGTCGTGGTGGTCGAACCAGGTGATGCGGCCGCGGTAGAGCGCTGCGGCCTGAAGCGCCTCGCGCGCGGGCGATGCAGCCAGGCCCACCACGTAGATCGGCGTGTCCTCCCCGAGGTCGGTCGCGACGCCGCGGAAGAAGGTCATCAGCTCGGACTGGGGGTAGACCCAGATCCCCTGCAGCAGCCGCAGGTCGCGCGCGAGCAGGACCGCGGCCGCGAGCGCGCGGCGATCGGCCAGCGCGATGATCGCGGCGCGCCGGCGCGGGCGCGGGGCTGCGGACGGCTCGACCTCGGCGGCGGCGCGCCCGGTGCGCCAGCGGCCCGGCGGCCGGCGTTCGGGGCCGCGCTCGGAGGGCTCGTCCTCTTCCTCGTCGTCGTCTCCCGCTTCCGGCTCCCGCGCGAGGAAGCTTTCCTCGTCGGGGTCCGGGGCGCGCTCGTCGAGCATCGGGAGCGTGCCGGATTCGTCCAGCAGATCCTCGGCGACGAGATCGTCGTCCGCGCCCTCGGAGTCGCCTCCGGTCTCGACCGGCTCCGCGGCGGCGAATTTCGCCGGCTCGTCGTCCTCGTCGTCTGCGCCGCCCGCATCGCCGTGAGCCCGAGGCGCTGCCGCGGCGCCGGCGCGCGCGGAGTCGCCCTCCCGGCTCCCGTCCCCGCGATCCTGAATTTCTTCACCCGCGGCTCCCGCACCGCCGCGGCGGCCACGCCGGCGGCCGCGCCGCCGGCGCCGGCCCCCTGCTCCGCCGCCACCCGACGTGCCGCCGCCCTCGGGCGGACGCGGATCGTCCTCGAGATCGAAGGCGGAGACCTCGTCGGTGCGCCATTCGCCCGTCGGCTCGTCTCGAACATTCTGGACCGCCGGCTCCTCGCGAACCCTGTGGGCCGGGGGCTCGTCGCGGACGCTGCGGATTTCGGCCGCCGCGCGCCGCCACGGGTCGCTCTCTCGCGCGCGCGGCGCGGCGACTTCGGGCGCCGGCAGCTCGGGGACCGGGGCCTGCTCGCGCGCAGGCGTGGGGGCGGGTCGCGACGGCGGCGGAACGCTGCGCCGCTGCGGCTCGACCGGCGCAGTCGGAACGCGGCGGCGCAGCTCGGGCGGCGACAGCTGCGTGTCGATGTCGAAGAGCAGCAGCGGGAGATCGAGTGCGTCGAGCGCCGCCTGCACCGCGGGCGCATAACTCCGAGCGGCGAGCACCACGCGCAGCTCGGAAAGACGCACCGGCGGCGCGGCCTGCGCCAGCAGCCCGGGCAGTGCCGGCGCGGCAGCGAAGGCCGCGGAGAGGATGTCCGCAAGGCCTTCGAGCGTGAGCTCCTCGCGCAGCGCGCCGAGCAGCGGCACGCCGTCCTCCGCGATCGCGACGAAATCGATCACGTCGAGCGTCGCACCGCCGAGCGGCCACAGGCGCAGGCCGCGGCCGCCTGCGGCCGTGGCCGCGCGTGCGGCGAGCTGAGCCCGCAGGCCTTCCTCCCCGGAGCGTGCCCGGCGATCGCCGAGCCGTTTGCGCAGCGCGCCCTCGAGGCGATCCATCGCGTCGGGCAGGTCCTCGGGACCGAGCGGTGCGGTGCTGCGCTCGCCGAGGTGGGTCTCGAGCGCGACGCCTCCGGCATCCCGCAGCACCGCCGCCGTGCGCGCGAACACCACGAGCTCGACGCGCTCGCCGAAGCCGCGCACGCCGCCGCCGTGCTTCGCCGCGAGGCCCTCGAGGGCTGCCACGGCCCGCCCGAAGAGCTCGCGCCGGATGGGATCGCTGATGCCATCGACGACTCGGCTCGCGGGCAGCGCGACGCCGCGCGTGCCGCGGCCGATCGGGGTCGCGTCGACCTCCTCGCCTGCGACGCCGACGAGTGCGCGAACCGACCTGCCCGAGCGAACCGCCTCGATCACGCGCAGCGCCGGATTCGACCAGCGCGGCGCGACCGCGACGCGAGCGGCGCCATCGCCGGGTGCGGCGAGCACCGCCAGCAGCGCGTCCATTCCGTCGTGCGGCGCGAAGCCGAGCAGCAGCGGCGCGCCCTCGCCCGCAATCCCCTCCGCCAACATCGCACGCTCCGGCGGAACGCCCTCGAGCGCGAGCGGAGCCAGGCGGGTCGCCCCGCCGACGCCGGCCTCGACCAGCTCCTCACAGATGCGCGCAGCGTCGATGGCGCTGCGGCGGTTCTCCGCGCCTGCGTCGCGCCGTCTCCATCGTCGTCTCATCGGATTCCCCCGCGCGGCGAGCTCGGAACGAGTCCGGCCCGCGGCGTCTCGAACTAGCGCCCCGGCGTCACCAGCCGCCCGGGCTCCTCTACCCCGCCCGCGCGTGCTTCGCGCATGCGCGCCAGGATCGGCGCGCAGAGCGTGTCCAACATCGCGCGCGCGACGGGCTGGGCCCCCGCGCGCGTCCGGAACGCCTCCGCCGCAGCGAGGCAGTCCCGCGCCTCGTCGCCGCGCTCCTGCTTCCAGAGCAGAAAAGCGCTCTCCTCGCAGCGATCCGAGCAGATCGCACAGAAGACCTCGTCGAAGATGCTCGACTGCGCCTCGCCGATCGCGGCTTCGGCCTGCTCCTCGCGCTGGTGCTCGGAAACCACCAGCGAGCTGTTTCGCAGCTCCTCGAAGCGGCTCGCGAGTGGCTGGAGCGCCTCCGCGGCGGGCGGCCAGGGGCCGAGTGCGCCGTCGCGAATGCGCGCGGCCACGCGTCCCAGGGCTGCAGCGTCCCCGCAGGCTCCGAGCGCCGCGCGGACCTGCAACCCGGGCGCCAGCGCGCCATCCCCGGGCGCGAGCTTCCCGCGCCATTCCGCGAAGCCGCGCGGCAGCGGCCGCGAAGCCGGCTGGCGCGCGGCGCATCGCGCGATCAGCGCGCGCGCGGACTCCGGCTCCACGGCAACGCCGGGGAAGCCCTCGCGCCGCGTGAACTGCCGCACGAAGCGGCGCACCTCGCTGCGCCCGGTGTTGTAGAGCTCGAACTCGCAGATCCCGCGCTGCTCGTCGAGCAGGATCTCGAAGATGCGAGCGCCGCCGGAGGGGTGCCCCGTGACCAGGTAGACCATGCGCATGCCGGTGGGATCGAGCGGGGAAACCAGAGCCTCGTCCAGCCGATCGCCCGGGACCGGAGGCAGCTTCGCGACCGTGGGGAGCGGCTGGGCGTGCTGCAGCTCGACGCCGCGGGAGCGCAGCCGATGGCGCGCGCGGCGCAGGGCCTTGCGCCCCTCCTTCGGGAGACCCTCGTCGGGAACCGCGAGCACGGCCAGCGCCGCGTCGTCCCCGAGCTCGACCCAGGCGTCCGCGAGCTCGCTGCCGGCTTCGGGCAACTCGGCGAGCAGCCACGCGAGCACGCGCGCGCCCGCCTCCTTGCCGAGGCCCGCGGCGAGGCGAATCGGATCGCCGTTCGCGGGGCGGATCGCGTCTGCGTCGCGCTCGAGCGCCGCGGCGGCGCGCTCCAGCGCCTCCGGCAGCAGCACGGCGGGCGTCATGCAGTCGACTCCGATCGGATCCAATCCAGATAGGCAGCGCTGCCCCCAACCACCGGGAGCGCGATGACCTCGGGAAGCGCATAAGGATGGAGGTCCGCTACGCGCTTCGCCAGCGCGGGGATCCGGGCCCGGAGGGTTTTCGCGATCAGGAGCTCCTCGGCATCCTCCTGGACCGCGCCCTGCCAGCGGTAGATCGAGCGCAGGCCCGGGATCCGGTTCACGCAGGCCGCGAGGCGCTCCTCGACCAGCGCGCGGGCCAGGCGCTGCGCGGTCGCGGCGTCCGGAGCCGTCAACAGCACCACGCACAGCCCCTCCGCAACCTCGCGCTCGTTCATGTTCCCCCTCGCAGCCGCGCGCGCTCGCGGCGCGCGAAGCCGTCCGTCATGCCGGCGATGTAATCCGCGATCGCGCGCGCCTCGCCGTCGACCTCGAAGCGCGCGCGCACGTGGGGCGGGAGCCAGGCGGGCTCGGCGCAGTAGCCCTCGAAGAGGTCCCGCAGCAGCGGCACGGCCGCTTCGGTCGCCTCCACCACGCGCGGGTGCTGGTAGAGCTCGTCGTAGAGAAAGCGCTTGAGCTGGCGCCGCTGCAGATCCAGCGCGGGCGAGAATCCGAGCAGCGGCTCGGCCAGCGCGCGCACGGCGTCTGCGCTCGCAGGGGCTTCGACCGTGAGGCGCGCGGCGCCACGCTCGACCAGATCGCTCACCAGGCGGTCGATCAGCGCCCCGATCGTCTGCGAGCGCAGCACCGTCTCGCCGCTGCGGCCGATGCGCCGCTCGGTCGCCTCGCGCTGCTCGGCCCAGAGCGGAATCCGCGCCAGCTGCTCGTGCGAGAGCAGCCCCGAGCGCAGGCCATCATCGACGTCGTGGTTGATGTACGCGATCTCGTCCGCGAGGTCGGCGACCTGCGCTTCGAGGCAGGGCTGCGGCGTCGCGGGCGGCAGCGGCACCGGGTGCTCCCAGTGGCAGCCGTGCTTCAGGATGCCCTCGCGCGTCTCGGAGCAGAGGTTCAGGCCGCGGAATCCCGGGTAGCGCTCCTCGAGCAGGTCGACGACGCGCAGGCTCTGGCGGTTGTGGTCGAAGCCGCCGTGCGCCTGCATCAGCTCCGCGAGCACGCGCTCGCCGGCGTGGCCGAAGGGCGTGTGGCCGAGGTCGTGCGCGAGCACGACGGCCTCTGCGAGCTCCTCGTTCAGGCGCAGCGCGCGCGCGATCGTGCGCGCGATCTGACTGCCCTCGAGGGTGTGGGTGAGTCGGTTGCGGTAGTGGTCCCCCTCGCGCTGCACGAAGACCTGAGTCTTGTACTCGAGGCGCCGGAACGCGCGCGAGTGGACGATGCGGTCGCGATCGCGCTGGAACGCGGTCCGCAGCGCGTGCGAGGGCTCGGGCACGACGCGACCGCGCGAATCCGCGCTCTTGACCGCGCAACGCGCCAGCCGCTCGCGCTCCTCGGCCTCGACCGCCTCGCGATCGCGCAGCGCCTTCACCGCGCGGGCCTCGTCCCTGGCGCGGCGCCGGGCTCCGGCGGCGCCGCATCGAGCACGCGCTCGAGCGCGGCTTCCGAGGCCGGGTCGATCGCGTCGAGCGGCGCGGCAGCGCTGCCGGCGAAGCCGCTGCGAAGCAGCGAGAAGCCGATCAGCGCGAGCGCCGCGAGAGCCGCGAACGCGATCCACACACGTGCCACGCCGGTATGAAAGCTAGGATTGCGCGCGATGTCGAAGTCTCCGCTCGCGGACCTCCCGACCCGGCTGCTGCTCGGGCCGGGCCCCTCGAACGCGCACCCGAGCGTGCTCGAGGCGATGTCGCGGCCGCTGCTCGGCCACCTGGATCCCGCATTCCTCGCGCTCGTCGAGCACGTACAGGCCTCCCTGCGCCGGCTCTTCGGCACGCAGAATGCGATGACGCTGCCGCTCTCCGCGACCGGCAGCGCGGGCATGGAAGCGTGTCTCGTGAACCTGCTCGAGCCCGGAGACGTGGCGCTGATCGGCGTGGCCGGCGTGTTCGGCCAGCGCATGTGCGAGGTCGCGAAGCGCGCGGGAGCGCGCGTCGAGCGCGTCGAGACCCGCTTCGGCACGCCGCTGCCCGAGGCCGAGATGGCGGACGCGATCGCGCGGCTGCGCCCGAGCGTCGTCGCCTGCGTGCACGCGGAGACCTCGACCGGCGTCTGCCAGCCGCTCGAGGAGATCTCCCGCGCGGCCCGCGCGGCCGGAGCGTTCTTCGTGCTCGACTGCGTGACCTCGCTCGGCGGACTGCCGCTCGCGCTGGATGCGTGGGGGGTCGACGCCGCGTACAGCGGCACCCAGAAGTGCCTCTCCTGCCCGCCGGGCCTCTCCCCCGCGAGCTTCTCGGAGCGTGCGATGCAGCGCGTGCGCGGCCGCGCACAGCCCGTTCAGAGCTGGTACCTCGATCTCACGCTGCTCGGGGGCTACTACGGCAGCGAGCGCGTGTATCACCACACCGCGCCGATCTCCGCGATCTACGGCCTCGCCGAAGCACTCGCGCGGGTCGAGGAGGAAGGCATGCCCGCGCGCGAGCGCCGCCACCGCGCGGCCGCCGCGCGGCTGATCGAGGGCGTCGCCGCGTTCGGCTTCGAGCCGCTGGTCGAGGCGCGCTACCGCCTGCCGATGCTCACCACCCTGACGCTGCCCGCGCGCGTGCTGGAGCGCGGCGAGGCCGCGCTGCGCCGCCAGCTGTTGCTGCAGCACGGCATCGAGGTCGGCGGCGGGCTAGGCCCCCTCGCCGGACGCGTCTGGCGCATCGGCCTGATGGGCGAGAACGCGCGCGCGGAGCGAGTCGACGCGCTGCTCGAGGCGCTGCGAATCGAGCTGGCCTGACGCGCCGCTTGCCCCGATGCCGGTTGGTTTGCAGCCGGGCGCACGATTTCAGCGGCTCCGGAGCCCAGGAACTCACGCACGCCGGCGTGTGAGTCAGAGCCATTCGATCGAATTCATCATCTCGGCGGGCTCGAGTACTTCTGCGGCCAAGACGATCCCGCTCACGGCTTGGCCGATGGTGGTGCTCGGCAGTATGAACAAGAGGCCAGGGAATGTGCCGCCCGGTCGAGCCAACGTGCTCGCGAGGATCAAGAAATCCTCGTCGGCCGTCACGATCACGCGGCCATTGACTGTCGCCCGCGCGACGTGTTCCTCATCGGATGCCCCGAGCATTCCCTCCTCGCCCGCGCTGACCACGTCGACGCCGCGACGGCGGAGGCCGGAAACGATGCCGCCGTCGACGCACTCGTCCGCGTGCAGTCGTAGCGCCATGGCCGTGGTTCTGGCTGGGGCTAGGGTGTCGCGTGTCGCTTGGCGAGGCGGCCGGGAAATCTTCTCTGCACGTTCACGATGAGGTCGTCCGCCGCGCGCCATTCGGCTCGGATCGCGTCGCGATTTTCGTAGAAGTACGCGAGGGCGGCGTGAACCTCGGCAAGGCCCAGATGTGCATGCGCCTCTACGATCTGGTCCGGCGTTCTGCCGAGGTGCTCGTACTCCGAGGCGACCTGGCTCACCTTGATGTCGGTGCCCAGTATCACGGGGCGTGGTCCTCGATCGTCGATGAAAGCGGGGAGCGCACGCGCGGCCTGCATGCGTTCAACGGTAGCGCACTTCGTTGGTGGCGTTGCAGGTAAAGGGTGCGGGCATCACCTGGCGTTGGTGCAGATCCCCCAAATTCGGCAAGCGTTACGCCCGTCTCAGGGCCAAGGACGCGCGACAGTGGGTGGGTACGAGCGCAGTGGATCGCATGTCCCACGATTTCAGCAGCTCCGAGTAGTTCTCATATTGATTTCGACGGCGCGTGGGGTGCGGCGCGGGCGCCGTGGCGGTAGCAGGGCGAGTACGGGTCGATACTCCCGAGCATTGGCAAAGACTCAAGCGGAAGGTCATGGTCGTGGTCCACCAGTTGTCGGGGGTTGTACGACCTTCAGCCTTTGACCTAGAGACGGGACGCCTTTGCGTCATATCCTCGCGGTACAAGGTAGGGCACGTTTTCGTGTCCAGGGACCACGTTGGCGAGATGTTGGACCAATACCCCCCTACCCAGCAGGCCGTGGGCCGGCGCGCCCTCGAGGGCTGAGGGCACGCACAGAATGGCGTTCTGGCAGGCATTCGCTGCGTCGGAGCGCATCGCCAGAATCCAGGCAGCGTCTCGCGGCTAGCTCATTGAAGCTGAGCCCCTCCACCACGATGGGGCTCCCGCCACCGTCGCCCGATGCTGTCGTGTCTCGACGACGAGACCCTGCGGCAGCGAAAGCACGCGCCGGATCGGATCCTTTGTACGCACCCCGCCGATGCGCCGGCCGGTTGGGCTGAACCACGAGAACACCTTGGATTCGAGCAGGCCGAACCCAGTATCGCCCACCACCAGGTCTCCCTGGTCGAACACGTCTACGAGCGCTTCCAGGCGATCTCCGGACAGGACGTACAGCCGCGTGTCGGTCAGGATGTACAGGTACGAGTCTGTCTCAACAAGCTGGCGCGGAACGGCGCCGAGGTCGTACACACGGGTTGGGCTCCCTCTGTCGGAGACCTCGACGACTTTCCCGGAATAGCCGGCCAGGAAGACGCGGTTGTCGCTGGAGCCAAAGTTTGCCGCATAGATCCAGTCAGCCGCCTGTTTCTCGGACACCCCCAGACTGAAGGTGACCTCCAAGCCGTGCGCCATCCCGAGATCACCAGGAACCTCGATGCGCTCGCGCCTCAGAATCTTCTGGTAGGTGATTCGCTCGACCTCACCGTTTTCGATCCCCCGGAGGTCGGCCCCAGTGAGGATCTCCATTGCGGCCACGAGTTCCTGGAACCGCTGGGTTGCGCGCGCATCGTTGGGATTCCGGTCCGGGTGCCACCGCATTGCGAGGCGGCGGTACTGGCGGGTTATGTCTTCCGGCGCCACCGGGAAATCCAATTCCATCAGGCGGAGAGCTGCCTCGACCTCGTCGCTAGTGCCTACGCGTTCCATACGCGGACTGACGACCCGAGTCCACCCCTCCTGGGCGGGCAGGCGGACGCCCCAGAGGACCTCCCCAGTTATCGTCGACATGCACCAGGCCTCGTCGACGACGGTCACCAGGTGGCGGGACCGGTCGGTCGAGATGGCGACGGACCTGACGTGATTCCGGAGCTTTCGCCGGTCGATCCCAAGGCGCTCGGCTTGGGATCGATACTCGGCAAGATCCTCCACACGCTCGGCGAGGATCGGTTCGATCCCGTCCGAGTAGGCGTGTAGCACCCCCTCTCGGGACATGAAGAGAATCGCCGAACCGTCTGTATTGACGTCCGTGCGGTAGACGTCGTGGGCGATACCACGCTCGGCGACGAGTGAGCCCGCTCGATCGGTCACCCGTAGCACCGATGCCGCGTCCTCAAAGCGCTCGCGGTGCCCTTTAGTATCGAGCCAGAAGGTCGAGCCACCTGTCGGAAAGGTGTCCTTGTAGGCTGGATCCGGGCGCTCTTCCGGTGCGAGCTTGTCCTCGGTGATGATTCGCCAACCGTCGCCATCGGCGGCAAAGCGAGGGGCGGCTCGCCGCTCAGACTTGCCCTCTGCGTGGTCCTCCGCACTCGGCTCTTGTCGCCCCTCCCACCGCGCCGGCGCCTTCGGGAGCCGAATGTACGGGAGCGCCTCAAGGTCGATCTCCTGTGCGCGCGAAGCTGCGCGCCGTGACGGCGACCGAAGAGCCTGAGCAACGGTCACCGAGGACGGACTAGCCTCCTCACTGAAATCGGTTCCCGGTGAGACGGGCATATCGGCGGGTGCACGTCCCGCGACCTTGGCGCCAAGGGGGTGCCCTAGATAGAGCTGGTGGCTCGATCCCTTCTTCACCCGCCGGATCCGGCCCGCCCTTTCGAGCCACCCCACCAGCTGCGAGATACGGTGCCCGTCTGCGGCGCCGAGGTGTCCCTTGAGCCGGGACTGTACGAGTCCCGGCTCCTGATGCACTGCCGCCATGATCCTGACGACGAGTTCGATGTCGCTCTCCGCCTGCTCGGCCGCCGGTAGCCAGTCACGAAGCTCACTCACCCCCTCAAGCGCTCCGCGAAGCTCGCGAATACCCTCGCGATCCTCCAGCACCGCCATGAGCGTCGGCGCGGTGTGGACCGCATGTGACGTGCTGATGTCGAAGCCGCCGTACTCCCGCTTCCACGCCCGCACCACCTCCGCCAGAATCGGGTAGGTCTCGCGCGCTGCTGCGATTGCCAATTGGAAGTCCCGATCCGCCTTCCCGTGTTCGATCACCGCCGAGAGTTCGAAGTAGCGGTCGACCACTCCGACTCTGCCTTCGCCGCCTTTGCCGTCGTTCCCGAGCACGGGCTCCAAAGAAGGTGCGGTTCGCGGCTCTGGTCGCCCAGGCGCCGGAGCTGCCATGGGTTCTGCGGAGGTCGTCGTCGCCGGAGATTCGCCACCACCGAATAGGCGCTTCAGGAAGCCGCTCATCGAATCACCGCGAGACTACTGAAGCGGACACCGATTTTCAGCCCAGGGCTTAGCAAGGTACCGACATTGGAGCTAGGCCAGCGCTTCGGCGAAGAGCCGTTTGACGCGGGTCCACGCGTTCGACGCGGCGGCCTCCTGGTAGCTGCCGCGCTGCTCGCAGAAGAAGCCGTGATCGGCGCCCGGATACACGACGACCTCGTGGCGCG
>CAYTJA010000423.1:0-11123 GCA_964437835.1 uncultured Spirochaetales bacterium
CTCGCCGACGCGGCGCTCGATCTCGATCTGCAGGCCGGTCTCTTCCCGGACTTCGCGGCGCAGCGCGTCCTCGGGGCTTTCGCCGGGCTGCGGCGTGCCGCCCGGCAATTCCCAGCCGCGCAGCTCGCGCCGCACGGAGAGCAACACCTGCGCCCCTGCGCGAACGACGGCCTGCACCACGACGAGCTCCTCGCGCTCGCCTAGCCTCGGTGCAGCCAGGCCCCACCAGGCCAGCTGGAGGTAATGCGGGACGAGCCAGGCCAGGGCCGCGAGGCGGCTCCCCACGCGCGCCTACTCGATCACCTTGTTGAGCGGATACTCGACGATGCCGCGCGCGCCGGCCTCCGAGAGCTTCGGAACCAGGTCCGTGAGCAGGCGCTCTTCGAGCACGGTGTTGAGCGCGACCCAGCGCTCGTCGGCGAGCGCCGAGACCGTCGGGGTGTCGAGCGCGGGCAGCACCCGGAGCACCTGTTCGAGCTTCGCCTTCGGCACGTTGCACATCAGCCCGACGCGCCCGACCGCGTGGATCGCGCCCTTCAGCAGCAGCAACAGGCGCTCCAGCTTGCGGCGCTTCCACGCGTCCTGTAGCGCGGCGGGGTTCGCGATGAAGCGGGGCGTGCTCTCGAGCACGACGTCGAGGATGCGCAGATCGTTCGCGCGCAGCGAGGAGCCCGTCTCCGTCACGTCGACGATCGCATCGGCGAGCAGCGGCGGCTTCACTTCCGTGGCGCCCCAGCTGAACTCGACCTCGGCCCGCACGCCGTGCCGCTTGAGGTAGTCCCTCGTCAGCTGCACGACCTCGGTCGCGATCCGCGCGCCCTTTAGATCCCGAGGCCGGCGCAGCTTCGAGGAGTTCTTCACGGCCACGACCCAGCGCACCGGGCCGTAGTTCGGCCACGGCGCGCGCAGGTCCGCGAGCTGCTTGACCTTCGCGCGGTTCTCTCGCACCCAATCCAGGCCGGTGATGCCGGCGTCGAGCACGCCCTGGGAGACATAGCGCGCCATCTCCTGGGCGCGGATCAGGATGCACTCGAGCTCGGGATCGCCGAGATCCGGGTAGTAGGAACGCGGGGCGACGCGCACCGGGTAGCCGGCCAGCGTGAAGAGCTTGACGCTGGTGTCCTGCAGGCTGCCCTTCGGCAGCCCGAGGCGCAGTCGCTTCGGCTCGCCGCGTTTCACTTGCGATAGACCTGCTTCGGATCGAAAACCTGGACGCCGAGGTCGACCCAGTGGTCGTCGCGGAGCTCGTCGAAGAAGCAGCTGCGACGGCCCGTGTGGCAGGCCGCACCGCCGCGCTGCAGCACGTCGATCAGCACGGCGTCGCCGTCGCAATCGACGCGGATGCGCACCACCTGCTGGGTGTTTCCGCTCTCTTCGCCCTTGTGCCAGAGGCGCTCGCGCGAGCGGCTCCAGTAGACGACTTCGCCGGTCGCCAGCGTCTGCCGGAAGGCCTCCGGATTCATGTGGGCGACCATCAGGATCTCGCCACTCGCGGCATCCCGGGCGATCGCGGTGACGAGGCCACCGCCCTTCTCGAAGTCGAGGCGCGAGACGGGGTCCATGGGGCGCGCGAAGCTAACGGGCGGCCAGTGCCGCCGCCAGACGCTCGCGCAGCAGCGCACTCTCGGCGTGCGCGGGACCCGGGGCGTAGCCCGGCTCGCGCTCGCGCTCTCCCCGGGCCTGCCGGCGCAGGATGCCCATCCGGACCAGCTGGTCGAGGGCGCTCGCGAAGGAGAGCGCGTGGCCGGCCTCGCTGCGCTCGATCTCGCCGAGCAGCAGGCTGCGCTGGAACTGCTCGGCGACGGCCTTCGTCAGCTCCTTCGCGGAGCCGAGACGCTCGGGCGCGGCCGCGGCCGCGACCGTCGCGTAGTACACCTCGAGGAAGCCGCGCGTCTGTTCTGCGAGGAAGCGGAACTGCGGGCGCCCCTTCTCGGTCGGCGCGAGGCGCGGGCCGCTGCGCTCGATCCAGCCCATGCGCTCGAAATGGTCCAGGAAGGCGTCCACGTGCGCCGCGAGCACCTCGCTGCGCGGCGTGAAGAATTCGTAGTAGAACAAGTCGAGCCAGCGCGTGACTTCGCGCCGCAGCTCGGCGAGGTCCGGCCGCTGGAGCAGGCTGCGCGCGACGAAGCTCGGCGTCGCGAAGAAGTGGACGATCGAGTTCCGGTAGATGTCGAGCGCTCGACGCCGCGATTCCTCGAAGTAGAGCAGCTCGCCGCGAGGGTCGCGACACGACTCCACGAGATCGCTGCGCAGCAGCTCCTCGATCGAGTCGCTGAAGTCTCCGGCGTCTGCCGCGAGCGCGGGCGTGAGTCGCACGTCCATCAGGCGCAGCAGATCGACGAGCTGCTGGATGCGGGCCGCGAGCTCCTGCCGGAACATCCCGCGCCGGCGCGAGCCGAGCAGCGCGCAGGCGGCGACTGCGGTTGCGTTCGGAACGGCGGCCCAGTTGATCCGCTCGACGATGCGATTGCCGAGCCCGAGCACGAAGGCGCGGCGCTCGGCTTCCGCGTCCTCGCCCGGCTCGCGGAAGCGCTCGCGGCGCGGGCCGATCGCATCCGCCAGCGAGATCGGCTCGCCGAAATTCACGAACACGCTGCCGAAGCGCCGGCGCAGGAACTTCCGCGCGCGCATCAGGCCGATCACGCTCTCGCTCTGCTTCGCCTCGCCCTCGAGCTCGCCTACCATCGCGCGCTCCTCGACCAGGCGCTCGTAGGTGATCGCGATCGGGACGAAGAAGAGGTCGCGCCGATGGCTGTCCAGGAAGCCGTCGACGTCCCAGCCGAGGATGCCGAGGCGCGGTGCGAGGCTCTTGCCGGTGCGGGAGCGTCCGCCTTCGATGAAGAACTCCTGCGTGATGCCTTCGCGGATCAGGTAGCCGGTGTAGCTGCGGAACACCTCCTTGTAGAGCGGATCATCGAAGGAGTGGCGCAGGAAGAAGGCGCCGCAGCGCCGGAACACGAATCCGAAGGGCCCGAAGCCCATGTTCTCGCGCGCCGCGATGTGGGGCGGCACCAGGTGGTGGTCGTAGAACATCGACGAGATGATCACGAAATCGAAATACGAGCGATGGCTCGGGACCAGCACCAGCGGGTGGTGTTTGGCGTACTCCGCGACCTTCTCGAGGCCCGAGACCTCGATCCCGACGAAGAGGCGCCGCATGATCCAGGTCACGACCTGGTTCAGCAGCGCGAGCACGACGGAGTTCATGTTCGCCGCGATCTCGCGGAACAGCACACCGGCTTCGGCCCGCACGCGCTCGACCGGAACCTGTTTCGCGTCTGCCTGGCGCTGGATCTCCGCCTCGACGCGGGCCTCCGCGAGCACCTCCTCCTCGACCCGGTAGCGCGGCCGCAGCGTCGGGCCCTCGACCACCTTCTCCTCGCGATACAGGAAGGTCAGGATCGAGCGGCGCACCGTGCGCGCGACCGCGTGGGCACCCTGCTCGCGCCGCGCAGCGATGAAGCTCTTGAGATCGATCGCCTCTCCGACCTTGACCGAGAGCCCGCGATAGGTCGTGAGGAAGGAGCTGACCTTCGCGAGGTCGCTCGGGCGCGTCTGCGCGCCGTAGAAGAGGTTCAGGAAGCGCCGCTGCGCGCGCGGTCCCTTGCGCCAGAAGATCGCGAGCGGGACCAGGAAGACCTCGTTGCCCGTCTCCCAGGCGCTGTCCACGACCTCCTCGAGCAGGTCGAGCTCGCGCACGCCTTCCTCGACGGCGACGCGCCGGCCGCGCCAGATCAGGCGCGCGGTGCGCAGGAACAGGAACAGGCTCTCGCCGGCGCGCGAGAGCTCGCGCGCGCGCGCCCGGGCCCGCGCGTGGTCGAGGTCCCGGGGGGCGCCGCGCTCGCGCGTGAGCGCGATGCGAAGCGCCTCGAGCAGCGGGCGGTAGTAGTAGAAACGGATCCCGTTGGCGAAGGTCGACAGCCGCAGTCCTTCGCGACGGAACAAGTCGTTGAACAGGAAGTAGTCGAGGCGACTCGCGTAGCGCATCACGTAGACGACCGCGCCGCGGCGCTCGAGCGCGCGCAGGCGCAGCACGGTGTCGGCGTCGAGATCGAAGTGCCCGAAGAAGCGGCGCGCGAACCAGCGGAAGAAGACGTTGAAGCGCCGGGTCATCGCCGAGAAAGGATCGGCGTGCGACTCGGCGCGGCGCGGCGCAGTCTCGTGCGCGCTGGACGGCTCGCCCTGCGGGCCCGGCGGGTCGGGCATCACGACGGGAGTCAACCCCATTGCCTCGGGCGCGGCAAACGCGTCAGGCCTTGCGGGTCCCGGGCCGAGGGACGCGCTTACAGGAAAAGGATCGTGCGGAGTCGGTCGAAGGCGCGGAAACCCATGCTCTCATAGAGATTCTGGGCCGCCTGGTTGCCGTCGATCACCGCGAGCTGCAGGTGCGAAGCGCCCTGCGCGAAAGCCTGACGACACAGCGCGAGCATGCCGGCTCTCGCGAAGCCGCGGCGGCGTGCCTGCGGCCAGGTATAGACCCCTTGGACCAGCCAACCCTCGCGCCGCCGGACGTCGGCATAGCCGACGAAGACCACCTCCCCACCGGCCTCGACGACCTGCGCCCGCGCGAGGCGGCCGGCGACCCAGCGCCGGAAGCCGCGGGGATCCGAGCGCGATGGATCGGGTCGACCTTCCGCGAGCAGGCTCGCGCTCGCGGCGTGGACGAGCGCGTCCAGATCCGACGCCTCGGCCGGACGGGCGATCTGCGCGCCCGAAGCGGCTTGCGCGATCAGCTCGCTCGGCTGCACGCAATAGGCCGTCTCGCGGCGATCCACGAGCGGGCGACGCCTGAGCCCACGGCTCGCGAGCTCGGCCCAGAGCAGATCCACCAGCTCGGCTCGACTCTTGATCAGGCCGACGCCGAGGGCTTCGATCTGCGGCAACAGCAGCTCGAGAATCGCAGGCGACAGGCCGGCGTCGAGCAGCACCGAGGGGCGCAGCGCCGCGATGCCCGCGATGCGACCCCTGCTCCGAACACAGGCGATCTGACAGCCGCTCTCCTCGGGCTGCGGGGGATCGCCGACGCGTTCGACCAGATCGAGCAGCGCGAGATTCGCGCGCGAGTCGCTCGAGAGGTGTTCGATCGCCTCTGCGCGCTCCTCGGCGCGCAGCAGCCGGGCTTTCGGGAGTGCGCGCCGCGCGCCCCCCGACAGGCTCACTCGATCACCGCCAGGACGGTTCCTTCCTCGATCGCCTGGCCCTCGGCCACGCGGATGTCGGCGATGCGCCCTGCGCAGGGAGCTTCGACCGGAATCTCCATCTTCATCGACTCGAGAATCATGATCACGTCGTCCGCGTCGACGGCGTCGCCGACCCGCATCTCGATCTTCCAGACGCTGCCCGTGATCTGCGCTTCCACCGCGGTAGCCATGCAGGCATTCCCCTTCGCGTTCTGCTCCGGACCGCGGCATTGTTGCAGGCGCAAAGCGGGGGATGCCACTCCCGGCGCGGCGTCGCGCTACTCTCGCGCCGCCGATGCTCGAGACGCTGACCCAGGGATTCCAGGCCGCGCGCAAGCGCCTCTCCGGGGTCCGCGAGCTCACGTCCGAGAACATCGACGCGTCGCTGCGCGATGTCCGGATGTCGCTGCTCGAGGCCGATGTCGACCTCGGGATCGTCACGTCCTTCCTCGAGCGCGTGAAGCAGCGCGCGCTCGGCTCGCACGTCGAAACGCGCGTGCGCAACGCCGCGGGGCAACAGCTCCGGGTCGGCCCGGGCCAGCACTTCGTCAAGGCCTGCCAGGACGAGCTCACCGCGCTGATGGGTCCCGTCGACGCCTCGCTCGCGCTGGACGCAACGCGCTGCACGAGCGTGCTGCTGCTCGGGCTCCAGGGCGTCGGGAAGACGACCGTGGCCGGCAAGCTCGCGCGCCACCTGCAGCGGCAGGGCCGCCGGCCGCTGCTGGTCGCGGCCGACGTACAGCGCCCCGCGGCGGTCGCGCAGCTCCAGCAGCTCGGACAGCGCCTGGATGTCCCCGTACATGCAGGAGCGCCCGGGCAGCGCGCGCCGGAGATCTGCGCGGAGGCCGCCGCGCGCGCGGCGCGCGAGGGCTTCGACGCGATCGTCTACGACACCGCAGGCCGCCTCGCGATCGACGCCGAGCTGATGGCCGAGCTCGCGGAGATCGAGGCACGCACGCGACCCGCGAACAAGCTGCTGGTCTGCGACGCCCTGATGGGCCGCGATGCCGTGAACGTCGCCAAGAGCTTCCACGAAGCGCTGAACGTCGACGGAGTGATCCTGACCAAGCTCGACGGCGACGCGCGCGGCGGCGCGGCGCTCGCCGTGAAGGCGGTCACGGGCGTTCCGATCAAGTTCATCGGAACCGGCGAGACGCTGGAGCGCCTCGAGGAGTTCCGGCCCGAGGGTCTCGCGTCGCGAATCCTCGGCATGGGCGACGTCGTCGGCCTGGTGCGCGACTTCGAGGAAGTCGTCGACCAGCAGCAGGCGGAGGCCGACGCCGAGCGCTTGCTGCGCGGCCACTTCGGGCTCGACGACCTGCTGAAGCAGCTGCGCATGATCCAGAAGATCGGGCCCTTCCGGGACGTGCTCGCGAAGCTCCCAATGATGGGCGGCCTGGCAGATCAGGTCGACGAGCGCGGGCTGGTACAGATCGAATCGCTGATCCAGTCGATGACGCCCGAAGAGCGCAAGCGCCCCGAAACGATCGGCAAGAGCCGCGCCGCGCGCATCGCGCGCGGCAGCGGGCGGCGCTCGAAGGACGTGCGTGAACTCGTCGAGCGCTTCGAGCAGATGCGCTCCCTGATGTCGAATCTCGGCTCGCCCGGGGGCCTGCTCGGCCGAATCCCGGGACTCGGGCGCTTCGCAGGCGCTGGGGCCGGCGCTGCCGGCGGCCTGCCGGGCCTCGGTCCAGGGATGCTCGCCGGCGAGCCCGGCGGCACGCTCGGGCCGTCGCGCCGGCAGGCAGAGCGCCAGCGCGCGCAGCAGAAATCGCGGCGCAAGCAGGCGCGCAAAGCCCGCAAACGCAATCGGAAGCGCTGAATGCACGCGCCGCCCGCCCCGGCCCCCCTCGCGGTCCACGAGTTGCACTCGGGAGAAAGGGGCTGGCCCAAGCCCCACTGGATCGGACATCTTTGGGTCGATGGGGGGGATCAATCTGGATCGGGCACGTGCCGATGCGTGGCTCGGGCCATGCAGCTGACCTTTCTCCGCACTGCGCGCCGCGGGGAGCATCGGCGGAGCCTCTGGCTCGCTGTGCTCCTGCTGCTGTGGCTCGCCCCGCTCGAGGCGCGCCCGGAAGGCTCCTCGCGGGCGCTGCCGCTGCCACCGGCGCTCGAGCCGAACGTCCGCTTCTGGACCCGGATCTACTCCGAGGTCGACACCCAGGGCGGGCTGATCCACGACAACCAGGAACTCGACGTCATCTACGGCAGCCTGCGCTTCCCGAGCGGCGCGAGCGAGCGCGAGCGCGAGCGGCAGATCGATCGCAGCAAGCGCCACTATCAGGAAATCCTGCGGAAGCTCGCCACCGGACAGCGCAGCGGGCTCACGGCCGAGGAGTCCCGCGTGCTCTCGCGCTGGCCGCAGGGCACCAGCAACGCGAGCTTCCGGCGCGCCACCGAGAACCTGCGCTTCCAGCTCGGGCAGGCCGACAAATTCCGCGCGGGCCTGATCCGCCAGGGCGCGATCAAGCACGACATCGAGAAGACCCTGATCGACCACGGCGTGCCGCGCGAGCTGGTGGCGCTGCCCCACGTGGAGTCGTCCTACAATCCTGCGGCCTATTCGCGTGTCGGGGCCGCGGGCCTGTGGCAGTTCATGCGCTCGACCGGGCGCCTGTATCTGCGCATCGACACCGTCGTCGACGAGCGCCTCGACCCCTTCCTCGCGTCGCGCGCCGCCGCGCGCCTGCTGCGCGACAACTACCAGCGACTCGACGCCTGGCCGCTCGCGATCACCGCCTACAATCACGGCCCCGCCGGCATGGCACGCGCGGTCCGCGCGCTCGGCACACGCGATATCGGCGTGATCGCGCGGCGCTACCAGAGCCGCAGCTTCGGCTTCGCGTCGCGGAACTTCTACAGCGAGTTCCTCGCGGCGTTGGAGGTCGATCGCAATCCCGAGAAGTATTTCGGCCCGCTGCCGCTCCACACTCCGGTCGAGTACGACTCGACGACGCTCGCGCACTACGTCCCCGCGGCCAGCCTCGCGAGCACACTCGGCGTCGATCTCGAGTTGCTGCGCGAGCACAACCCGGCGTTGCGGCCCTCGGTCTGGACGGGCACCAAACACGTGCCGAAGGGTTTCACGCTGCGGGTTCCGAAGCAGCAGCTGGCCCGACCGATCGAAACCGCGCTCGGCCAGCTCCCGAGCTCGGAGCGCCTCGCCCAACAGCACCGCGACCGCCTCGTCACCGTGAGCCGCGGCGACACGCTCGGCAGGATCGCGGCGCGCTACGGCGTGACGCAACGCGAGCTCGCGGCGCTGAACAACCTGCGCAATCAGCACACCATCTCGGTAGGCCAGGTCCTGATCCTGCCCGACCGGCCGGGTGCGAGCGAGCCGCGCGCCGTCGCGGCTGCGCAGCCGCCCGCGGGCGGGCGCTACCACGTGCGGCGCGGCGATACGCTCGGAAAGATCGCCGCGCGTCACGGCGTGAGCGAGCGAGAGCTGATGGCCTGGAACGGACTCAGCGCGCGCAATCGCAACCTGATCCGCGTCGGCCAGCAGATCCTGGTCGCAGAGCCGGCAGCCCCCGCGGCGCAGCCCGTGGAAGCGCCGCTGGCCGCCGCCACCGTTCAGCCGCCGGCCGCTGCCGAGCCGGTCGCAGTCGCCGCCTTCGAAGCGCCCGGCCCCGAGCCGGCGCTCGTCGTCGCCGCGAACCCGGCTGCTGGCGCTTCCGCAGGCGAGGCCCGATCGAACACCGCGCTGGAGAGCGCGCCGGACACCACGCCCGAGAGCGCGCCGGCCGCACCGGCGCCGGAATCTGCTGCGCAGGTCGCCGCACTCGCGTCGAACGCGGACTTCGAGCGCGTCGTCGACGCTCCGATGGCGCCCGAAGAATCGGACACCGTGAAATCCGGCGAGGACCCCGCGATCGAGTCCAGCCCCGAGCTCTCCTCGGCGGACGCCCCGCGGCGCCTCCTGGATCCCTCGAACTACGCGGTCACTCCGAAGCACACCATCACGGTCCAGGCCGACGAGACGCTCGGGCACTACGCCGAGTGGCTCGAGCTTCCGGCCAGTGAGCTGCGCCACCTCAATCAGCTGAAGCGCGGCTCGACGGTCGTGATCGGCCGCAGCGCGCGCTTGAACTTCCGCAAGGTCAGCCCCGAAACCTTCGAGCGCCGGCGCCTCGAGTACCACCGGACGCTGCAGGAGGAATTCTTCGGTCACTATCGGATCACCAGCACCGAGACCTACGTGCTGAACCGCGGCGACACGCTGTGGTCGCTCGCGAACCAGCGTTATCAGCTCCCGGTCTGGCTGCTGCGCCAGTACAACCCGGATCTCGACTTCGGTGCGCTCAAGCCCGGCGACCCGATGACGATCCCGCGCGTCGAATCGCGGGACGCCTGACGCACTGCGATCGCGGCCCGCGCGCGCGCTTGACGCCGCTGGCAGCAGGCTCGAAGCTGCGGAACGGTGGTGGCGCCCGAATTTCCGATCGCGATCATCGGCGCAGGCTTCTCCGGCATCGGCACGGCGATCCGACTCCGGCAGGCCGGCATCGAGTCCTTTACGATCTTCGAGCGCGGCGACGAAATCGGCGGGACCTGGCGCGACAACCACTACCCGGGCGCCGCCTGCGACGTGCCGTCCCACGTCTATTCACTGTCCTTCGAGCCGAATCCAGACTGGACGCGCAAGTACTCGCCGTCGGCCGAGATCCAGTCCTATCTGCTCCGGCTGGTCGAGAAGTGGCAGCTGCGACGGCGGCTGCGCCTGCGCTGCGAGATCGCGTCGGCCAGCTACGACGAAGCGCGCGGCGAGTGGACGCTCCGCAGCCGCGGCGGGGAATCCCACCTGGCGCGCGTCGTCGTCTCCTGCGTCGGTGGCCTGGTCGATCCTGCGACGCCCGGGATCCCCGGCCTGACGGAGTTCGGCGGCGAGATCTTCCACACCGCGCGCTGGCGCCACGACGTCGCGCTGCGCGGCCGGCGCGTCGCCGTGATCGGAACCGGCGCGAGCGCGGTACAGGTCGTGCCGGCGATCGCAGCCGAAGTCGCGAAGCTCTCGGTCTTCCAGCGCACGCCCGCCTGGGTCGTTCCGAAGCTCGACCTCGCCTACTCCCTGCGCGCGCGCCGCGCCTACGCGCGCGTTCCGCTCGCGCTGGCTGCGAGCCGCTTTGCGAAGTACTGGGCGAGTGAGCTGCTCGGTCCGATGATCTTCCTCGACTCGAAGCGCCTGTCGGCGATCGGCGAGCGGATGTCGCTCCGCCATCTGCGGGCGCAGGTCTCCGACCCAACGCTCCGCGCCAAGCTCACGCCGGAGTTCCAATTCGGCTGCAAACGCGTCCTGATCTCGGACGACTACTGGAGCAGTTTCGAGCGCGCGAACGTCGAGCTCGTGACGCAGCCGATCGCGAGAGTCCGCCCAGGCGGCATCGAGACGCGCGACGGCCGCCTGCACGAGCTGGACGCGATCATCCTCGCCACCGGCTTCGACGTGAGCCTCTCGCGCGCCCCGTTTCCGGTCGCGGGCCGCGGCGGCCGCTGCCTGGACGCAGCCTGGAGCCGGGGAGCCGTGGCCTACAAGGGCCTCGCGGTCTCGGGTTTCCCGAACTACTTCATCCTGATGGGGCCGAACACGGGCCCGGGACACACATCGGTGTTGATCTACTCCGAGGCCCAGATCGCGCACGTGCTGCAGGCGATCCGCCGGCTCCGGGACCACGGGCTGCGCTCGGCCGAGGTGCGCCGAGAGGTCCAGGATCGCTACAACGCGCGCCTGCAGCGGCGCATGCAGTACATGGTCTGGTCGACCTGCCAGAGCTGGTATCTCTCGCAGGACGGCAGCAACCACACGCTGTACCCGGGCTTCGCGGCCGAGTACGCGCTGCGCACGCGCCGCTTCCACCCCCGCGACTACGAGCTCATCTAGCCTTGTGGTCCCGGTCCGGGCGCAGCCCGGACCACCCCGCTCCGCTCGGCTGCGCCTCG
>CAYTJA010000424.1:0-13784 GCA_964437835.1 uncultured Spirochaetales bacterium
AAAGGCAACCACGTCCCCGCTGCTACAATCGTGCCGCCGCTTCGCGCGCGTGCTCGAGCATCTGCTCGACCCGGCGCCTGGTGCCCTCGAGATCGACGCCGCGCTCCGAGAGACCCCCGCCCGCACCCGCCGCGAGCCGCGCGACGACGCCCTCGACCAGGCAGGCCATCTTCCACCAGCTGAACGCGACGAAGTAGTCGAGCTGCGAGAGATCGAAGCCGGAGCGCTTCGCGTAGAGCTCGATCACCTCGCTGCGGCGCGGAAAGGCCGCATTGCGCGACGGCGCGGGCGAGCCGAAGTCGGCCGCGTCTCCGGGATCGCTCCAGTACATGATCGACCACGCGAAGTCCGCGACCGGATCGCCGAGCGTCGCGAGCTCCCAGTCGAGCACCGCGACGATCCGGAACTCCGGATCCATCACGGTGTTGTCGAAGCGGTAGTCGCCGTGTACGAGCGCTGCCGCCTGCTGTCTCGGCACCTGCGCCGAGAGCTGGCGATGCAGCACGTCGACGAGCGGCAGCTCGCGGCTCTTCGCGGCCTCGTACTGCTTGCGCCAGCGCGCGAGCTGGCGCTCGACGTAGGCATCGCGGCGCCCGAGGTCGCCGAGGCCGACGCGGTCGACGTCGAGACGGTGCAGCGCGACGTTCACGTCGACAAGCGCGTCGGTCGCCGCGCGCGCCTGCGCGGGCGTCAGATCGGCCGCGGCCTCGGTGTCGCGCAGGATCCTCCCCTCCGCGAAGCCCATCACGTAGAACTCCGCGCCGAGTACCGATGGGTCGTCGCAGAACGCCAGCGCGGCCGGCACCGGCACCCCGGACTCCGGATGCGAGGACAGCGCGCGCAGGATCTTCCACTCGCGCCCCATGTCGTGCGCGCTCGCCACGCGCGCGCGCTCCGGCGGCCGGCGCAGCGCGAAGCGGCGCCCCGAGGCCGCGCTCTCGACGCGGTAGGTCAGATTCGAGCCGCCCGCGTTCACGAGCTCGAAGCGCAGCTCGCCCTGCGCGCCGGGCACCTGCGCGCGCAGCCACGGCGCAACCTGCTCGGGGTCGAGTCCGCGCAGCGGCAGATCGGGCATTCGCAGCTCCTCTTCGCGAGAGCGTCTCGCGGTCGGGCGCCAGAGCCCGACCGCGCGGCCGAGCTCGCTAGGCGACGCGCGAGAACTCCACGGGCAGCGACTCGAGCCCGCGCGTGAATGCATTCGGCACCAGGCGCGGATCCGCGCCCCCGGCCAGCCGCAGCTCCGACGTTCGCCGCAGCAGCTCCTCGAACACGACGCGCAGCTCGAGCCGCGCGAGCGAAGCGCCCATGCAGAAGTGGGTGCCGAAGCCGAAGGCCAGGTGCGGATTCGGGTCGCGCGTGACGTCGAAGCGCTGCGGCTCGCGGAAGACCGCTTCGTCGCGGTTCGCCGAGCCGTACATCAAGAGCACCTGATCGCCCGCGCGGATCTTCTGACCGCGCAGCAGGGTGTCGCGCGTCGCGCTGCGGCACATGTTGAGCAGCGGCGTCACCCAGCGCACGAACTCCTCGACCGCGACCGGAATCCGCGCCGGCTCGCGCCGCAAGAGCTGCTGCTGCTCGGGGTGCCGGCAGAGCGCGAGCGCGGCGCCGCCGATCACGTGGCGCGTGGTGTCCGATCCGCCGTTCAAGAGCAGCAGCCCCTCCATCAGCATCTCGTCGTCACTGCGCGGGCAGCTGCCGTCGGCACTCGCGGCGAGCATCCACGAGAATGCGTCGTTCCGCGGCTCGCGCCGGCGCTGCTCGATCAGCTCGCGCGCCTCGGCGAAGAAACCCTGCACCGCGTCGAGCACGCCCGGATGCATGTAGCGCGGGCCGCCGCCGGCCGCGTTGCTGACCTCGGCCCAGTGCGCGAAGCGCGGCCAAGCCTCGGGATCGAAGCCCATCAGCTCGAGGATCGTCATCACCGGCAGCGGGATCGCGAGCTCAGCTACGAGATCCGCCTGCCCGCGCGCGGCGAAGCCGTCGATCAGCTTTGCCACCTTCGCGCGCAGCCCGGACTCATAGTCGCGCACGACACGCGGCGTGAAATGCCGGAACAGCACGCGCCGATTCTGCAGGTGCTCGGGGTCGTCGCGCCCGATCATCGACGCATCCGAGGGCAGGCCCGGCCGGAAGCCCTGCGCCGAGGTCCAGAGCCCGGGATCCTTCTCGATTGCGGTCACGTCCGCGTGCCGCGAGATGCCCCAGAGCCGATTCGCCTCGTCGCGGTAGACCGGCGCCTCGCGCCGCAGCTGCGCGTAGGTCGGGTCGGGGTCTCCCGCGTAGAAGTCGCCGTCGAGCAGATCGAGCTGCATGCGGGCGCGCATCTTATCAGAGCGCCTCCGGCGTGGAGCGTGAGCCACTCCGACCGCTCGCTCCGCGCTCGCGGCCGCGGATCGCGTCGCGAGCGAGCGCGAGCAGCGACCCTACGCGTACCGGTATGCTCCGCGCGGAGAGGTCTCGTGCCGAACATCCGCTGGCTGATCCGCCTGATTTCGATCCTGCACCGTTTTCTCTACCGCGCGAGCGGGGGCCGCATCGGCTCGCGCGTGCCGGGCGGAATGCAGATGCTGCTGCTCACGACGACCGGCCGGAAGAGCGGACAGCCGCGCACGACGCCGCTGCTCTACGTCCCGGACGCCGAGCGCATGATCGTGATCGCCTCGAACGGCGGCGACGACCGCGACCCCGCCTGGTGGCTGAACCTGCTCGCCTGGCCCGAAGCGGTGGTCCAGATCGGCCCCGAGCGCTTCCCCGCGCACGCGCACCGCGCCGAGGGCCACGAGGGCGAAGCGCTCTTCGCAAAGCTCGTCGCTTCGCACGCGCCGTTCCAGCAGTACCGCAAGCGCACGTCGCGGGAGATCCCGATCGTGGTGCTGGAGCGGGAGGCGGGGGCGCACAACGAGACGCGCTGAGCGACGTCGGCTGTCGGCGCCTGGCGCCAGAAGCGTCCGATCTTCGACTCCGTGCACGCATTACGCCATGAGGACTACGCCGGATTTCGACGCGGCTCAGGTTCGTTCGGAATAAACAATCCGAGCCCGAAGTGTGACGCGTACCCAAGCGCCAGCGGGCCGCACACTGGTTCGGAAAACCGAATCCGGGCATGGAAGAAGGCTCTCATCGCGGGCTGCCGGTCTGGCTCGCGGCGTGCACGAACGAATCGATGGAATCCAGCCGCCCAGGCCGTTCGTGGGTCCGAGATCTCGATCTCGGTGGGACCCGGGAGCCCGCGCGCGAGAATTTCGGCACGAATCTGATCCTCGACGCGATGCCGGCGCGGCTTCACGTAGCGAGGGGGAACGAAGGGCGCTTGGCTCACCCACTCGGCTGCGACGGATAGAGCGCCGATCCGTGTCCCGCCGAGCGATGCGAACTCAGCTCGGCTGCCCATCCCGACCAGCGTGACAAAGAGCGGATCGTCACCGCCTTTGGTCCAGGTTTGGCGCAGCGAGCGGATCGCTCGCTGCGCCAGCGCACCGAGTCCCATCGGCGCCCAGATCAGGATGTGGTCGAGACGGCCGTCGCCATCCTGATCGAGGGGAATCAGGTGCGCGTGGCGATGCCCGAGGAGCCGCCCTCCCTGCACGTCCCTGCCCGTGAGTTCGGGACACTCGCGGGCGCTTTCACCCAGTCGACTCACGAGCGCGCGATGCAAGAGCTCCGCCTGTGCGAGCGCACGCCCGAACGGAGGCAGCACCTCGCCGCGCGAGGTATCGCTCGAGAGCGCGAGCAGCGCGGCTTCGGGACAGGAGCGATGACTCGGCCGCAAGGAGAGCGAAGGTGCCCGATGATCCAACGCGCCCTCGGGGCGCCAATAGAGGACCCAACGGGTGCCGGGCGGCGCGCTCCAGCCGTCTCGTTGAAGTGAACCTGTGTCGGCCTGAAGGACGTCGAGCAGGCCGCTCGGGAGCCCCGAAGCGCCGATTCCGGACGCTCGACGCTTGCCCTTCGCCGGCCCCGGAGCCGCTGGGATGGACTCGATCTCCGCGCGCCAACGCTCGTATTCCGGCTCCGACATCGTCGCGAGGAGCCGGACCGCATCGTGGCCTTCGACGGCGCGCTCACTCGCGGTCACCTCGATGAGGGGCGGCAACTCTTCGCCGCGTACTACCGCGGCGGCCACGCGGGATTCCGCGCGGCCGAGGTAGCTGAGGCGATCCGCGAGCACATCCAAGAGCGCGGAGGCCTCGGGGGCGAGCGCGCAAGGCCAGGTCACGAAGAGCGAGGCACCGATCTCGGTACGCACGAAGACGTCGAGCACCTTCGTGGTCGTCTCCGTCCTGCCTTCTCGGATCGGCATGTAGTGCCGCGTATGGGCGGTAGTCGCCGGGGGCAATCGGTAGGTTGGAAGAACTGACGCCAAAGTCGCGAAGAGCATCGACGCTTCCGCCGGTGCCTCAGTCCATCCGAGCTTCGTGTAGCCAGTTGCAAGAAGCGCGCGCAGGAGCCGCCACGGGCTCGGCGGCCACTCGACGAGTCCTTCGTTCACGTGGTGGCCCCACGGCGTCGCGTGGTAGCGCCCGTGGACGAGCGTGATCCGCAACGTGGTCATGCTCAGGCCTGATAGGAGACCGTGGTGACTCCGCTCACGCCGCCGAAGTGGTGCTTGCAGCTCGCGATCGAGGATCTCAGCTCCGCCGTCAGATCGGCGAGCGCGGGAAGCTCGAAATCCTTCACGCTCGTGCTCATGATCTTCTCGTCGGTGACCGTGAGATCGCACGCCGTTCGCAGTCGCAGCTTCGATGCGAGGAGCGCGCGGATTTTGAAGAGCGCGAGTGCGATGAGCAGCTGCGTGCAGGACGGCTCGAGTCCATAGCCGCGGATCTGGGCGAGATCGAGATTCACGAAGAGCGCGATTCGCTTCGCGGTAAACTCCTCGCGGTGGAAGGGGACGTTCCCGAAGCCTCGCCTCGTATCGCCACTCGGATCCACATGGTCGTTCTTGACGCCGCCCGAAGGCGCGAATCCGACGTCGCTCGCCTCGATGAAGGCGCCGAGTGCCCGCGCGACGCGCAAGCGGCCGCCGGCGAGCTCCTTCTTGGCCAGAAAGACGCCGTGCAGCAAGCTGCCCACGTCGTACCGAAACAATGCCGCGGTAAGCTTCGCGCGATCGATCGGTCCGTCCTCCATCGCTCCGAGCTCGTCCTTCAGCACCTTGAAGAAGACCTTCTCCTTGCCCTCCAGGATGTAAGGGCTGTTGATCCGATGGGCCTCCACGACAGAGCTCGTGAGGAACTCGCCGCCGCGCATCACGCGCACGTAGCTCAGGCCGGCGAGCGGCTCGACGAGGTCGCGCGCGGCATCGTCCCAGCAAGTCGATTCGAGACGATTCGCCATGCTCTGTGCCGACTCGACGAGTAGGCACGTCCCCTCAGGCGTCTCGTAGACCGCATGCCCGAGGTCGGGGAACCCGGTCGGCTGGAAGCGCTGGCCCTGCACGGGGCGCAGCCCCACTTCGAAGAGCAAGCGCGAGTGGCCTTCTAGCTTCGCGAGATCGAGTGTCATGTTGCCTCCGTGAGGGATGCCGTCGGCTCCGCCGCCTCGGGCGCCTGATAGGGTTTCGTCACGCGGTCCGCGCAGAGCGCGATCGCGGAGGTAGAGAGAGGGAACGCAAGACTCGCGACGATGCGCCGGGACCTCGTCCGATCCCCGGCCAGCGCGCGAAGCACTGGGCGCAGGCCGCTCGCCCTGAGCCGCCGCAGCGCGACACCGCCGGCCCCCGAGAGGTCACCCGCCACGAGCCGCCGCGCGATCTCGGGATCGAGCGCGATCGGCACGCGCTCGTGGTCGCGGCGGACGCCGTCTGGCGCGTGTGCGAGACGCATCACCGCGAAGTCGGCGTCGATGCGATCAACCCGCGCGCGAGGGAACGTGATCTCTTCCGCACCCTCTCTCCAACCGATGGCCATGAAGGCGCGCGCGAGGAAGAGGATCTTGCGATCGTCGGTCGAGGCATCGAGAAAGCCCATCAGGTCGGCCAGGGATGCACTGCATGAGTTCGGCGCTCGCAGCGGAAGCGTCGCATCGGGAAGCGCTACCCCCTCGGGCGCGCGAGCCGCGAGCATGACGCGGCGCACGACCACTGCGATGCAGTCGCGTTCGAGGTCGCGGCCCGCGCCAACGAGATCAGAGCCTGCGGCGAGCAACTCGCCCTGCAGCTCGAAACGCGGCGGCCTCAGTGTGCCGTTGGAGACGGGCGACCAGTGGAGCCGAACCGGCAGCTGCCAGCGAGGGACCAAGGTGGCGTGCTGACTCGCGAGCGCCACGGCGAGCCGCAGCTCGGGGCTTCCGTCGTCGGCGGCAGCGATCCAACTAGTCGAAAGTCGCGGGATTGGTCGCAGGCGCGCCGCAGCGGTGAATCTCGAGCTCGCGACCAAGACTCGCTCGACCTCGCTCATCGCCATGAGGAGACGCTGCCAACGCGCCGGCACGCCGCCGCCCCGGCAGACGTCGAATACGGCGTCGTCGCAGCGGCGCGCCGCCGCGGTGATTCCGGCGGGTGCATTGTCTCCTCGCGCAGCTCCGCGCACCGCGGTCAACCAGCCATCGATCTCGTCGAGAAGTTCCTGGTGTGGCTCGGCGCGGACGCGCCAGCGCCCGAGAGGTGTCGCGAGATTGGACTGGCCGTTGCGTTCGAGGTAACCGAAGCGTTCGAAGGCCTCGATGCCGCGATGAACACCCAGGCGAGCCACCGATTTGGCGAACCCGATCGGTTGGAACACACCGTTTCGGCCGACCCGAGCACGCCCTTCGCGAAATAGCGCTCGCACTTCGTGTGCCCGAGCAGGCTCGCTCCAGAGTGGGAACCACTGCTCTCCGCGCGCGGACTCGTCGTCGGGAGTTGCACTCGTGTAGCCGGCCGAGCGGCTCCTTACGGCGAATGGAGCGGCGGCCTGCGGCGCCCCAGCCGCGTCGGCCCTCCGCGCAGCGCCCGAGCACAGGGCGATGGCGCCCTCGAGCATGAGGACGAAATCCCAGGAGTTGACGAGCGCTGGACCTTGATATCCAGCGGACATGTTTGCTCCGCCGGCCAATCCGGGAAGAAACTGCCCAACGGCGCCACGGATCAGGCCTTTTCCTGGGCGGCCATAGAGCGCGCCCGCGAGCATCGGCCTCGCGGCGCCCGTTGACACGCCAGTTGAAGTGTCGATGAGCCGTTGAAGATGCTGATAGAAATTGTTCGTAAAATCGAGACGACCGTCGTTACCCCCAGTGCCGAACAGAGCCGGGTACTGCGGATCGCCCTCTCCGGAGAGCGTGAGTGCGGCGTCCAGCCAATCAAGAGATCCCCCACGCCATTGGCGACGGGCATCCGTCAACAGTCGTTCCTTCAGGCGTGCCTGCTCCTTCTTGAGTGCATCCGTCCGGGCCTTGGCTTCCTGCCTGATAGAAGGAGAGAGACCCTTCTCATTCGCTCTGCTCTCGGAGGCCTTCGCTTCAGCGATTGCCTCGGCAAACGCGCACGAGAGATCCCGTGCAAGCGAGATCGCCTCGTGAAGCAGCGCGAACCGCGAAGCGCGAGACGATTCGATCGGACCCACTCCCGGATCATCTTCGTAGTACAGCCCGCATCCAAGGTTCCATGGCGCCACGATCGGCGACGGCGCGTAGCGCTCGAGGAAGAACGTCTCGAGCTCCCGGGCCTCAAGCGTGGTTACGAGCCAGAAGTGCTCGCCGCGCCACCATCCCCGCGCATCCGGATCGGCTTGCTCGGCCACGAGCCGGAGAACCCCGAGCGCCTTCAGGTAGTGGCCGAGCGGCGTGGGGGTGCAGCCCGCGAGCTCGTGGACATGCATCGCGGTCACGGCACGGCACCCAGAAGCCGCGGATCTGCGGTCGGGAGCTGCGACGCGCGCACGTCAGCCACGCGCAGCAGCGTCTCGAGGTAGCTGAGCGTGAGAGGCCCAAATGCGCACAGCAACATGTCAACGCGCTCGGTCCAGCTCGCTCCGTAGCGGCGCGAGAGTCCGATCGCCGCGGCGTCGAGGTGCAGGGTGATGGCGGGGATCGGCGAGTCGGCGCCAGATGCGTCGGCGACAACGATCGCCGGGATCTCGTCGCCGTTCCTGACGCCGCGAAGAGGTTGGCCGCGATCGTCGAGCCCGGGCCACTCCTGATCCGAGGGCGTCGCCTGCCAGCTCGCTCGCACCTTGCCGTGGTGCGTACAGACGAGCCATAGCACCAGATTCACGGCCAACGGGTCGAGCGCGGCGAGTTCCGATGCGAACCCGCCGCTTCCGGCGAGTGATTCGCTGGGAGCGACCGGAATCGGTTCCTCGCCGAGCGCGGCGAGGAGCGCGCGGTGCGGTCCGAGGAGCGCACCGTGAAATGGATCCTCCCGCCGGACGAGTTCGAGGAGCGCGAGAGCACTCGCGAGCTCGTGGCGAAAGCCCGGCCGTGGTCCGCTCCGGCGATCGTGCGTGTAGAGCTTCGATGGCGCATGCCACGCGCCACGCGGCGCCTTTGCGAGGTCGACTCGCCCTTCGAATGGCCCCTTTTCGCGGATCGCCGCCACGAACACCGGGTGCGCCTTTCCGAGGTCGTGCGCACGGGCGGCGACGCTCAGCGAGCGGGCGAGGGATTCGGGGAGAGCGAGCACACGAAGAAGGCGCTCGAGCTCTGCTGCCGCCTCGACGCCGTGCGTGGCGATGGTCTTGTACTGCGCCTGGCTCAGGTCGTCGTGATCCTGCGCGAGGTCGGCGCGCAGCCGGGCGAGAGCTGCGCTCTCGAGAGGCTCGCGGAGCGCATGCTGAAGCGGAATCTCGCGGCCCTTGGTGAGCGGCTTCCCCGTAAACCCGATCCGCTCGTCGTAGCCCCCGCATGCAGCATCCACGAGAATGGTCTGCCCGGGATAGATCTCTCGGCCGGTCTTGATCGTGCGCCAGCAGTCATCGAGGTAGTCCCAGGTCCAGGCGCGGATGCGCTGGCCTGCCTCATCGTCTCCCGCGGGCTTGATCCAATCGCGCACGCGACCCACGGGCACGGCGCAGAGTTCCTCTCGACGCGGCTGAAGGTCGGGGGCCGGCTTCTCGTCCTTCCCAATGGTCCACCACCAGAGCGAGACGTCGCGCTCCTCGCCCGTGCGGATGAAGCGGCTCACATCTACATCGGCGCCCGTCAGATCTGGACTCGTATCGAACAGATCGTCGAAGTCGCGGCGCGTGAGGACGTAGAGCGGGTCGTAGGGGTAGAGTCTTGCGCGGCGCTCCGGCACGAGCGCAGACTCGAATGCTTCGAGTGCAGCTGGATCGACGCGATCGATCTCTCGAATGGCCTTCCCGGCCTCGACCAGATCGCCGAGGCGGTAGGGCAGCGTTGCTTTCTCGTCAGTGGGGAGGCGATCCACCACGATCACGTGACCCGTACCGCCATAGCGCGCACAGCGCCCGATGCGCTGGACCAGGCTCGTCCAAGGCGCCATCTCGGTGACGAGCGCATCGGCTGAGATGTCGACACCGGCCTCCACGACCTGTGTCGCCACGAGGATCCGATCGACGCCGGGACTGCAGGCGTCGCGATGCAGGAACTCCGTCCAGCGGCTGCGCTCGATGCCGCGGAAACGACTGTGGATGAGCTGCAGAGCAACAGCTCCGCCCGATCGCTTTTCGATTGCGTCGAAGGTCTCGATCGCCGCATCGACGGTATTGACGATGACGAGCGTGAGCCCCCCGTTCGTGGCGCGGTGCGCATCGAGAACGCATTGAGCGAGGTCCCGGTGCTTCACGTCGGCGGATCTCGGGATTTCCTGCACCGAGAGTGACTTGCGAACCTCCCAGAGCACTCCGTTTCGCTCTGCCGGCTCGACAGCGGTCCGCGCTAGTGCGTCGACCCGCGGCCGGAAGTCGATGCTCGTGCGGAGCCACTCGTCCTGCATCGTGGCAGACATCCACCAGGAGTAGGCGGGCCGGAGAGCGCGTGCGGCTTCGTCGTCGCGGAATGATTGGACCTGCACGGATGTCAGGAGGCCCACGTCCATGAGCTGCACCTCGTCCAGAACCCAGAGCGCGTCCTGGTGCAGCGGCGCCATCTCCATCGGCCAACGTGCACGGGGCGAGCCATAGCCGCGGTTCAACGCGCGCGAGAGCAGCATATCTTGCGTGCCGATCAGAACGGCCGGCTCGTCGGGCCAGAGGTGCCATTCGTCGAGATCGACGCCGCCCATCAGGCGGTGCACGCCAACGCGGCCGGTCCGCGGCTCGGCGGGTCCGCGCCACAGGAGATCCGCGCGCTCGAGCCAGCGCCTCACCTCGGATTCCGTCTGCTCGACGAGCACCCGCATCGGGAGGCAAAAGACCAGCCGGCGGGGCCACGCGTCGTCGCGCCGGACGAGTCGGTTCCAGGCCCACGCCGAAATGGTTCCCGCGGTCTTGCCGAGCCCGGTTGGGACACGCAGGGCGCGGCTTCGAGGTTCGGCATCGAGCGCGAGGCGCGCCTGCCAGCCGTGAGGGGCTGGGCAGCCTGTGAAATCCGAGAACCATGCCTTGAAGTCGGTCAAGAGATCGGCTCCATTCGAGTCATGATCTCATGCGAGTACGACACATGAGGTCACGTTCTGTCGCCTGTCAGATCCTCGGCGACTGCGCATGGTCCCGCGCGAGACGCACGAAGCTCCCGGCGCCCTCGATCGCCTCGCGCGCCTGCCTCTCTCCGAACGCCTCGAACGGCACTCCACCCGCGAGGCCATTCGGGTAGCGAGTCGGGATGTAGTACTGGTCGAGCACTCCCGCAGTCTCGCGGAGCGCGGCAACTGCGGGGAATCGCTCACGCAGGCGTTCCACCAGCTCGACCAGGGAGTGCCCAACGACTAAACGGTCGCCGGCGCCGTAGGCCAGGGACTTCAGCGCCTTCTCGGCGCTCTGCTGTGCGATGAAGCACGCCTGCGCGAAGTAGGACTCTCGAAGCGCAAGGCGGCCGAACGCGAGGTCGTTCTCCGCCTGCCGCAGCCAGCGCTCGCCCTCAGCGCGCTCATCCCTCATGGATCAGTTTCGCCCCGTCGAGTGCGTGCACCAGAAAGGGGCGCTCCTCGGAGCGGAGCCGCTCGAATTCCTCGGGCGTATAGATGAGCAGGTCGATGCCCACGGGGGACGCCACGATCGCGGGCAGGTAGTCCTTGAAGCGCTCGACCTGGGGGCGATCGCTCTCCGCGACGATGATCAGATCGATGTCGCTGTGCTCGTCGGCGGTGCCGCGGGCACGCGAGCCGATCAGGTAGGCGGCCCGGGCTCGCTGTTGGCGCAGGAGGGGGCGCAGCACCTCGAGGAAGGGTTCGAGGGGATCCATTGCGCCAGCGATCCTACTCGGTGCGGGGCGCGTTCGTAAACCACAGCGCGCAGTCTTGGGTTGGGGCAACAGCTGACCAGGCGTCAAGGCGGCCACGCGGTGATGCCGGCGACGCTCGGAAGCCCCTCTCGACCCCTCCCGGCGTTCCGCCGATCTCACTGCCATGGCCGAGCCCGAGACCGAACAGCCGCTGATCCCCGCCCGCATGCTCAACGAGTTCGTCTATTGCCCGCGGCTCGCGATCCTCGAATGGGTCGACGGGGAGTTTGCGCATAGCGCCGATACGGTTGAGGGAGCGGTCCGGCACGCGAGGGTCGATCGTCCCGGTTTCCGGGTGAGACGTAAGAGTGAAGAAGCTGCAGAGAATGGCGAGGCCGGGATAGCCGAGGCGCCCCGTGCGTCCTCGGAAGTTCTCCAGCTCCGCTCGGTCGAGCTCTCCGACCCGGAACTCGGGGTCACCGCTAAGCTCGACCTGGTCGAAATCCAGGGCGACCTGGCCCGCCCCATCGACACCAAGAAGGGCAAGCGGCCGCACATCGCGCGCGGCGTATACGACCCGGAGCGTGTGCAGCTGTGCGCCCAGGCACTGCTGCTGCGGAAGAACGGGTACCGCTGTGACACCGGCGCGATCTACTACGCGGGCTCGAACGAGCGCGTCGAGGTTCCGATCGACGCCGAGCTGATCGCGCTGACCCACTCGATGATCGCCGGGCTGCGCGAGGCAGCGCGTGCCGATCTCCTCCCGCCTCCGCTCGAAGACAGCCCGAAGTGCGTGCGCTGCTCGCTGGCTCCGATCTGCCTGCCGGATGAGACGCGCTTCCTGCGAGGCGAGCAGGTCGAGCTGCGCCAGCTGATTCCTGCCGCGGACCACAGCTTCCCGCTCTACGTACAGCAGGCGGGCGCCTCGGTGCGCAAGAGCGGCGACCTGCTCCAGGTCTGGGCCGAGGACGAGAAGATCGGCGAAATGCGCCTGGGCGAGATCTCGCAGCTCGTGCTATTCGGTCGCTGCCAGGCCACGGAGCCCACGCTGCGCGAATGCCTGCAGCGTGGCATCCCGGTGATCCATCTCTCGCAAGGGGGCTGGCTCTACGGCACCACGGAGGGGCTACCGCACCGGAACGTGCGGCTGCGCCAGCAGCAGTTCCGGCTCGCGGACGACCCCGGGGCGCGCCTTCGGATCGCGCGGCGGCTCGTGCACGCCAAGCTGCGAAATCAGCGGACTTTCCTGCGACGAAACGCGGGCGAAGAGACGCTGGAGCCTGCGCTCGACGAAATCCGGCGGCACGCGCGCTCGGCGTTGCGGGCCGAGAGCTTCGAGTCTCTGCTAGGCCACGAGGGCCGGGGCGCCCGGGTGTATTTCGAACAGCTCGGAAAGCTGTTCAAGCAACCCGCCGAGATTGGCGCCCGCTTCGACTTCACAGGTCGCAACCGCCGCCCACCGCGGGATCCGGTGAATGCGCTGCTGTCGTTTCTGTATTCGATGCTGAGCCGCGAGTGGGTCACCGTCTGCCGGAGCGTCGGCTTCGACCCCTACCTCGGCTTCCTGCACGAGCCCCGCTACGGGCGCCCCGCCCTCGCGCTCGACCTCATGGAGGCCTTCCGCCCGATCGTCGCGGACTCGACGGTCCTGCGCATGATCAACAACGGAGAGATCGCTCCCCGGGACTTCGTCGAGCGCATGGGGGCCTGCGGGCTCAACGAATGGGGTCGCCGCAAGGCGCTCCGCGCCTTCGAGCAGCGTCTGGCGCAGGAGATCACGCATCCGGTCTTCGGCTACCGCGTTTCGTATCGCCGAATCTTCGAGGTCGAGGGGCGGCTGCTGGCGCGCCACCTGATGGGCGAGCTCTCGACCTACCACCCGCTGATGACCCGGTGAGAAATGCGGCGGCTCTACGTCGTCACCTACGACATCTCGAATCCGAAGCGCTGGCGCAAGGTGTTCAAGACCATGAAGGGCTACGGTCAGCACATTCAGCTATCCGTGTTCCGCTGCGACCTGACCGACATGGAGCGGATTCGGATGACGGCCGCCCTGGCGGAGCTGATCCACCACGGCGAGGACCAGGTGATCCTGGTCGACCTCGGCGCGAGCGAAGGCCGCGAGCATCGAGTCGAAGCCATCGGGAGACCGCTTGAACAGGAACGACGCGAGGCACGAATTTTCTAGCGGCCAGCCGTCGGGGCACGAGCTGCCGGAAGCCGGCAGCTCGTGCCCCGACGGCTGCCGAGGCTCGGCGAGCGCGGCTGTGGGCACCTGGGCCCCGGGAGCGCTCGCAAGCCGAGAATTCTTCGGATCGGCAAGCCGTTGCGTGGCGTGGTTGCGCACGGTGTCATCCGAAAATCTACGCCGGCCGGGCCACGCGCCCGCCGCGCTCGCAACCGTTGCCAATTCGCTCGCGATCCTGGTAGTTTGCGAGGGCGCGATCTCCGCGGCTCTCGAGCCGCGGCTCCATTGAAGGCATCTGCCGTCGTGTATCGACGCGCCGGCGCGATTATCTCCGCGG
>CAYTJA010000425.1:0-41308 GCA_964437835.1 uncultured Spirochaetales bacterium
CTTCGCCCTCGCGCTGCTTCCGCTGCTCGCCCTCCACGCAGGGCTCACGACGCGCCGCGTCGGCGCATGGCTCGCCGCGCTCGCGATTCCGCTCGCGATGATCGTCGTCTACGAGCGCGTCACAGCGCATGCCTACGGTCACAGTCTGCTGTTCAGCGCCGCTCACTACGCGGAGAACTACCATGGGGCGACCCTCGCGGCGCAGGCGCGCAAGCTCGCGCTGGGCCTCGTCTTCACGGGTGGCAGTGCCGCGAGCCTGCTCTTCCTGGCGCCGGCACTGCTGCCTCGCCGCAGTCTGCTGAAGTGGCTGCTGCCGATCGGCTTCGGCTGCGGGAAGCTCGCCCTCTCGCTCGCGCAAGCGCGGGGATCCGGAAGCGGGGTCCTGGTACAGCTCGTCGTCTGGTGCGCGGTGGGAGTCGGAGTGCTCGCGCTGGCCCTCAGCGACCTGCTCCGCAGCCGCCGTCCCGAAGCGGCGCTGCTGCTGGCGTGGGTGCTCGGCTGCTTCGTCTTCGCGAGCTTCCTGAACTGGACCCTCAACGCGCGCAGCGTGCTGCCGCTGATTCCCGCCGTGGGCATCCTGGTGGCACGCCGTCTCGAGCATCGGGCCGCAGCCGGCCATCCGCCGTCCCCGCTCCGGGTCGCAGGCGGCCTGGCCCTCGCCGCCGCGCTCTCCGTCGCGGTCATGGGGTCCGACGCGCGCCTGGCCAGCGCGAGCCGGGCAGCGGCCGAAGGCCTGATCGGCGAGCTCGGCAGCGCCAGCACCCGGATCTGGTTCCAGGGACATTGGGGCTTTCAGTACTACGCGGAACAGCTAGGCGCGCAGCCCCTCGACCGCCGCAGCTCGCAGCTGGCATCCGGCGACTGGATCCTGCGTCCCGCCAACAACAGCTATCTGTTTCAGCTGCCCGCGCGCCGCCTCGGTCCGCCCACCCGCCGCGAATTCCCCGTGCTCTGCTGCCTCTCCACGATGAATCCCGCCGCGCAGGCGGGCTTCTACGCCGCCAGCTTCGGGCCGCTCCCCTTCGCCTTCGGAGCCGCGCAGCCTGAGCGCTACTACGTGTACCGGACTAGCGCCCCCTTCGATCTCGGGTCTGACGCTAATGCGCTGCGCGATCGACGTCCAGCCATCCCGCGCTGAATCGGACATCCCAGCGCGCGCGTGCGGGATGTTTCGCTGGAGGGTGCTGCGAATGCGAGCCGTGGATCCGCGGCTCGAGACACCGCTGCGCAGGGTCCGCGCGAAGGCCCGCCGGTCGGTTTCCCCGCTGGAGTCGACAGTTTTCCCATGATCGGGCGTCGATTGGCCGCTCGGACTTCCTACGCGTCCCGGGGCGGCGGCAGCCTGCGTTGCTGCTGTGTATCTATTGTCCTACATTTTTCAGGTGCGCTTCGTATGGGACGAACGAAAGGCAGCGGCCAACTCCAAGAAACATGGAGTCTCCTTCGACGAGGCCTCCTCGGCGTTCGAGGACAAACTCGGCGCCTACTATCCCGACACTCTTCACGACGATCGGTTCATCCTGATCGGGTACTCCCGGCGGGAGCGCTTGCTGTTTGTCGTTCACGCCGAGGTCGAGGTGGACGCCATCCGAATCATCAGCGCACGAAAGGCGACCAGGCATGAAAAAACGCGCTACGAGAACGATTGATCCGCTCGACGGCCCGGTCGACTTCTCCCGGTTCGGACCGGTGAGGCGCAATGCCTTCGCCGGGGCAAACGAGCCGGGCGGACCTTCCCTCCTGGCGCTCTGGGAAATGCCCGAGCTCGCCACCGATGCCTTGCTGCTCCGCCGTGGACACCCGGGGAAGGGGAAGCGACGGACGACCGTGGTTCGGTCCGTCCGACTGCCCGAGGTGCTCTGGAAGGAGCTCGAGCGAAAGGCGCGTTCCAAGCACCTCAACCTGCATCAGGCCATGCGCGCCGCGCTGCTCGGCTGGATTCGTCGGGCAAGTTGAGGGCCTTGGCGGCGCGATCGCCAGAAGAGGACGATCTCAGCGCAGGTCCTCCAGAACCATCCTCGATCATCTGATTCGAATTCGGACTTCAGCGGTAGGTAGTGCATCCCGCAAGCAGTCATCGGTGGAGCGCGTGGGCGCCCATTCGACTTGGACCTCGAAAGAGAACGCCGGGTTCAGCCGTCAGGCGTGCGCGGCCTCGCGCGCTCCGGTCGCCTTCGCCGCGGCCTTCGCGCGCTCGAACTTCTCGATCATGAAGGTGTGGCAGGTCGAGTCGGGGATCTCGTCGAGATGCGTCGCGACGAAATCGGGAGTGATGCCGATCTTCTCAGACAGCGGGCGTAGCTGCTCGAGATCGAAGCCGTAGAGCTTTGCGGCGTTCTCGCCGAGCATCATGCGCACCTCTCTCGTATCCACATTCTCGAATGCGATCCGCATGTTCTCGCGCGAGTGCGGATAGCAGCCCTCGTAGTGCGGATAGTCGTTGCCCCAGAGGATGCGGTCGAGGCCGACGTAATCTCGGCCTTGGATGTCGCGCGTCGAGGGGAAGCTCGCGCCGTACCAGCAGTTGCGCCGCGCGTAGAAGCTCGGCGGCTCCTTCAGCACCACCGACTTCGAAAAGTCGACCTCGCCGGTGAATCCGCCCTTCATGCTGGCGTGGATGCCATCCATGCGCTGCAGCAGCGGCGGCGCCCAGGCACAGCCGGATTCGGTCAGGATGAACTTCAGCTTCGGGAAGCGCTCGAAGACGCCGCCGAGGATCAGCTGGCAGTAGCCGCGCTGCACGAAGAAGGTCATTTCGAGCACCCAGAGCGCGTCGGCGCCGGGATCCTTGCCGTAGTGCGGCACGCCCTGGCCGGAGTGCTGGTTGATCACGAGGTCGCAGTCCTGGATCACGGCCCACAGGCGGTCGTAATCGGGCGACGTAATCGGCTTCAGATGCACGTCCGAAGGCGAGGGCAGCGGCAGCAGCACGCCGCCGCGCAGGCCGTTCTTCGCGATCCACTGCACGTCTTCGATCGCGGCGTCGATGTCGTTCAGGTGAATCAGACCGATGCCCGCGCGCCGCTCGGGCTGCTTCGAGCAGAACTCCGCGAGCCAGCGGTTGTGCGCGCGGATGCCGGCCTGCCAGCGCCGGTACTGATCCGGCTGCGGTGGCGGCGAGACGTGGAACGCGGTGTGGTAGAAGGGAGGGATCGTGTTCGGGAAGATCACCTCGCCGACGACGCCGTCGGCCAGCAGATCGGCGCTCCGCGCGTCCGAGTCCCAGCTCTTGCTCTTCTTCGAGCCGAGATGTTTGGAGGACGGATTGCGGTAGCTCGCGCGCCACTCGTCGAACTCGCTGCGGAAGCTCGGGTCGAGATAATCGCGATAGGTGTCGATCGGCGCGCCGCTGTGCGTATCGGCGGTGATGACGATGTAGGGGCGCGTATCGTTAGAAGGGCTCATTTTAATCTCCCGGTTCCTGATTCACAGAGACCATTTGCACACGCTTCAGCGCGAGGCAAGCGCTGGGAGTCCCAGGATCTCCGCGGACTGCTTCGGCGTTGCGACAGGGCGCCCCACCTCACGCGCGAGTGAGACTGCCTGCTCCACGAGCTCGAGGTTCGAGGGCTTGCGCGCAGCGTAGAAATCCTCGAGGCCGACGCGCAGGTGGCCGCCGCGCTCGAGCGTGAGGCGTGGAATCGGCGTCGCGAAAAAGTCGCCGCCGACGACCGCGCTGAACCACGGCAGCCGACAACCCCCGAGCTCCATCAATTCGAGGTAGGCGTCGAGCGCGGTGCGCGTGGGCGGCAAGCCGAAGGAGACACCCGGCCCATTCGCCATGTAGCCGCCCTCGCCGCCGAAGTAGAACTTCACGAAGCTGCCGGGCGGCAGCTCTCCGATTCGGTGATAGGCGAGCACGTTGCGCAGGAAGCCGGGCTCGAAGAGCGCGAGATGCAGCCCGATCCGGTTGCGCCGGCACTGCTCGATCGCGAGCTCGATGTCCGCGAAGGTATTGACGTAGACGAAGCTGTTGCGGTCCGGCCGGCCGGAAGCATCCGCCCAGCCGAGGATCAGCGAGCCCGGGTCGATGAAGCCCATGCGCACGCGGCCCGCCTGCGCGAGCAGATCGACGTGCCGGAGCTTCTCCGCCATCGTGTTGCCCGCGCCGAGCGTCGGCAGGCACAGGGCATTCGGATCCTGAGCGAGCCAGCGCTCGAACACCCCGCCGTACGCGGCTGCGGCGGCCTCGGCGGGAATGGCGAGCTCCCGATTGTGGTGGTGCAGGATCGACGCGCCCGCGGCGAGGCAGCGCAGGCCCTCGTCGATGATCTCCTGACGCGAGAGCGGCACCGCCGGATTCCGCTCGCGCCGCGTCTGGCCGTTCAGCGCGACCTCGATGATCACGGGTGCCAGGGGCGTCATGCGGGCTCCTCCTCTCGCGCTGGCGGCGGCGCCGGCTTGCCGAACTCCGCGCTCAGATCCGAGGCGGCGTCCCAGTTGCGCACGCTGCCGAGCATCCTGAGCGCGTGCTCCGCGGTTCCTGGTTGATAGGTGTGGCACTGGCCCATCGGCCTGGTCGAGAGGCTCGTCGCGCGCTCCGCCAGCTCGAGGTCCATGCCGCGGCCCATCGAGATCACGAGTGCGCGCTGCAAGAGCAGCGCGCATAGCGCGAGATCGGGTTCGAGTTCAGCCTCGGCCCAGTCCGCAAAACCGCTCACGAGTCGCCGGCCGCCGAAAGGCGGCGCAGCGGAGATCACGCCCGCGTCGACGTCCCAGGAGAGCAGCGGAGCAGCGTCACAAGCGAGCGTCGCGCGGGTGCGGCCCTGCTCGCGATCCGGGATCGCGATCGCCCAGCGCCGCTCGCGCAGACCCCGCGCGGCCGCGACGACGGCGAGGGCGGCAGCGTCGAAGAGGTGCGTGCACTGTTCGCGCCAGCGTGCGAAGCGCGCCGCTGCGCGCAGCGACGAAGAGAGTGGGAGCCCGACCAGCTGCTGCAGCGGCAGCGCCGCGCCGGCGCAGCTCGTCCAGGGGAAGCGGAGCGCCTCGCCGACCGCGCGCGTGACAAAGCTGCCGTCGTGATCGAGCGTCGCACGAAAGTGGTGGAAGTCGTCGACCAGCTCACCGACCGCCCGGCCGGCCTCGCAGCGCACCTCTAGCTCCCGGCGGTAGACACCGCTGCCATAGGCCCGGTAGGGCGTGCGCTCCGCAACAGCTCCGCTCGGGCGCAGCGCGAACCCGCTCGTAGCGGCGTGCTCGGAGGGGGACATCGCGTCCAGTCTAACAGCCGGGCCGTACTGAAGGACGCGGCCACGGAACGCAGCGGCTGGCGTACTCTGCACCGCGATGAAACGCGAGCTCGCTCTCGCCGCGCTGGTGGTTTCGCTCGCGGGTTGCAGCGCCCCGGGGAGAGGCGCCGCGGCCGCCCCACAGCCGCCCGCGACCCCGCTCGCGAGTCCCGGCGGCGAGCTGTCGCTGTTCGTGGCTTCGGATCCGCTGGCGCTAGTCCTGCGCGATTCGTCCGGCCGCGAGCTCGCCGCCGAGCTGCCGGGCGCGCTGCACTCCGAACGCCGCTTCGCGAGCGATCCGCCCGCGCGCGTGACGGGGCTCGAGCGCAGCGCGGCCGGGGCCGAGCTCGCGCTGGCGGTCGGCGAGGAGCCCGCGCGCCTGACACTCGAATGGATCGGCCCGCGCTCGCTGCGCGTGCGCTACGAGGCGCCGGCGAGCTCGACTCCGCGCAGGGTCTGCGACGCGTGGCGGCTGCGCGATGGCGAGGCGATCTACGGCCTGCTCGAGCGACTCACGGACTCCGAATCCCTGTTCTCGGACCCTCGCCTGCTCGAGATCTGGCCGCGCGAGGTCGGCGGCCTCGACCTGCGTGGGCAGCAGATCGAGATGTTCGTGCTGCCGACGCTCGGCCTCTACGCACCGCTGCACCTGAGCTCAGCGGGCTACGGCCTCTTCGTCGAGGGCAGCTATCCGGGGTCCTACGACCTCGGCGCGAGCGAGCAGGACGAGCTGCGCCTCTGCTTCGAGATCGGCTCGGATACCCCCCCGCGCGCGTTCTCGTACGTGCTGTTCGCCGGAACACCCGCGCAGATCCTCGACGCCTACACCGAGCTGAGCGGGCGCCCCTTCGAGCCGCCCGAGTGGGCGTTCCGGCACTGGCGCTGGCGCGACGAGCACGAGATCGCTCCGCCCGGACTGCTCGACGGCGTGCCCGTGAACGCACAGGTCGCCGAGGACGTTCTCGAATACGAACGTCTCGGGATTCCGCCCGGCGTCTACATGATCGATCGCCCCTGGAGCACCGGCGAGTTCGGCTTCGAGAGCAGCGAGTGGGACCCGCAGCGCTTCCCGAACGTCGATTCGATGCTGGCCTCGCTCGAGCGGCGCGGCTATCGGATCGCACTCTGGAGTGCGGGCTTCGCGGCCGGCGAGAATCTCGCGGAGGCGCGCCGCCGCAACGCGCTCGCCCCCGGCAGCGATCTGATCCTCGACTTCACGAGCCCCGCGGTGCGCGACTGGTGGCGCGACCGGCACACCGACTTCGCGCGGCGCTACCACATCTCGGCCTGGAAGCTCGACCGCGGCGAGGAGCAGATCCCGTCCTCGCGCGACGACCTCTGGGCCGACGGCCGCAACGGCCGCGCGGTGCACAACGAATACCCGCTGCTGCAGGCGCAGCTCTACCGGGAGTCGCTGCGCGCCGCGCGCGGCGAGGGCGACTATCTCGTCTGGGTGCGCGCGGGCTGGGCTGGAACCCAGGCGCATGCGGCCGCCTGGGGCGGCGACACTCCCGGCAGCCGACTGGTAGGCCACGGCGGCGGCACCGACCTCGGGCTGCGCATGGCGCTGATCCAGCTCGTGCGCGCGGGATTCCTCGGCTATCCCTATTTCGGCACCGATACGGGCGGCTACTACGAGTTCGAGGATCGCGAGGTCTTCGCGCGCTGGCTCGAGTTCAGCGCGTTCTGCCCGATCATGGAGATCGGCGGTGGCGGCGCCCACGCGCCCTGGGCGATGCCGAAGCCCCCTCACCGCGACCCGCAGCTGATGGAGATCTACCGGCGCTACGTGCAGCTCCACCACGATCTGATCCCGGAGTTCCTGCGCTTCGCTCGAGGCCCCGGCCGCCGCGGGCTGCCGCTCGCGCGCGCGCTCGTCTTCGACTACCCGGAGGATCCCGCAGTGCTCGATCTCTGGGACGAGTTCCTGCTCGGAGACTCGATGCTCGTGGCGCCGGTCTGGCGCAGCGGCCAGCGCGAGCGCCGGGTATACCTGCCGCAGGGACGCTGGATCGAGCTCTTCGACCCGGAAAAGACGCACCAGGGCCCGCTCTGGCTCGACGTCGCGGTGCCGCTGGACGAGATCCCGGTCTACGTTCGGGAGGCTCCGGCGCTTCCGCGCTGAGGCCGGAGGGTTCCTCCGGCGAGCGCGTCTGGCGCTGCGCAGCACAGGAGGCATGCATGAGCTTCGAATTCGTGCCGACACAGCGTGTGGAGCGTATTCGCAAGCACATCGACCACCCGATCGTCGACGCCGACGGGCACTTGATGGAGTTCTTCCCGCTCGTGATCGACCTGCTCCGGGAAGTCGCGGGCGCCGACGTGGTCGCGCGTGTCGAGAGCTTTCTCGGGCAGGCGATCTCGCCGGACCGTTCCCGATTCGCGCCGGCGCGCGTCTTCTGGGCGCTGCCCGAGAGGAATACCCTGGATCGACTGACGGTGACGCTGCCCGAGCTCTTGTACCGGCGGCTCGACGAGATCGGCATCGATTTCGCACTGCTCTACCCGACCTTCGGCCTCACGATCCTGGCCCACCCGGACGACGAGCTGCGCCGGGCCCTCGCGCGCGCGCTGAATCGCTACTACGCCGACGTCTTCGCCGGCCAGCGCGACCGGCTCGAGCCCGTCGCGATCATCCCGATGTTCAGCCCCGCCGAGGCGCTCGCAGAGCTCGATTACGCCGTCGGCGAGCGCGGGCTCAAGGCGGTCGTGATGGGCGGGGTGATCCCTCGCAAGCTGCGGCCCGACGGCTCGCCGGCCGAATGGCTCGACACCCTCGGGCACGAGAGCCTCTACGACTACGACCCGGTGTGGCGGCGCTGCCTCGAGCTCCGCGTCGTGCCCAGCTTCCACGCGGTCGGTTACGGCTGGGGCACCCGCATGTCGACCCAGAACTACGTCTTCAACCACCTCGGCAACTTCGCCTCGGCGCAGGAGGGAACCTGCCGGTCGCTATTCATGGGCGGCGTTCCGCGGCGCTTCCCGGAACTGCACTTCGCGTTCCTCGAGGGGGGCGTGGCCTGGGGCTGCCAGCTCTTCGCAGACATCCTCGGCCACCATGAAAAGCGAAACCGCGACGCGGTCCGCAACTACGACCCGCGCGAGTTCGACCTCGAGCTGTGCCGTGAGCTATTCGACCGCTTCTCGCACGGCCCGATCTCGGAGCGCCGCAAGCAATACGAACAGAACGCCGCGCTGCAAAAGCGCCAGCCCGCCGACCACCCGATGGGCTACGACGACTTCGCCGAGGCAGGCATCCGCGGCCCCGAGGACGTAGTCGACATCTTCACGCGCCAGTTCAGCTTCGGCTGCGAAGCCGACGATCCGCTCAACTCGCTGGCCTTCGATCGCGCGCGCCTGCCGCATCGCGCGCGCCTGAATGCGCTATTCGCCTCCGACATCGGTCACTGGGACGTCCCCAACCTGCGAGACGTATTGCCCGAGGCCTTCGAGCAGGTCGAGCAGGGGCTGATGAGCGAAGCCGATTTCCGCGAGTTCAGCTTCGCGAATACCGTGCGCATGCTGCGCGGCGTGAATCCAGAATTCTTCGAGGGCACTGTCGTTTCGTCAGCGGCGCGCGCCGTCTGAGCTGCTGCGCGCGGCAGGGCGTCGGCTGAGCAGGGGCGGGGCAGCTTCGCCTGGCGCAATCCCGCCTTCGGCGTGTCAGTGCGGCGGGGCTTCCGGGCGCGCGCCCCGGACGCGGCGGACCAGGTCTTCGAGCTCGGCCAGCGACGCATCGACCTCGCGTTGCGGCAGGCTGCGCGGCGGCCCACTCTCGGCCAGCTCGAGCAGTGCCACGTCGATCGCGATCCCACCCACCCGGCGTTCGGAATCGATCCAGTGTTGGCGCAGCTCGGACTCCAGCAGCGCGAACGAGGCCCCGAACGCGCGCTTCGCTGCCTTGCGCCAGCCGACGCCCCGGCGCATCAGCTTCAGGTAGCGGTGCATCTGGCGGAAACGCTCGGGTCTGGTGCTGCGCCAGACCGTGTGCAGCTGGTGCACGAGGGCCCAGGATTCTGCGTAGAACAAGCTGCGATCCCCGTTCGGCAGCTCGGAGACCGCCTTCACGGCGAGCAGATCGACGAGCGGGATCCAGCGCCCCGAAGCGCGCTCGCCGGCAATCCGCGCCGGCGGTAGGCCGATCGTCGCGCTCCCGCCCTTCCATTCGGCGGAGCTCAGCATCTCGGCGAGCCCCTCGTGGTACCAGAGCGGGTAGCTCCCGGTCTGGGCAGTCGCGGACATCAAGTAGTGGGTGAATTCGTGAAATAGCTTCTGTCGCGTGTGGACGGAAAACGCGGCCTCGTTCATCAGAGCGAAGGAACGCTTGCCATCGGAGACGAAGAAGCCCCCCTGATTGGCTTCGAGTCGATGGCGCTCGAAGTCGCTCGCGTTCGCAAAGACCAGGATCTGGAGTGGCGACTCGGGGAAGCCCCGTTGCGGCGTCACGCGCCGCAGCAGGGCCGTGAACATCTCGAGATCCTCCGCGAAGTGCCGCGCGCCGGCGGGACCGAGATCGGTCGTCAGCAAGAACTGGCTGCCGCGGATCTGCGTCCAGCCGCGCGGCTCGCGCGGCAGCACTAGCGGCGCCGCCGCGCGCACGCAGCCGAGCGCTGCGGTCGCGAGTGAGAGGCAGGCGAGTCCGCGAATGCGGGCCTGGTTTCGCAAGCCCTGGTCCTCCTGCTTCGGCGCGAGCCACTGCGAACGCGCATTCCGACGAGGCGCGGAGCCGATCCCACGCCAAGCGTCCAAACACCCCAACCGAACCGTTTTCGGGCACTCCGGAGGCAGGCAGAACAGGCTCGACCCCACCGGCGGCAGCGAGTATGCTGGCCCACTCACCCGTTCGGAGAAATCTGCACGTGGCCAAGAAGCTCTATGTCGGAAACCTTCCGTTCTCCGCCACCGAAGAGCAGCTCGAGCAGCTCTTCGGCACACACGGCAGCGTGACATCGGTAAAGCTGATCCGCGATCGCGAGACCGGCCGTTCGCGCGGCTTCGCCTTCGTCGAGATGGAAGAGCCGGGCGCAACCGACGCGATGCGCGCGCTCGACGGCAAGCCGATGGACGGCCGCCCGCTCAAGGTAAACGAGGCCCAGGAGCGGGAGCGCGGAGGTCCGGGTGGTGGCGGTGGCGGCGGCGAACGCGACCGAGATCGCGGTCCGCGCGGCCCGCGCCGCCCCTGATCGCGCCACTCCCCGATTCCGAGATGCAGATCGAGGGCTTCGGCCTGCTGATCTCGACCGACGAGCTCGACTGGATCGAGACGCCGGGTGGAAATGCGGTCAAGGTCCTGCGCGTGAGCGAGGAAACGGGCTCCTGGAGCGCGCTGTTCCGCGCCGCGCGCGGCACCACGAATCCCCCGCACATCCACCTCGGGCCGGCGGATTTCTACCTGATCTCGGGCGTCATGGAGTACCGCGGCGGCGTAGCGCGCGCGGGAGACTGGATCTACGAACCCAACGGCGCCGAGCACGACGCAACCCACCATCCCGAGGAGAGCCTCTACCTCGCGAACGTCCACGGCGCGCTCGCTTTCTACGGCGAGGGCAAGGCGATCGTCGGACTCAGCGACTGGCGCGGCATGCAGGCGCTCCAGGCGCGGCACAAGATCAAACGTTAGTTCAATGCAGGGGGCGTGCACATGATGGAGCTGCGCAGGGAGGGCGACGTCCATCGCATCACGCTCTGCGAGGGCGAGAACCGCATCCAGCTCGCCTTCGTCGACCGGTTCTGCGAGCTGCTCTCGCGCGTCGAGAAGGAGTGCGACGGCGCCGGTGCGCTCGTGATCACGGGCGAGGGCAAATTCTTCTCGAACGGCCTCGACCTCGACTGGCTCGCCAGCGCTGTGCCCGAGGATCAGCAGCGCTTCGCGCGCGATGCGATGCGGCTGATGGGCCGGCTCGCAACCTTCCCCGCGCCGACGGTCGCCGCGCTGAACGGCCACTGTTTCGCGGCGGGCGCACTGCTCGCGCTGGCCTGTGACTTCCGCGTGATGCGCGAGGACCGCGGCTGGATCTGCTTCCCCGAGGTCGACGTCTCGGTGCCGATCCCCCCGCTCGCGATGGCCGTGCTGCGCAGCAAGCTGCCGCCGGCCACGCTGCGCGACGTGATCTTGACCGGACGGCGTTATGCCGCAGCCGAGGCCGTCGCCGCGGGGCTCGCCGACGCGGTCGCACCCGAGGGCGAGCTGCAGCAGCGCGCGACGCAACTCGCGAGCAGCCTGGCTGGCAAGCCGCGCGGCAGCTTCGCCGGCCTCAAGCGCGCTCTCTACGCCGAGGTGCTCGGGCTGATCGACCCCAGAGGCGCTGCGGGAGGCGGCTGATGCGAGGCGCGCTGCTCGGAATCGCGAGCCTGATGCTCGTCGCAGGGACGGCCGCCTGGTGGTTCCGGCTGATGCAGCAGGTCGCGATCCGGGGCCGCCGCGGCCTCGTGCAGAGCGCGATGGGCGCCGGTCTCGCCGGCGCGTTGATCTCGCTCTCGTGGCATCCGGGCTGGCTCGGCGGCGTGGCGGCGATGCTCGCGCTGCTCGGCAGCTCGCTCTTCCTGGTGCTCGCGGGGCTCTCTCGCCAGGAACGCCGCCACCCGGCGGTCGGCGTCGGCGACCCGATGCCCGCCTTCGAGAGCGTCGACGCGGACAGCCTGCCCTGGAGCAGCGGCGCGCTCACGGGCCGCCCCTATCTGCTCAAGTTCTTCCGCGGACACTGGTGACCGTACTGTGTCGCCGAGTTGCGGCGATGGGAAGAGCTGAGACCGGAATTGGAACCACGCGGGATCCAGCTCGTGGCCGTCTGCTCCGACACCCCGGAGGAGATCCGCGCGGGCCGCGCGAAGCACGGGGCCCGCGCGATTCTGCTCGCGGACCCGAAGCTCGAGCTCACCGATCGTTTCAACCTGCGCAACCGCACGAACCTCGCGCCGCCGAGGCAGGGCCGGGTGCTCCGCGCACTGCCGATCCCGACCACCTTCCTGGTAGACGCCGAGGGCATCGTTCGCTGGGTCGACCAGGCGGATGACTATCAAGTGCGCTCGCACCCCTCCCGCGTCCTGAAAGCAATCCGCAGGAGCCTCGGAAACTAGCAAGAACCTGCAAGCCGCCTTGGCGCGCAGCGAGGCGAAGCCGAGCGGAGAGCGGGTGGGCCGCTCCCGCGGCCCGGGACCCGCAAGGCTACGGCGCGAGCCCGGAGGGGCCTGGAGCGCGGTTCAAGCCGCGGTTCAAGAGGACCGCGTCGCTCACGGTGATCGCGCCCGTCCCGTCCATGTCGGATTCGGAGCAACTCGGGTCATCCGCGGGGCCGACGCCGGGCGCCACGCTGCGGCCGAAGCAGAGCCGGAACGTGTTGAAGTCGCCCATCGTCGTCCAGCCGCTCTGGTCGAAGTCTCCGTCGCAGGCGTTTCCAATCAGATCGCCGTCGACGTCGATCTGGCTCGAGTCCGCAACCTCGATGCAGCCGTCGCAGCTGTCGGAGACGCCGTCGCCGTCCGCATCGCTGCCGGTGCTGCAGGGGTCCACTGCGATCGCCTCGATCTGCGCGCGGTAGTAGGAGAGATCCGCGGCGAAGCTCGAATTTCCGTAGAGGGAGATGTTCCAGGGCTGGTCCGCGTAGGTCGAGATCACGTGCAGCACACCGGCCAGCTCCCATTGGCCACTCGCGTTGCGCAGGAAGACGGCTCCGCCGGAATCGCCCGGGCGGGCCGCGCTCTCGGGGCACTCGCCCACCGCGTTCCGATGCAGCCCCTCGCAGCGGAGGTCCGGCGAGAGCCCGGGCGGCGGTGGCGTGAAGTCGACGCTGAACGAGCGCGTGATGTTGCCCGCGATCGCGATGTCGTCATCGAGGGCGAGGACCCGATTGGTGCCCCAGCGCATGTCACCCTGATTCAGGGCTGCGTAGCCGCCGATGCCTCGCCAGGTCGTCGCGACGCCGCGGTTCTGCCCCTTGCCGATCAGGATCGCCTCGCGGTCGAGCATGGGCGGAAGCGCTCGGATCGGAAGCCCGGGAAGCGGCGGGGCCGGAGACAGGCGCCAGAGCGCGAGGTCGGTCGGGTGCTTGCTGTCGTGCCAGACCACGACGTAGCTGCCCTCCAGCTTCGGATAGGTCACACCGCCGAAGACGACATCCTGAAATCCGACGTGAGCGGCCGAGAGCACCCAGCCGTTGCCGAGGTAGATCGCGGTGAGGCTGCCCGCGCTGCCGAGTTGGTTCCAGCCGGGATCGTCGGCCGGCGCGCTGGTGTTTTCGCTGCCGTCGCCGGAATCGATCAACACCGCGTTCGCTTGCGGGGCGAGCCAACTGAGCGCAGCGAAGAGCAGCAGCAGCGAGCGCATCGGATTCCTGGGCTGCGGGAGGGCCCGCCAGTTGCGAGAGCGAGCGGCAGTCTACCAGCGGAGCGCTGCTGTCCCACAATTCTTCGCAGCTCGTCGCTGCGGCGGCGCATTCTGGGGGCGTGCCGCGAGGCGAGTTGGACCGGGGTTTCGATGCTTTCCCCGCGGGGTTTTTCCGATCGTGCTTGCAGGTCCAGGGGGCTGGAGATAGCCTCCGCGCTCCCGAATTCCTTCACCTCCCAGGCAGCCGCGCAGCACCGAGCTCGGCGCCGGTTGCGGGCGGGGTTCGGGCAGGAGACTCATGGCCAAGACATCCCAGGTGCTGCGCGAAAAACGCCGCGCCGAGCTGATCCAGAAGCACCGGGCGAAGCGCACAGAGCTGCGCAAGAAGCTGCAGGATCCGAACGCATCGCTCGAGGAGAAGCTCGAGGCGCAGCGCCAGTTCTCGAAGCTGCCCCGCAACTCCTGCAGCACGCGCAAGCACTCGCGCTGCCGGGTGACTGGCCGGCCCCGCGCCTACTACCGGAAGTTCGGGATCTCCCGGATCGCGCTGCGCGAACTCGCACTCAGGGGACAGCTCCCGGGCATGCGCAAGTCGAGCTGGTAGAAAGGCCCAGGCACCATGAAGGAAGGCATCCATCCCGCCTATCACAAGGTCCTCTACGTCGACGGCGCGACGGGCAAGGAATGGCTCAGCCGCTCCACGCAAGGCTCGAACGAGAAGCGCGAGATCGAAGGAGAGCAGGTGCCGGTGATCCGGCTCGAGATCTCGTCGGTCAGCCATCCGTTCTGGACAGGCAAGATGCGCGAGCTCGACTCCGACGGGAAGATCGATCGCTTCCGGCGCCGTTATCAGAAGGGAAAGAAGTAGCCATGTCGCGGCGCTGTGATCTCACCGGCACCGGTCCGATGTTCGGGCACAACGTCTCGCACTCGAACCGCAAGACGCTCCGGCGCTTCAACCCGAACCTCCAGCAGGTCACGCTCCAGAGCGAGGGCCTCCGGCGCAGCGTTCCGCTGCGCGTCACGACGCGCGCGCTGCGCACGGTGCAGAAGCACGGCAGTCTCGACGCCTACCTGCTCGATACCAACGATGCCAAGCTCGCGCCCGAGGGCCTGCGCCTCAAGCACCTGCTCAAGCGCGCGCTCGCGCGCCCCCGCAAGCAGGCATAGCGGCGGGCGCCAGGCGGGGCCTGCCCCGTCCCGGGAAGTCGGAGCCTCGCGCGGCTACCATCGCTCTCGATGGCGTTCCGCTTCCTGCACCTTGCGGATCTTCACCTCGAGACGACCTTCGGCGGGCGTAAGGCCACCCGCGAGCGCCTGCGCAGGGCCACGCTCGAGGCCTTCGAGCGGGCCGTCGACCATGCGCTCTCGCAGCAGCTGCACGCGGTTCTCGTCGCGGGCGATCTCTACGACGACGCCTTGCTCTCGCTCGCAACAGAGCTCACGCTCGTGCGGCAGGTGCGCCGGCTCACCGATGCGGGCGTCTGGTTCCTGTATGCCTGCGGCAACCACGACCCCGGCGGGCCCAGCTGGCGCGCGTCCGGCATCGGGCTCGATTCCGGCACGCAGCGCAGGGGCCAGCCCGCGGTCGCGGAGCACGCGCGTGTATTTCGGGACGCGACGCCGGCAGCAGTCGTGGTCCGCGACCCCCGCGGCGAGGCGGTGGGCGTCGTCGTGGGCTGCGGCCACGCGAGTCCGACCGAAGGCGCGAATCTCGCGGCTGCGTTGCCGCGACACACTGGGCCGCTGCCCGGGGTCGCACTGCTGCACAGCCACGTCGAGAGCGCGGAAGCGGCTGCGGCCCACGATCGATATGCGCCCTCGAGCCCGGCCGACTATCGGCGCCAGGACTACTCCTACTTCGCGCTGGGTCACATCCACGTGCGGCAGCGAGTGGTCGAGGGAATGCCCGCGTTCTATCCGGGAAACCTGCAGGGGCGTCACGCGAAGGAGACGGGCGAGAAGGGTGGGCTCGTCGTCGAGGCCCGCGCTGGCATGCCGGCCGAGCCCGAGTTCGTGCGCTTCGCTCCGGTGCGCTGGGTCCAGGCTGCCGTGAGCGAGCTGCCCGACGAGCGCTCCGCGTCGGCGCTCTCGGAGCGTCTCGCTCGCGTGATCGCGCAGCTGCGCGTGACGCCGGGCGAGGAGATCGCGGTGCGCCTCGAGCTGCGCGGTCCGACGCCGCTCGCGGGGCTGCTGCGCTCCCCGGAACAGTTGCTTGGACTCGCGGACGAGCTCTCGGACCGCAGCGGCGCGCTCGAGCTGCAGCTGCGCGCGAACGGCGTTCGCGTGCCTACGGACCTCGACGCGCTGCGACGCGCCCCAACGCTGCTGGCCGAGGCGCTCGCGCTGATCGAGCGCGCGTCGCAGGATCGAGCGTTGCTCGAGTCGCTCGCGCCCGCGCAGCTGGCGGCCGACTGCGCGCCCGGAGCCGAGCGCAGCGCCTACCTGCGCGACCTGCTCGCAGACGCGCCCGAGGACGCCGTGCTGCGCTTCCTGATCGCGGAGGAAACTTGAGGCTGGAGAAGCTCCACGCGCGGGTCTTCGGCCCGCTGCGAGACCTCGAGCTCGCGCTCGATCCCGGCGTGGTGCTCGTCTTCGGACCGAACGAATCGGGCAAGAGCTCCTTTCGCAGCGCGCTCGAAACGCTGCTCTACGGCTTCGAACCCGCCGCGCGCGACGCGCACCCGCTGGTGCGCTTCGATCCGTCCGCGGGCGATCTGTCGCTCGAAGCCGAGTTCCGTTCAGACGCCGGCGAGCTGACTGGCGTCGAGCGCGTTCTACAGGCGAGCGGAAAGCTGCGCACCCGCGGCGAGGGCGGCGCCTTCGTCGGCATGCGCCAGGGCAACAACGCGCTGCCCTGGGTCGCGGATCTCCCGCGCGCGCTGTTCCGGGCCGTCTACTCGCTCGAGCTCGAGCAGCTCGCAGCACTCGACGCCGGGGTCCGCGTGCACATCGACGATCTGCTGCTGCCCGAGCACGCTGCGCTCTCGCTGCGCCCTCCCGGCGTGGTGCTGCGCGAGCTGCGCGAGGCGCACCAGCAGCTCTGGCGCTTCGATAATCGCGGCAAGCCGCGCAGCAAGGAGCTGCGCAGCGCGCTCTCCGCGGCGCGCGTTCAGCTGCGCGAGTGCAGCGAGCGCGAGCGCCAGCTTCGCGGCGCGCGCGCGGAGCTCGAGCAGCTCGAGCCCGCACTCACGGCCCGGCGCACGCGCCGCCGGGTGCTCGAAGTCGAGGCGGCCGATGCGCCGCTGCTCGGTGCGCTATTCGAGATCGAACAGCGGCGGCGGGCGACGGGCGACGAGCCGGATCTCTCGGGGCTGGGTGCCTGGCCGCTGCAGGAGCCCGCGCTGCTCGAGCGCGACCGCAACGAGCTGCTCGAGCGCCAGCTGCTACCGCGCGCGCGCCTCGCGAAGCCCGAGCTCGCGCTCTCGGACAGCGCGCGCCGGCTGCTGCCCGTGGAGCCCGAGATCGAGACCGCGCTCTCGAGCGTCGCATCGCTCGAGAGCGAGCACGCGCGCCTGCTCGAACGCGTGGAGGACGTCGCGTTGCTGTCGCGCAGCGCGGCCCGCGAGCTGCAACCGATGTTCACGCGGCCACTCGACGATGCGCTGCTCCAGGCCGTCCGCGCGCTCCCGCTCGAGCCACTGCGCTACGAAATCGAGAGCTGGGCTCAGGCCTACGAGCGGGTCTCGAGTGGGCTCGTGGCGCCGCCGCCGCTGCCGAGCTGGCCGCTGTTCTCGGGGGCCCTCGGCTTCGTCGCGGTCACGCTGGCCGCATTCGGCGTCGTGGACCCGCGCTTCAGCGTGCCTGCGGCAGCGGTGGTCTTCCTCTCCCTGCTGCTGATGTGGCGCCGCTTGCGGCGGAATGCGACGCCCGAGCCGCCTCCGCGCCCGGCCGGCCTCGACGCCTTGCTCGCACAGCTGCCCGTCGACGCGCGCCTCACGCTGACGCCGACAGGACTGCAGCGCGTCGCCGACGCGCTCTCCCGCGCGCGCCTTGCGCTCGACGACGCAAGCGAGAAGAACATCGATGCGGAGGTGCGCGAAGCCGCATTCGAGGAGCGCGAGCATGCGCTGCGCGCGCTCGCGCGCAACCAGGGGCTCCCGGAGGCCGGAGCGATCGGCGCGGTCCTCGCACATCTGCGCCATGCGCTCGAGGCGGCCCGAGAGGAGCAGCGCGCGGTCGAACGCGACCGGCGCGAGCGCGAGGATGCCGAGCGGAGCCTCGCCGAGACGCTGCCGCTGCTCGCGCGCCGCAGCGAGCAGCTCGAGGTGTTGGAGCGCGTGCTGCGGGCGGCCGAGCCCGAGGCCGCGAGTGTGCAGGAGGCCTTCGAGCGGCTGCAGGCGCGCCGCGAGGCGCAGCGCTTCATTCGCGAGCGGGAAGCCGAGCTGCGGCGCGAGCGGCGCTACGAGCACTGCGCGGCTGATCCGCGCGTCCGCGCCGGGGAGATTCGGACGGACGCCACCTGGAGCCCCGAGCAGATGGCTGCGCGCGCCGAGGAGCTGCGCGCGCTCGAAGAATCGATTCTGCAGGGCACGCACCGCGCCGGGGAGCTGCGCCAATCCCTCGACGCGGCCGGCGCGGGCGACGTCGCGCGAGCGGCAGATGGCGTCGCCGAGCTCGAGGCCGAGCTCGAGGTACTCGCGCGCGAGCGCGACAGACTCGCGTTGCTCGAGAACCTGATCGCGCGCGCCGAGCGCGACTATCGCGAGCGGCATCAGCCGGATGTCCTGCGCCGCGCGAGCGACCACCTCGCGCGCATCTCTGGCGGCCGCTATACGCGCCTCACCTGGCACGATGGGGGCGATGCGAGCGCTGCGCCACACGAGCGCGATGACGGCGCAGCGGCCTCGATCGGAGCTGGAGCGCCCCCGCGCGCCGAGGCCGCTCTATACGCAGAGCTGCGCGACCGCAGCGAGCCGCTGCTCGTCGGGCCGCCGCTCTCGCGCGGCACCCTCGATCAGATCCAGCTGTGTTTTCGGCTCGCGCTGCTCGATCATCTCGACGCTGGCCGCGAGCGCCTACCGCTGATTCTCGACGACGCGCTGCTGCGCATGGACGACGCGCGGCGCCGCGAGACCTACGCGCTGCTCCAGACCCTCTCCGCGCGCCGCCAGATCTTCCTGCTGACTTGCCACGCATCGCTCGCGGCCGAAGCCGCCGCGGCCTGGGGCAGCGCCGCGCTACAACTGCCTGCCCCGGGCGCTCGTGCGCTCGCGTAGCATGCAGCGGGCTGGCGCCGCGACCGCCAACGGGGTCCGGACGCGCTTCACAGGTTGGTGTCGCCCGAACACGACCGCGTCGCCCTGCGCCTCCTCGCGGATCTGCGCGACGCCGCGCGCGAGGGGGCCTCCGGCGCGCGCGCAGAGCCGCGACGCCCGCTACAGCGGATGGGGCGGCGCGCATGGCACTGCGCTAGAAGAAGGGCCCTCGGAAATGGCAGGGAAGGGAGACCCAGGCGTATGGCGAACGGATCCGGGCTGGATGCGCGCGGGAAGGTCGCGCTGATCGTGGGCGGTGCCTCGGGCATGGGGCGCCTCGCGGCGCAGCGCTGGACCGACGCCGGGGGCGTCGCCGTGGCCGCCGACATCGACGAAGCGGGGCTCAAGGAGACTTCTGCCCAGCGCGCGAGTCTCCACGTGCGCGTGGTCGACGTGACCGACCCCGAAGCGGTCTTCCAGCTCGTCGACGTCGTCGAGCGCGAGTACGGGCCGCTCGAGCGGGTCTACAATGCCGCCGCGATCCAGCCGACCGGCATGATCCTCGATCAGGACCTCGACCTGATCCACCGCATCATGAATATCAACTACGGCGGCGTCGTGAACGTCGCGAAGGCGGTGCTGCCGCGCCTGCTCGCGCGCAGGCAGGGCTCGCTGATCAACTTCGCGTCGATCGCGGGCTGGGTGCCGAACATGCACTTCGGCGCCTATTCCGCCTCGAAGTTCGCGGTGGTGGCCTTCACCGAGTGCCTCTACCACGAGAACCGCCGGCGCGGCGTCCACATCTGCTGCGTCTGCCCCGCCCAGGTGGACACCCCGCTGCGCGCCCAGGCCACCTCGCATCCGCGCATCATGGAAGTCGGTCCGAAGCCGGTGCCGCCCGCGCTGGTGCTCGACGCGATCGATCGCGCGGTAGTGCGCGGGCAGTTCTGGGTCTTCCCGGGCCTCACGACGCGCATGGGCTGGTGGCTGCGGCGCTTCGCGCCGTGGGTGCTGTGGAAGATCGATCACAACGCCGAGGGGTTCTGAGCGGCGCTGCGCGCAGACGCGCCGCGCTCTGCGGCGGCGCGCTGCTCGCGCAGCTCGCTGCGGGTTGCCTCGTCCCGGAGCCGAAGCTCGAGGCCGAGCAGCCTGCGCTGGCAGTGCGCCCCGTCGACGCCGCGCGCCTGCGCGCGGCCGCGCAGGAGCCCGAGAGCTGGCTCACGCACGGCGGCACGCACTTCGAGCAGCGCTACAGCCGGCTGTCAGGTATCGACGAGCACAACGTCCCCGATCTCGGCCTCGCGTGGAGCTACGACCTCGAGAGCCAACGCGGCGTCGAGGGCACCCCGCTGGTGGCCGACGGCGTGCTCTACGCGACCGCGTCCTGGAGCGTCGTGCACGCGCTCGACGCAGCAACCGGGCGGAAGCTCTGGAGCTACGACCCGGAGGTCCCGCGCAGCCATGCGCGCAGCATCTGCTGCGGCGTGGTCAACCGCGGCGCGGCACTGTACGGCGACAAGCTCTACTTCGGCAGCCTCGACGGCCGCCTGATCGCGCTCGACCGCGCTTCGGGACGCCGCGTCTGGCAGGTGCAGACGACCGACCCCGCGCAGCCCTACTCGATCACCGGCGCGCCGCGCGCGATCGAGGGACGCATCGTGATCGGGAACGCCGGCGCGGATTTCGGCGTGCGCGGTTATGTCTCTGCCTACGACGCGGAGACGGGCGCGCTGCTCTGGCGAACGCACACGGTGCCGGGAAATCCCGCGGAAGGCTTCGAGTCCGACGCGATGCGCCTCGCGGCCGCGACCTGGAGCGGCGAGTGGTGGCGCAGCGGCGGCGGCGGCACCGTCTGGGACGCGATCGCCTACGATCCCGAGCTGCGCCTGCTCTACGTCGGCACCGGCAACGGCTCCCCCTACGTGCGCTGGCAGCGCAGCCCCGGCGGTGGCGACAATCTGTATCTCGCCTCGATCCTTGCGCTGCGCCCGGAAACCGGAGAGCTCGTCTGGCACTACCAGACGACTCCCGCGGAAACCTGGGACTACACCGCGACACAGCACATCCTGCTGGCCGATCTCGAAGTCGACGGCCGCGTGCGCAAGCTGCTGCTGCAGGCGCCGAAGAACGGCTTCTTCTTCGTGCTCGACCGCGAGACCGGAGAATTCCTCTCGGCGCGCGCCTTTGCCCCCGTCAGCTGGGCCAGCGGCTACGACGCGACGGGCCGGCCGATCGAGACCGACATCGACTATCGCGAGCGCCCCGTCTTCACGCGCCCGAGTCCCTACGGCGCGCACAACTGGCAGCCGATGAGCTTCCATCCCGGCACCGGGCTCGTGTACCTGCCGGTGGCGGACATGGGCTTCGCGTACAAGGCCGATCCGGGCTGGCGGTTCCGACCGAGCGCCTGGAACACCGGGCTCGACGCCGGCGCGATGGTGTCCGCGCCGGACGACGGGCGAGGCGTGCACGCGTTCCTGCTCGCCTGGGATCCCGTGCGGCAGCGCGAGGCGTGGCGGGTGCCACAGCGGATCCCATTCAACGGCGGGACGCTCGCGACCGCGGGCAACCTCGTCTTCGAAGGCAGTGCCGACGGTCGCATCGCCGCCTATCGCGCGACCGACGGCGCAAAGCTCTGGGAAGCGCCGGCCGGCACGGGCGTGATGGCCGCTCCGATCAGCTACGAGCTCGGCGGCGAACAGTACGTCGCAGTCGCCGCCGGCTGGGGCGGCTCCTTCGGCAAGAGCGGCGGCGAGCTCGCGCGCATGGCGGGCGTGCGCAGCGTCGGCCGCGTGCTCGCCTTCAAGCTCGGTGGCCGCGCCCTGCTGCCGCCCCCTCCGCCTCTTCCGCCGCCGGTTCCGGCTCCGACCACGGCACTCGAGCTGCGCCCGGACGAACGCGAGCGCGGCATCGCGCTCTATCACCAGCACTGCTCGGCCTGCCACGGCGCGATGGTCGTCGGCGGCGGCACCAGCGTTCCGGATCTGCGCTACAGCGGCGCCGAGCTGCACGCGCATTTCTCGGAGATCGTGCTCGGCGGCGCGAAACGCGAGCTCGGGATGCCGGGTTATTCGGATCTGCTTTCGCGCGAGGACCTGCGCGCGATCCAGGGCTACATCCTGGAGCGCGCTGCGGAATCCGCGGCGCAGTTGCGCCCTGCTCCCGAGTGAGGGGTACGTGACGGGCGCTGCGCAAGCCGTCCGGAGCTCGGGGCCGACCGACGCCGCGCTCGCCTGGGAGCAGTTCTGCGAAGCTCTGAAGAGCGCCGGGCAGGTGCTGCGACGTCCGGAGACGCCGCAGGACGAGCTCACCCAGGCCGAGGGCCTGCGCTTCCTGGTCCACATGCTGCGCGTCGGTTTCGAGAACGGACTCGACTTCGCGGATCCCGTGTATCCGGTGCTCGAGCGGATGATCGACTCGACCAAGGTCTGCGAGGGCGTGACCTCCGACGCTCGCTATCACCACGCGTTCCTCGACGGCAGTGCGACCTATCGGATCCGAGGCCAGCGCGGCGGCGCGCCGCTGATCGAGTTCTCGAGCTTCACCGGCAAGGCCGGGGTGCACGCCGAGAGCCGTCAGGTCGCGTCGCTGACGGAGCGAGACCTCGTAGTGGGCGCGGACGGCTGCTTCGAGGTCGTGCTCTCGCCGGAGCCGCAGCCTCACAACTGGCTCCGCACCGGGCCGCAGGCGCGCTACCTGATGGTGCGCCAGTACGCGCACGACTGGTCGCGGCTCGAGGAGGCGCGCATGCAGATCCAGCGCGACGGCGTGCAGGGAGTGCGCCCGCCGCCGGGCCTCGCGGAGCTGCAGCGCGGCCTCAGCGCCGCGGCGGACTTCGCCGTGCGCGCGCCCGCCTTCTGGGCCGCGGTCTCCGACTACTGGGTCGGCCTCGCGGTCAACCGCTTCGTGCCGCAGCTGCAGGCGGACTCGCTCACCGACATCGCCGCTCCGACCGGCCACCAGTTCTCCTGCGGCTGGTTCCGGCTCGCGCCCGGCGAGGCCCTCGTGGCCCGCTTCGCGCCGGTGCCGGTGCCGTACTGGAGCCTCGGCCTCGCGAACTACTGGTACGAGACGATCGGCTTCGGCGAGGGCGGGTCCGAGATCCACAACCAGAGCGCGCAGCGCGAGCCGGACGGCTCGGTGCGCGCGGTGATCGCGAACGCGCCGCGCGCGGGTCGCGGCGGGAACTGGCTCGACACGCGCGGGCACGCGCAGGGCACGCTGGTCTTCCGCTGGTCGCGCTCGCGCGAGCCGGTGCCGCAGATCGAGACCGAGGTCGTGTCCCTCGCTGGGCTCGAGCGCGCGAGATGAATTCCGGCCCGCCGGCGCGCTTCGTCGTGGGCACCGGGCGTTGCGGCTCGACGCTGCTCTCGCGCATGCTTTCGCAGAACGAAGAGCTGCTCAGCGTCTTCGAATTCTTCTCGGGCATCGACCAGCTCTTTCGCTTCCGCAGCGGTCCGGTCGCAGCGGAGGAGCTAGCACTTCGCCTGGGCCAGGATCACCCGATGCTCACGATGGTCCTGAGGCGCGGCCACGAGGTTCCGGAGGTCGTGTATCCCTTCGGCGCGCCCGGCATGCGCTTCGCGCCCGGCGATCCGGTGCCGTGGTCGCTCGCGATCGCGCTGCCGCGCATCAGCTCGAATCCCGACGCACTCTTCGACGAGATGCTCCGCGGAGTGCGCGCGCAACCGACGCAGCCGCTCGCAGATCACTACCGCGCGCTCCTCGATGGGCTCGCGCGGCGCCTCGAGAAACCCTGCTGGATCGAGCGCTCGGGCAGCTCGGTCGACACCGTCGGCGAGCTCGTCGCGCTATTTCCCGAGGCGAGGTTCGTACACATCCACCGCGACGGCCGCGAGACCGCGCTCTCGATGCGCGAATACCCCGTGCTGCGCGTCGCGATCCAGGTCATGTACGGACTGCTCGGTGAGATCGAGTACTCGCACGAGGGCCTGAGCCGGCTCGAGCGCCGCGACCCCGCGGCGATCGACCGCCTGCTCGAGACGCGCCCGCCGGTCGAGCTCTTCGGCCGCTACTGGTCGGAGCTGATCCAGCAGGGCTGGCCCGCGGTCGAGGCGCTCGGGCCGGAGCGCGTGCTCGATCTGCGCTTCGAGGATCTGGTCGTCGAGCCGGCCGCCGCGCTGCGCCGCATCCACGACTTCTTCGAGCTGCCGGGCGCAGACGCCTGGATCGCGCGCGGTGCGGCGCTCGCGCGCGGCCGGCCGCCCCTGCGCTTTCCGCAGCTACCGCGCGACGAGCAGCGCCGCCTCGACGCCGCCTGCGCCGGCGCAATGCGCCTGCTCGGCCGCTAGCGTTCGAGCTGCGAGAAAGAGCCAGCGCAGGTGATAGTCGACTGCCCGCACCGCCCGCCCTGCCCCGGCTGCCCGCGCTACGGCGAGGCCGGCCCGGACCCGCGGGCGCTCGCGCGGCTCGCGGCGCTGCTCGCGCAGAACGGCGCAGGGGCGCTGCTCCCGCTTCCGGTCGAGGTGCTGCCCGCGGGCGGCCACCGTCACCGCGCGCGGCTGATGCTGCGCGGGCGTGCGTCCTCGCCGAAGATCGGTCTCTTCCAGCAGGGCTCGCACCGCATCGCCGACATTCCGAACTGCCGCGTGCATCACCCGCGGATCAACGAGGTCGCGGCGGCCGCGCGGCGCGCGATCCGCGCGAGTGGCGCGCCGCCCTATGCGGAGCGCCCGCACGCGGGGCTGCTGCGCGCGCTGCAGGTCGTCGTCGAGCGCGAGAGCGGGCGCGCACAGGTGGTCGTCGTCGCAAACTCCGATACGCCTGCGCCTGTGCTGGCATTCTGCGACGCGCTCGCGCGCGAGGCGGAGCCGCTGCTGCACAGCCTGTGGTGGAACGGGAATCCGGAGCGAACGAACGTGATCCTCGGCCCGCACTGGCAGCGGCTGCGCGGGCCCGAGAGCGTTCGCGAACAGCTCGGCGGCGTCGGCGTCCACTTTCCGCCCGCCGCGTTCGGCCAGAGCCATCTCGAGCTCGCCGCACGTCTCGGCGACTGCGTCGACCGCTGGATTCCGGATGCTTCCGCCGTCGTCGAGTACTACGCCGGCAGCGGAGCGCTGGGCCTGCGCTGGCTGCGGCGCGCGCGTCGCGTCGTCTTCAATGAGCGCTCGCCCGGGGGCCTGCGCGGACTCGAGCTCGGCCTCGCGGAGCGCCCGGAGTCGGAACGCGCGCGCGCCGAAGTGGCCGCGGGTTCGGCCGGAGACTGCGCGCAGCTCGCGCGCGTGGGAGAGGTCGTCGTGCTGGATCCGCCGCGCCGCGGCCTCGACGCCGAGCTGCTGCGCGCGCTCTGCGAGGCGCCGCCGGAGCGCCTCGTCTACGCGAGCTGCGGCTTCGATTCCTTCGCGCGCGAGCTGCCGATTCTACTCGCGGGCGGTCGACTGCGCCTCGCGGAGCTGCGCGTCTTCGACCTGTTCCCCTTCACCGCGCACGTCGAGACGCTCGCGCGCTTCGAGCGCGCGTGACGCGCGTGCTACACAGAGCAGTGCGCGCCGCGGCGCTCACAGCGATCGGGAGATCTCGATGATCGACCTCTACACGGCCCCCACTCCGAACGGCTGGAAGGCCTCCTGCACGCTCGAGGAACTCGGCCTCCCTTACGAGGTACACGCGATCGACCTGTCGAAGCATCAGCAGAAGGAGCCGTGGTTCCTCGCGCTGAACCCGAACGGGCGCATTCCGGTGATCGTCGACCGTGACGCCGGGAATTTCCCCGTGTTCGAGTCAGGCGCGCAGATGCTCTACCTGGCGGAGCAGGCAGGGAAGCTGCTTCCGAGCGACGCGCAGGGGCGATCGCGCGTGATCCAGTGGCTGATGTTCCAGATGGCGGGCGTCGGGCCGATGATGGGCCAGGCGAACGTGTTCTTCCGCTATTTCCCGGAAAAGCTCCCGTCGGCGATCGCGCGTTACCAGAACGAGTCCCGGCGGCTCTTCGAGGTGCTCGACCGCCGCCTCTCCGAGAGCGAATGGCTCGCCGGAGAGTTCTCGATCGCCGACATCGCGAACTGGTGCTGGGTGCGCACGCACAAGTGGTCGGGGATCCCGATCGACGGGCTCGCACAGCTGCAGCGCTGGATCGCCGCCTTGAACGCGCGCCCCGCGTGCCAGCGCGGCGTCGAGATTCCCGTGCGCCTCCCGAACCTCGTCGAAGGCAAGGCCGAAGACGCCGAAGCCTTCGCCAGAGCCGCCCAGAAAATCCTCCAGCGCTAGCGAGCCAATGCAAGCACGGACGTCGGTTCCCGGAGAAATCAATCCGTGATCCACGACGCGGGAACACACGCGCGCTCGGCGGCCCAGGCCGCCGAGCGCTCTAGCGCCGTGGGCTCGTGCCGCGCGCGCGCGCTGACGTAGGCGTGGATCGCAACAGCGCCCTCGGCGTCGAGCACGTCCGCAAAGCTCGCCATGCCGCCGCCCGCACGCAGGCCGCCCAGCACGATGTCGTTCCAGCTCGCGTGGACCTCGCGCGAGGCGAAGCGCAGATCCGGATACAGACCGCTGCTGTGTGCGCCCATGCCGTGGCAGCGCATGCAGTGGCGCGCGTAGAGTTCGCGCCCGCGCGAGACGCGCTCGGCACTCGCTGCGAGCTCCGGCGCCTCGACGACGCCGGCCGGCCGCGGCGCGAGTACAGGCAGCGCTGCGCTGCCGCCGAGCGCGAATGCGAGCAGCTGCCCCTGGTTGACGTGGTCGAACGCCGTGTAGTGAGTTCCGGCACTTCCGCCGACGCCCGCGAGCACCGCGATGTACTGGCGCCCACCGATCGCATAGCTGATCGGCGCCGCCATGATCCCGATGCCCGGGCCCGACTGAAACACGAGCTCGCCGTTGCGCGCGTCGTAGGCGGCCAGGCCGCCTGCGTCGTCTCCTTGGAATACGAGGTCCCCGGCCGTCGCGAGCACGCCTGCGGGTATCGGCGTCTGGCGCTTCACCTCCCAGCGCTTGCGCCGCGCGACCGGATCCCACGCGACGAGCCGCGTCGGCGCGCAAGTGGCGAACTTCGCGGATTCGAAACCCTCGAAGGCCGCCGACATCGCGCCGAAATCCTCGGCCGAATTGAAGTGGCCTCGGCGAAAGCGAAAGTCGGGCTCCGGGTAGAAGCGGTAGGCGATCTCGATGCTCGGGATGTAGACGAGCCCGGTGCGCGGGCTCCAGGCCATCGGGTGCCAGCTGTGCGCGCCCATCACGCCGGGTGCGACGGTGGCAGGCGCGAGGTGCCAGTCGGCTTCGGGCCGCAGTACCGGCCGGCCGGTCGCGAGATCGATGCGTTTCGCCCAGCTCACCTGCGCATAGGCATCCGCCGAGAGCAGCTCCCCGGTCGCGCGATCGAGCACGTAGAAGAAGCCGTTCTTCGGCGCCTGCATCAGCAGCTTGCGAACGCGGCCGCCGAGCTCGAGGTCGGCGAGCAACAGCTGCTGCGTCGCGGTGTAGTCCCAGGATTCTGCGGGAGTGGTCTGGTAGTGCCAGACGAGTCGCCCGGTGTCGGGCCGCAGCGCAAGGATCGACGAGAGGAAGAGATTGTCACCGCCGCCGGGGCTGCGCAGGTGGCGATCATAGACCGAGGAGTTTCCGGTGCCGACGTAGAGGAGATCCAGCTCGGCGTCGTAGGCGATCGCATCCCAGACCGTCCCGCCGAGGCCGGATTCGAAGAGCGCGTCGGCAGGCCAGCTCTCCGCGGCGCGCGCGAGCTCCGGATGCTCGTGCGGCCCGCGCTTGCTCGCGGGCACCGTGTAGAAGCGCCACGCGAGCTCGCCGGTCTGCGCGTCGTAGGCCGAGACGTAGCCGCGCACGCCGAAGTCGGCGCCCGAGTTCCCGAGGATCACCTTTCCCTTCACGACGCGTGGCGCGCTCGTGATCGTGTAGGGCCGCGTGCGATCGACCGTCTGCACCTGCCACAGAAGCCGGCCCGTCGCCGCATCGAGTGCGATCAAGCGGCCGTCGAGCGCGCCCAGATAGACGCGGCTCCGCCACACCGCGATGCCGCGATTCACGACGTCGCAGCAGGCGTCGCGCCCGACGGCGCGCGAGACTTCGGGGTCGTAGCGCCAGAGCTCGCGGCCGGTGGCGGCGTCGAGCGCGAAGACGACGCTCCAGCTCGAGGTCGCGTAGAGCACGCCAGCCACGACGATCGGCGTCGCCTCGAGCCCGCGCGTCGTGCCGGGAGCGTAGGACCACGCAAGCCCGAGTTCGCCGACGTTCTCGCGCCGGATCTGCGCGAGTGGACTGAAGCGTTCCTCTCGCTCCGTGAGGCCGTGCAGCGGCCAGTCGCCTGCCGCCGCAGGCGGTTCTGCGCTCGCCGCGAATGCGCAGAGCGACGCAGCCGCGAGTGTCCCGGCTGCGGTTGCGGTCAGCGACCTCATCTGGCCCGCTCCATCCGTGCGATACTGCCGCCCACCGCGCAGCTGCACCAGCCAGTCTCCACCCGGAGGTTCCGTGTCCGAGCGATTCCGCCTCTTCGGCGCCGAGCTTTCGCCCTACTCGGTCAAGGTCCGATCCGCGCTGCGCGCGAAGCAGCTGCCCTTCGACTGGATCGTGCGCGACAAAGAGCACATGCCCGAGTTCCAGCGCCTCGCAAAGCTGCCGCTGATTCCGATGCTCGTCACCGGCACCGGCCAGGTCCTGCAGGATTCGACTCCGATCCTCGAGTGGCTCGAAGCTCAGCACCCGGATCCAGCCTTCCATCCCGACGACCCCCGTCTGCGCTTTCTCTCGCAACTGCTCGAAGAGTTCGGCGACGAGTGGGGCAACAAGTGGATGTTCCATATCCGCTGGGCGCGCCGCATCGACCAGGAGTCGGCGGCCGGTCGCCTGGTCGACGAGATGACACCCAGACTCGCCGCGGCCGAGCGCGCGAAGGCCGTCGAGGCGCTGCTCCAGCGCATGGTCAGCCGGGTCTGGTTCGTCGGCTCGAACGAGCGCAACGCACCGCGCATCGAGGCGAGCTTCCGGGAGACTGCCGAGCTGCTCGAGCGCCATCTGGCGGCACGCCCCTACCTGCTCGGCGGCCGCCCGGCCTTCGCAGACTTCGGGCTCGCGGCGCAGCTCTACGAGCTCTCTACCGATCCGACGCCGAAGCAGATCCTCGAGCGCAGTGCGCCGCGCGTCTCGGCCTGGGTGCGCCGCATGTTGGAGCCGCGGGCGGAGGGGGTCTTCGAGAGCTTCGAGGCGCTGCGGCCGACCCTCGAGCCTTTGCTGCTGCAGCAGGTCGGTCGCTTCTTCCTGCCCTGGTCCGACGCCAACGCGCGCGCGGTCGCGAGCGGCGCGGAGCAATTCGAAGTTCTGCTCGCGGGAGAGCCCTGGGAACAGAAGCCGCAGAAATACCACGCGCGCTCGCTCTCCGAGCTGCGCCGCAAGTACGCCGCCGCCGCCGGCACCGCCGACCTCGACGCCCTGCTGCGCACCACCGCCTGCCTCGACTGGTTGCGCTAGGTCAAGGATCTTGCAGGATCCGCCAGCGGGCTTCGGCGCGCGTCAGGATCTCGCCGGCTTCGTCTGCGATCTCGCCCTCGACGAAGACGTCGCGCCCCTCACAGCGCAGGAAGCGCCCGCGCAGACACAGCGGCCGACCCACGGGCGTCGGTCGCCGATAGCGCAGCTGGAAATCGACCGTGACCAGCTTCGGCGCCGATGCCTCGGGGAACGCGGTGTCCGCCGCGACGCCGAGTACCTCGTCGAGCAGCGTCGCCTGGACGCCGCCATGCACCACGCCGGGCGCACCTGCGAGGTGCTCGGGCGCGGTGTAACGGCTCTCGACCGTGTGCAGGCCCGTGCGCGTGAAGCGCAGGCGCAGGCCGAGCGGATTGTGCGGGCTGCACCCGAAGCAGCGGTTCTCGGGCGCGTCGAAGACGGAACTCTCGCCGATTTTTCCGAGCATGCGGAGGCCGAGGATAGGTGAGCCTGGAGTGCGCTGACGAGGCCTCGCCGAGCTACTCCTCGACTTCGAATTCGACCGACTTCCCGATCGGCTCGAAGCGCAGCTCGCGGCAGGGTTCAGCCGGCTCGAGGGAGTGGCCGTCCTCGGTCTCCCGGCTGTCGAGGATCACGGAGCGCTTTTCGAAGCCCCCGCCGCTGAAGAAGAGCGTGTGCGGCTCGTCCCCGCGCAGGCGGAGCTCGGCCGGAACCTCGTCGAGCGCCTCACCGTCGACGTAGACCGTGACGCTCTTCGGCACGCAGTCGAGCGGAATACTCTGCCTGACCGTGCAGCAGGCCGAGACCGAAAGCGACAGCGCGATCAAGGCGCCCGCCGCAATGGCCCGCCTGCCGCCCAGCGAGCTCTCAGGCACCCTGCGCCAGCGCGCAATCACGCGATGTGTTCCCCACTCGGGAACGCAGTCTAGCCGCTCTGGCGGGAAGCGAGGCGAAGCCGAGGATCGAAGCCCTTTGAACTGGGCGCACTCACCGAACGTCCCCTAGTGCGCCAGCACGCGCTGCTCGAGGTGATCCCCGAGCCGCAGCGCGAGCGCGAGAATCGTGAGCGTCGGATTCGCCCAGCCCGAGGTGGGGAACACCGAGCTGCCCGCGACGAAGAGATTCCGGACACCATGCACCCGGCTGTTCGGGTCGACCACGCCGCGCTTTCGGTCTTCGGACATGCGCGTCGTACCCATGTGGTGGTAACCGCCGATCGGGTGATTTCCGATCAGCGGATCGATCGCCCAATCGGGCCCATCGCTGCGAAGCCAGGTCTCGGGCTCTACACGCCCGAGGTTCGCGCGGCGCAGCTCCTCGTCGAGCTGCTCGGCGACCACACGCAGGGTGCGCTTATCGAGCTCGCTGAAGCGCCAATCGAGCTCGAGTTTCGGCATTCCGAGCGCATCGCACTCGCGCGCGAGTCGGACGCGGCTCGACGGATTCGGCGCCTGTTCCGCTCGAACCGAGAGGTAGACCCCCGCCTCACTGCTCACGAGCCGAAGCCACGGCAGCAGTGGATCCGTCGAGCTCTTCATCCAGCGCGTGGCGTCTTTGGTCGCGCGCCACAACAGCCGGCCGCGCCGCGTCGGGTTCACCGCGCGGTGGACCCTCTGGTACGCGCGGCTTGCGGCACTCTCACGCCGCCCAGGCTGGAGCCGCACCTTTGGCGTAAAGGACGAGTTCAGGATCGCGTGCTCGCGCTGAGTCTTGTCCGTGGGCCGCAGCGTCGCAGCATAACGCCCGCCGGCGAGAAAGTGCGATTGGCGGAACGCGCGCAACACGCTCCAGGCATTCGCGAGCTTCAACTCGCCGCCGCGAGCGTGCGGGTGCTCCATGAAGAAGCGTCCGACGAGATCGAAGTCGTTGCCGATGCCGTTCTCCGCGCGCTGGCGAGAGGAGAGCAGGACTCGCGGGTTCTCGAGGCCGCCCGCGGCCAGCACGAACGCGCGAGCACGCGCCTTCGCACGCCGCCCTCCCGGCGGGCAGAGTTCGGCCGCGACGACTGCGGTGCCGCTGGCGTCGAGTTCGAACTGCGTCACCGTCGCGTGGAGCAAGACTGTCACTTGCGGGTGCGCGACGAGATCCTCGTTCGCGGCCAGCCCGAAGCGATCGAAGCGATCGTCGAACTGCCAGAACCGCGTCTCGAGGGCACCCCGCGCGAGGAAGGGCACGTCGAGCCCGAACTCGCCCCACAGGTGAGCGCCGAGCCCGCGCTCGTGGATCGCGACGAGCCGGCGCGCGGCGCTGTAGTACGGCGCGAGCGCGTCCTTCGAGAAAGGCCAGCCGCTGTGCGGAACCCAATCGCGTGGCTCGAAGTCGAGCTCGTCGAGCTCCGCGCAGCGCCCGCCCCAAACGGCTGTCGAGCCCCCGAAGAAACGCAGCCGCGAGTCTTCGAGCTCGTAATAGGGGAACCCGACGTTCTCGCCGGCCCCAAGCGCAGCAATGTGAGGCTCGTAGTCGCGTCCGCCGGCCTCCACGAGCAGGATCCGACACCCCGGCGAGGCCAAGCGCCGCGCGAGCGTCAAGCCGGCCGCACCAGCGCCGACGATGCACAGATCTGCTTCGAAGCAGTCTCCGGAGAAGTCTCCGGGCTGCTGCAGGTCGATCAACATGCTTCGTCCCCTGAGCGCGGTGTCTCTACACCTTAGCAAGCCTCGGCGAATCGAGACCGAATGGTCGCCAACGCTTAGGGGAAATTGTGCGACCAGGCTCAGCGGGTGGAAGGGGAATGGAGGATGCGATGACTTCTTGGAACTTCGCTTATCGTCCGGCGGGGCGAATTCCGCTCGGCCAGGGGTGAGCCCGCCCGAGCCGCTAATGAGCCTGGCGCCGGTCTCGGCAACGAGGCCCGCGAAGCGCAGGCACGCGAGCGTGCGAGCCGTGGGACCAGGGCCGCGAAACTACGTCATCCCGGATGCCCAGGGTTCAATTTTTTCCTGAAGGCGATGACGACTGCTCCGCGGATTTTCCTCGAAGAGGAGGAGGGGCGAGGTGAGTTGCCCCCGCTTCCGTGGACACCTCTACGTTAGGGTAGAAGTGACCGCTCGTGAGCCCTACGCGCCTTCGACGCCAACCGATGGCAGTACACGGATTTCGTGGAGAGCGAAGCCTGATCGATGATCAACTTCTCGTGCAGGGCAAGCCAGCAGGTGCCCGCCGCGAGCGCTGGCACCGCGAGCGGGAGATCGTTCTGACATCGGTTGTACGTGATGCCACCCAGGATCACTGTACCCAGGATGGTGTTCGTCACGAGCGCTGTGTATGCGGAAGCAATCGAGGCTCCGAAACTGCCTCCGGAGTCTTGGAGGACCCGAAAGGCCTGCCGGACCTTCGCGCGCAGCGCCCGTGGTAGGCTCCCGCTCGGCCATCGCCATGGGGTTTCCGATCACGTGCATTCCGATCGACGCAGCATGCTCTTGGGGAACGCCGGCGGCGGGACCTGCGTGCTCGCGGGCTTCTCGTTCCAGATTGCCGTCCTCGGCGCTCGGCTCTGGACCACGCGGTTGCCATTTCCGGCATGAACCATCTGCATCGCGCCGCAGCCGCGGTTATGCTCGTGCTCGCGATGGCGAGCCCCCGTTCCACGGCCGAAGACCGCGAGCCCCCGTCGCTCGAGCCTTGCCCGAGCAGCCCGAACTGCGTCTCGAGCCTGGCCGAGGATGCGGTCCACCGCGTCGAGCCCTTCCAATTCGAAGGCGACGCCGGCGCGGCCTGGCGCGCGCTGCGCGACGCGATCTCCGCGCTGCCGCGCACCCGCATCGTCCTGGAGCGGCCCCGCTATCTGAAGGCCGAGTGCACCAGCCGCCTGTTCCGCTTCGTCGACGATCTCGAGGTCGTGCAGGGCAAGACTGCGGGCCGCATCGACCTGCGCTCCGCCTCGCGCACCGGTTGGGGGGACATCGGCGTGAATCGCGCACGGGTCGAGGAGCTGCGCGAGCAACTCGAGCAGGCCGGCGTCCTGAGAGCGCCGCGCCGCTGATGCGCGAGGACGCCGAGCTGCGCGCCGTCGCGGACCGCCTCGAAATCGTCGAGCTGTTGACGCGCTACGCGACCGCGCTCGACCACCGCGATTGGAAGCTCCTCGACGCTCTCTTCGCGCCCGACGTCGAGGGTCATTTCGGCGGCCGCGCGCTGCACGGCACCGAGGCCATTCGCGCGATGATCCGAAGCTTGCTCGACGGCTGCGGGACCACGCAGCACCTGCTCTCGAATTTCCGGATCGAGCTCGCGGGAGACACCGCGCGCAGCACCTGCTCGGTGCGCGCGTTCCACGCGGGCCGCGGCGCCGCGGAAGGCCAGACCTATGAACTCTTCGGCGAGTACCGGGACGAGCTCTCGCGGCGACCCGAGGGCTGGCGCGTCGTGAAGCGTTCGATCTGGGTCAGCCACGAGATCGGCAGCCGCTCGCTGCTCGGCCCGGGGCGAAGCGAGCCGGATCCAGCGGCGCGGTGAAGGGCGCCGACGTCCTCGAAGACCTCGCGCGCTATGCGCGAGAGCGCACGGAAGAATCAGAGACGCTCTCGCGCTTTCGCGCGTTGCTCGAGCGCACGCAGAGCCCCTTCTCGCGCGCGCAGTACCAGCCCGGCCACCTGACCTGTTCCGCCTGCGTGCTCTCCGCCGACGGCGCGCGCGCAGTGTTGCTCCACCACGCAAAGCTCGGCCGTTGGCTGCAGCCCGGCGGGCACATCGAGGCGGGTGACGCCGCGCCGCTCGCGAGCGCGCGGCGCGAAGTGCTCGAGGAATCGGGCCTGCGCGAGCTCGACGCCCTGCCGAGCCCCGACGGTACTTGGCTCCTCGACCTCGACATCCACACCATCCCCGCGCACGGCGCCGAGCCCCTGCACCTGCACTATGATCTGCGCTATGCGCTCCTGGTGCGCAGCGCTGACGTGCTGCTCCGCAGCGAGGAATCGGACTCGCTGCGCTGGGTCGAGATCTCGCGTCTGCGCGAGCTGACCGACGAAGAGAGCGTCAGGCGCCTCGTCGACCGCGCGCAGCAGCGCTTCAGAAACGGGCAAGGGGTCTTGCCCGCGCGGTGAGCCGGAGCCGAACGCAGTTCAGCGGGCTAACGCGCCCCCGCGTCGACCGGGCGCTCGTGCAGCGGGCCCTTCGGGAGCCGGCCGTCGACGTCCGTGAAGCCATAGCGGTCGGCGAGATCGCGCGACGCCTGAGCCTGACCCGTCAGCTCGAGGCGCTTCGGATCGCAGGCCAGCGCGACGACCGCGCGGCCCGTGAAGCGCTGGCTCTCCGCGCCCGAGAAATCGAGGCTCGCGAGCTGCTTCGCGGCGCGGCTCGTGCGCTCGGTCAGCACCAGTCCGGGCCACAGCGAGACCACCGCGATCCCGTGCTTGCGCAGCTCGTGCGCGGTATCGGCACTGAGCTTGTCCATCGCGGCCTTGCCGACGCCGTAGGCGACGTGCCAGGCGTACTCACGCGCACCCGAAGAGCTGATATTCGCGATCAGGCCGTCCTTCCGCGGCAGCATCAGGCGCGCCGCGTGCCACGACGCGACGTAGGCACCGCGCGTGCCGACTCCGACCATGTCGTCCCAGTTCGAGATCGGGCACTCCCAGAAGGGCTTGCCCGCGGTCAGCTCGGGCGGGATCAAGAACGCGCTGTTCACCAACACGTCGAGGCGGCCCTGCTCACGCTCCACACGCGCGAAGAGCTCGGCGACCTCTGCATCGTCGCGGTGATCGCAGGCGACCGCGGTGCCGCGGCCGCCGAGTGCGGTGAGTTCCTCTGCGGTGGCGCCGATCGTCCCGGGCAGCGGAGCCGATCCCTCGGTGACGGTGCGCCCTGTGACGTAGACGGTCGCTCCCGCGGCGCCGAGCTCCAGCGCGCAGCCCTTGCCGATGCCACGCGACGCACCCGTGACGACGGCGACGGCTCCCTCGAGGCGCCGCATCAGGAGGCCGCGCGCTGCAGCGTTGCGGACGCGATTGCGTCGCGCTCGATCGCCGCGTCGTCGTGGTGGAAACGCGCGCGCCAGGCGGCCTCGGCCACGCGCGGCAACACGCGCTCGAGCGCCTGCGGGTCGACCCGCTGCGCGAGCTCGACCGCTCCCGCACGCGCGAGCATCTGCGGCAGCCGCGTGCGAATCCGCTCGATCGCCCAGGCCAGCGGGTCGCCGTCGGCGATGCGGTCGATGTGGATCATCTCGTTGCTCTTCTGGCTCCACGAGACGTAGTGATAGTGAGGGTCCTCGTCGAAGCAGTCGAAGCGCAGGTACTCGACGCGCGCGCCGCCGCTGCCCGGGCCGAACACGTGCAGCGAGACGCCGCGGTCGACGAGCGTGAGCGCTGCCTCGACGCGCCCGTCCGCCTTGTCGAGCTGGTGCGCGGCTGCGATCGCGTCGTCGAGCAGCCGGTATTCGACGCCGATCGAGATCGGACCGGCTTCGAAAACCTCCGTGTGCGCGTCGACCGGAGGAATCGGCATCTGCGTATAGCGAGTGATCCAGTCTTCGCTCATCCAGTCTCCTTCGCGATCTTGTCCCGGATGTCCTGCCGCAGCGCGCCCTTCGCGACCTTGCCCCCGGAGGAACGCGGCAGCGACGCCACGAGCTCGAGGCGCTCGGGCCAGTATTCCTTGGATACGCCGCGCGCGTCCAGATGATTGCGCAGGCCGTCCAGATCGAGCACGCGCCCGGGCCGCAGCTCGGCGTAGACGCAGACGCGCTCTCCGAAGACAGGATCCGGCATCGAAACCGCCGCGCAGAGCGCTACGGCGGGGTGGCTCGCGACGTAGTCCTCGACGACCGGACCACTGAGGTTCTTGCCGCCGCGGATGATGAAGTCCGCGACGCGCCCGACGATGCGCAGATAGCCGTCGGCATCCAGCTCGCCGATGTCCCCGGTCAGCATCCAGCCATCGCGCGTGTAGAGCTCGAGGTTCGCCTCGTCGTCCTCGCAGTAGCCGAGGCTCGTGACCGGCCCCTTGCAGGCCGGCTGCCCGCGGCCCGTCGCGGTCGCGTCGTTGCCGGCGTCGTCGTAGAGCCGCACCTGCATGCTCGGGATCGGACGGCCGGCCGTGCGCAGGCGCTTCTCGCGCGGATCCTCCGGAGTCGTGCAGGAGAGCGCGCCGGTCTCGTTCGAGCCGTAGAACTGCAGCAGGCAGGCGCCCGTACGCTCTTCGAACTCCGCCGCGCGCTCGTAGGGCACGGCCTCCCCGCCGGTGAAGAGGCAGCGCAGCGACGAGACGTCGCGCTTCTCGAGCTCCGGCGAATTCAGCATCAGGATGAACTGCGTGCTGACGGCCGCGAGCACGCTCACGCGGTGGCGCTCGATCGCGCGCACCAGCTCGTCCGCGTCGAAGCGCGGCAGCAGCACCACCGGCGCGCCGAGCAGGATCGGCGTCGTGTGAGCGGTCCAGATGCCGAAGCCGAAGGGCGCCGGCAGGGCCGACAGGAATACGTCTGCGCGCGTGAGGTGACCCGCCGCGAGCGCGAGCTCGTGGTAGTGGATCCAGCGCCGCTGATCGTGCATCACGCACTTCGGAAGACCAGTCGTGCCGGAGGTCGAGTTCAGCAGCCAGAGCTCGTCGGCCGCGAGCGAACGCGCGCGGATCGCGGCGGCGAGCGCGGCGCCGCGCGGCGCGTCTGCGAGTGGCGCGAAGATCCGATCCCCCGATCCGAAGTGCCCATCACAGCAGAGCCAGGCGAGATCCTGCCCTTCACGCGCGAGCTCGGCGACGACGCCCTCGAGCTCGATCTCGCGCGAGCCCGCGCGCGCGAGCAGTGCGCGCGCGCGCGTCTTGCGCAGCAGGGTGCGCAGCTCGTCGCGACCCGCGCGCGGCCCGATCCCGACGATCACGCAGCCCGCCTTCTCGATGCCTGCGAAAGCGACGTGCACGCCCGGCCCATCGGGCAGGAAGACCGCGACGCGATCGCCGCGCGCGAGCCCCTGCGCGATCAGCGCACCCGCGAGCGCGCCCGAGCGCTCGTGATACTCGCGCCACGACAGCCGTTCGTCCCCACACAGGAACGCGGCCGCCTCGGGCTGCGCCTGCGCGTGCGCGGCGAGCGTCTGCGCGAACGTGTTCACAGCGCGGCCCAGATCGCGCGCTGCGCGAGCAGCGGCGAATCCTCCGGCAGCATCCCGCAGCGCGCGCCGAGCTCCAGCGTCTCGAGCGCGTCGGGCCTGCAGGGCCGCCAGCTCCCGATCCCGGGGTGCGAGGGGTCGCCGCGGCGCGCGAAGGCGAGCCAGGCGTCCATCAGCTGCTCCGACACGCGGCGCGCCGCGGCGTCGCAGCCCGCGAACTCGCGCGCGCCCGGCTGCTCCAGCGTGCCGAAGCTGAAGGGCAGATCGAGCGCATGACAGGAGCCGAGGCGGCCGCCCTCGAGCGGCGACTCCTGCGTGAACAGATACAGGAAGGTGTTCTTCTGATAGGCGGACTGAGCTGCAGCGAGCTGCGCAGCGGGAATCGCGAGCGCCAGGTCTGTCTGGATCGCGGAGAAGAGCTCAGCGCCGTCGACCTCGACGCCGCGCCGATGCAGCAGCCCGCGATAGGCCTCGACGAGGACTGCCGCGCGCGTGCGGCCGTCCGGAGCGGTCCCGGGGAGCTGCGCCTCGACGATCTTCTCGACCAGCGCCTCGGGCAGCACTGCGCCCGCCGGCTGGGTGAGCTGGAACAGCTTCATCTCGTCGCGCGTGGTCCCGATCACGAGTTCGACCTCGCGCGCGCTGCCCTTGGCGATCGCGTCGAGGGGCCGCTCGGGCAAGAGCTCGCCGTCGATCACCGGCATGAAGAACATGCCCTGCGCGTGCGGGCCGGCCTCGATGCAGGCCTGCTGCGCGTCGAGCAGCTCGTCGAGCGGAAGCTCGGCGAGGCGGCCCGCGAGCGCGGCGGGCTCCAGGGCCGCGAGGCCCAGGCGCTCGAGCAGGAGCCCCGCGCGGCGCAGCGCCTCGCCGCGATCGAGCATCCCGTCCGGCGCGGCGCTCTGGACGATCGCGCGACCGAACAGCCCGCGCGCGGCGGGCATCGCGAGCAGCGAAACGATGCTCCCGGCTCCGGCCGACTCGCCGAACACGGTCAGATTCTCCGGATCGCCACCGAAGGCCGCCGCGTGCTCACGCAGCCAGCGCAGCGCGGCGAGCTGGTCCAGCAAACCGCGATTCGCGCAGCCGGAACCTGACGCAGGGTGGTACAGGAAGCCTAACGCTCCGACGCGATACGAGAGCGTCGCGACGACGGCGTCTCCGCGGCGCGCGAGCGCGGCGCCGTCGTAGAGCGGGGAGGATCCGGCGCCGGTCGCGAAGGCGCCGCCCGGGATCCAGACCAGCACGGGTCGCCTGGCCGCGTCGCAGGCGGGCGTCCAGAGGTCGAGAGCGAGGCAATCCTCGCCGCAGGCCGGATCGGCGAGAATTCCGAGGCGGCGCGACAGCGCATCTACGCGCTGGGGCGGGATCGGCGCCGACTCCGCCGCATCTCGCAGGCCGCTCCAGGCCGGCGCGGGCTGCGGTGGCGCAAAGCGCAGCCGGCCCGCAGCTGCCGCCGCGTAGCGGACGCCGCGGAACACACAGAGTCCGGCGCTCTGCGCGCCGCGCAGCACTCCGGCCCGCGTCGCTACGATCGGCTGCATCGCCGCGTGACCTCTTGAACTCCGGGGGCAGTAGCTGAGAGACTCCGCATCCTACCCGAGTACGGAGAGCATGGAGCCCCGATGGAAATTCGTTTCACAGCCGAACAGGAGGCCTGGCGCGCCGAGGTCCGGGCCTTTCTCGACCGCGAGCTCCCGCCGCAGCAGGCCTTCGATCTCGAGTTCGACGAAGACGAGGAGCGCTGGGCCTTCGCGCTCGAGTTCACGCGCCGCGTCGGCGCGAAGGGCTGGATCGGTCTCGGCTGGCCGGTCGCATACGGCGGCCTGGGGCGTCCGCTGCCCGAACGCTTCATCCTCGCCGAGGAGTTCAGCTACCGCGAGGCGCCGCTCGTGAACTCGATCGGTCACGGCCTCGCCGCGGGCACGCTGCTGATCGGCGGCAGCGACGAGCAGAAACGCCGCTTCCTGCCGCCGATCGCGCGCATGCAGACCTTCTGGGTCGAGGGCCTCTCGGAGCCCGGCGCGGGCTCGGACCTCGCCGCACTCTCGACCAGCGCGCGCCGCGACGGCAGCGACTGGATCGTGCGCGGGCAGAAGACCTACACCACCTGGGGTCAACGCGGCGACGTGATGTACCTGGCCGCGCGCACCGATCCGAACAGTCGCCGCCATCATGGCCTCAGCATCTTCTGCCTCGACATGAAGGCGAAGGGCGTCACGCTCTCGCCGCTCGACAATCTGGGCGGCGGGCGCCAGAACCACACCTACCTCGACGACGTGCGCGTCCCGGCCGAGATGATGCTCGGGCAGGAAGGCCAGGGCTGGCACTACATCATGAACGCATTTTACGGCGGCGGCGGCGGTTATGCCGCGCACATGTACTACCAGCGCCTGCTCGACGAGCTGCTGAAGTGGTGCCGCGAGCACCGTCGCGGCGGCCGGCGCGTGATCGAAGACCCGATCGTGCGCCAGCAGCTCGGCGAGCTCGCGCTGATGGTCGAGTCTGTGCGGATGCTGATGTACGAAGGCGTCTCGAATGCGACGCGGCGCAGGGCGCCGGCCTTCGGCGGCGCGCTCGGAACCGTGGTGATGAAGGAGCTGCGCCCGCGCTTCGCCGAGACCATACACCGGATCATGGGCCCGCTCGCGCAGCTGCGGCCCTCGCGCTGGGCGCCGCTCGAGGGGCAGGTCGAAGCCTGGTACCGGCACTCCTACGCGAATCACGCCGGCGGCACGCCGCAGGTCAAGCGCATGGTGCTCGCAACCCGCGGCCTCGGGCTTCCGCGCTAATCATCCACAGATCGGAAACGAGATGGACGTCGAGCTGGACGAAGATCGGGAACTGCTGCGCCGCAGCGCGCGCGAGTTCCTGGAAAAGCGCTTTCCGCTGACGCGGCTGCGCGAGGTGGAGCAGAGCGCGCAGGGCTACGACCCCGAGCTCTGGCGCGAGATGGCCGCACTCGACTGGGCCGGGCTCGGGCTCCCTGAGGAGTTCGGCGGCGCGGGCGCGGGCTTCCTCTCGCAGTACGCGCTGCACCTCGAGCTCGGGCGCGCGCTCGTACCCTCGCCGTTGCTGGCGTCCTCCGTGATCTCGGCGGAGCTGCTGTTGGCGGGCGGCGGCGACGCCCGGCGCGAGCTCCTGCAGGGCATCGCCGCGGGCGAGGCGATCGTCGCTCCCGCTCTCGACGAGCCGGAGGGCGGCTTCGGCCTCGAGGCGATCCAGCTCGCCGCGCGCCGCAGCGGCAAAGGCTGGCGCCTCGATGGCGCGAAGCTCTTCGTCCCCTTCGCGCACGTAGCCGGGCATTTGCTCGTGGCCGCGCGCAGCGCACCCGGGCCGGACGGCATCACGCTGTTCTTGCTGGAGCGCAACCGCCCCGGGCTGCACGTGGAGCCGCTGCCGAACATTGCGGATCTCCCGCTCTTCGCACTTGAGCTCGATGCCGTCTCCGCAAGCGAGCGCGACATCGTCGGCAAGCCGGACACCGCGGGCGCGGCGCTCTGTGCGGCCTGGGACCGCGCGGGCATCCTGCAGTGCGCGGAGCTCGTCGGTGCGGGCGAGCGCGTGCTCGAAATGACGCTCCGCTACGCGCTGGACCGCGCCCAGTTCGGGAAATCGATCGGGCAATACCAGGCCGTGCAGTACCTCTGCAGCGACATCGCGATCGACGTGCACCTGGCCTCGCTGCTCTCGCGCCAGGCGGCCTGGCGGATCGAAGCGGGGCTTCCAGCCGACTATCAGATTGCCGCCGCGCGCGCGCAGGCAGGCTCTGCGGCGCAACACATCGTGCGCCAGGCCCACGAGGTCTTCGCGGGCGCCGCGTTCATGCTCGAGAACGACCTGCAGCTCTTCACGCGCCGCGCGAAGCACTGGGAGCTCTCCTTCGGAGACGCGCGCCACCACCTCGACCGCCTCGCCGCGCTGCTAGACGCACCGCAGACGAGCGCGGCCTAGCGCGAAGCGGCGCCGAGATCTGGACACCACAGGAGGCCCGGTGGAAATCTGCTTTCGCGGTGCGAATGGCGTCGAGTTGGCCGGAGACGCGGCAGGCGACGCGCGCGCGCCGGCCGTGCTGCTGCTGCACGGCGGCGGCCAGAC
>CAYTJA010000426.1:0-11728 GCA_964437835.1 uncultured Spirochaetales bacterium
GGGCCCTTCGTGAAGGTGAACTGCGCGGCACTCCCGGGGGAGCTGCTGGAGAGCGAGCTGTTCGGCCACGAGAAGAGCGCCTTCACGGGCGCTGTCGCGCGCAAGGCGGGCAAGTTCGAGATCGCCGACGGCGGCAGCATCTTCCTCGACGAGATCGGCGAGATGAGTCCCACCGCGCAGGCGAAGCTCTTGCACGTGCTGCAGGACGCGACCTTCTCGCGGCTCGGCGGCAACGACGAGATTCGCGTCGACGTGCGCGTGATCGCTGCGACGCACCGATCGCTGCAGCAGATGACGGCCGAGAAGCGCTTCCGCGAGGACCTCTACTTCCGCCTCAACGTGGTTAGCGTGACGGTGCCGCCGCTGCGCGAACGGCGCGACGAGATCCCGGCGATGCTGAACCACTTCATCGAGCGCTATGCGCGGCGCTACGGGCGGGCAGCGCCGCGTCCGAGCGGCGAGCTGATGCGTCTGTTTCAGCGCTACGCCTTCCCCGGCAACGTGCGCGAGCTCGAGAATCTGGTCAAACGCATCGTCGTGCTCGGCAGCGAGGCGACGATCGTCGACGACTTGATCCGCGCCGGGCTGCCGGCTTCCGGGCGCGCGGACCGCCTCCTGGCGCTGCTCGACGAGGTCGAGGCGAATGCGGGTGACCGGCCGCTGCGCGAGGTCGGAAGGCTCGCCGCGCTCGAGGCCGAGCGCTCCGCGATCTCGCAGATGCTGACACGCACCAACTGGAACCGGCGGCGCGCCGCGAAACTGCTGGGCGTCTCGTACAAGACGCTGCTGCAGAAGATCCGCGAGTGCGAGCTGGTGGCGGGCTAGCGCCGATCCTCGGAGGACTACAGCCAGCCACGCGCCCGGTAGACCGCGATGCCGAGCAGCTCATGGATCGCACGCGTCGTCCCGTCGAGCGCCTCCGAATCGGGCAGCCAGCGCAGGGCGCCTCCATCGGGCTCCCCGAGAACCTCGATGTCGGTCGAGGCGGGCGTGACGAGCAGGCCTGCGGCGCGGCAGGCGCCGAGCGCGCGTGGCATGTGGAGCGCCGACGTCACGAGCAGGACGCGCGATTCGTCGTCCGGCAACAGCTCCTTCGCTCGTAGGCAGTTCTCGCGCGTGTTCAGGCTGCGATCTTCGATCTCGATCGCGCCGGCCGGAACGCCGAGCTCGACCAGGAAGTCGCGCATCTCGTGCGCATTCGGTCGCTCGCGCTGCCACGGGTAGGCGCCCCCCGAGACCAGGATCTTCGGCGCCTTGCCCGCGTGAAACAGCGCGATCGCGAAGAGGAGGCGGTCGCCCGACGCCTTCACCTCCGGCCTCAGGCGCGGCGGGCTCACGCCCATGACCCCGCCACCGAGCACCACGATCACATCCGCATGCGGGAACTCCTCGATTGGTCTCGGCGGATGCTGGCTCTCTAGTGCCGCCCGCAGCACGTCCGAGGCCACCGGCGCCGAACTCGTCCACAAGACCAGCGCCGAGGCCGACGCACACAGCATGGCACCGAAGCGCCTCCCACCGCCCAGAGCGAGGAGCGCCGCGGCGACAAGCAGGATCAGAGCAAGGCTCAAGGGCTCCGCCAACGACGAGGCGACTCCCGTGAATAGCGAAGCCATTAGACGAACCTGCCGAATCCGCTCTGGGTAGTCCAACGCGCTGGCAGCTCGGGAGCGCCTGCCTATCGTGCGCGCATGCGCCGCGTGGCATCCGCTGCTGCCTACGCTCTGTTCCTCGCGCTGTGCGCGGAGGCTGCGCTCCAGGTCTTCTACCGCGCGACGGCGGGCGAGTGGCTGTGGGCGCGCGAGGCGATCCCGATCTACCAGGCCGACCCGCACAGCGGCGTGTTCAACCGCGCTCATCTCGACTACCAGCACCGCACTAACGAGTTCCGCGCGCACTACCTCACGAACTCGGAGGGGTTTCGCGTCCCCGACCCGACCCGCGAGTTCACGCGGCCGAAGCCCAGGGACACTTTCCGGACCATGCTGGTCGGGGCCTCCTTTGCCTTTGGGTGGGGGGTGGACTACGCCGACGCCGTCGCAGGGCGTCTCGAGCAGGGGCTTCATGAGGTGGGCTTCGCTTCTCCTGCCCGGGTCGAGTTCATGAACGCCGGCGTCCCTTCCTTGCCGGAGACCGCACAGCGCGCTTGGTTCGAGGCGACTGGGAGAAGCTACGAGCCGGACCTCGTCGTGCAGCTGGCCTACGGGACGCTCGCGATTCCAGACCCGCCACTGCCACGCGCACGCTCGGACGGCTACTTGGTTCCCCAGCAGGTGACGCCCGTGCTGCGCGCGCGCGCGTATGCCAAGCGACTTGCGAGCGTGTTCTATGGCTTCGTCTTGTTCTCCCAGTTCCGCGGCGGCAGCGAGATACAAGGAGCAGGGCGCGAGATGCGGGAACCTCGCGGGTTCTCACTCGACTCGCTGGAAGTGTCGGCGTCGGTCGTCTACTTCGAAGCGATGCGTCGAGGTGTCGAGGACGCGGGAGCGCGCTACGCCGTGCTCTACTACCCGCTCAGCTACGTGATCCATCCCGAGGACATCGCGCGCTGGCGACACCTCGGTGTGCAGGACGCCACGGCGCAGGAGGCGTTCGACGCCGCGCTCTGCGATGAACTCTCGCGCCGCGGCATCTCGTGCTTCGACGGAACCCAGGCGCTGCGTAAAGCCGCCGCGCGCAGCGTCGAGCGGCTCTACTACCCGCTCGACATCCATTGGACCTCGGCGGGGAATGCCGCGGCCGCGGAGCACGCCCTCGGCGTAATCCGGCAGCTCGGCGAATCCGCAGTCGCGCCAACGCCGTAAGGGACGCGCGCTGGGCTACCCGAGCGACCGGCCCATCCAGCGTGCCCTCGAGATCGCCCAGGCGTACCCCAACGTCAATGCGACAATCAGGCCGAAGGACGCGAATGCCACGCTGGCGAGTAGAATGCTGAGCAATCGCGTAGTCGCCAGGGATTGGAGCCTCGAGGCGACCCGCTCGGTGGGATACAAGACGAGCAGCGGGTACTCGCCCAGGGCGATCGAGACCCCTTGGCGAACGTGAACTGGGATCGGCAGGAAGTCGGCCATTCGCGAACGCCAGAGTTCCTCGTAGGTGAAGACGTCGTTCCCAAAGGTGAGTGCCAACTGCTTGGTTCCTGGCCGGTAGTAGTCCAGCACCTGGGAGCGGCTCGTCGCAGCCGCGCCGAGTGATCGAATCTCGATCGTTTCCTCCCGACCGCCCGCTAGCGCATCACGGAACTCAAGGACGGACATCGGTTCCTGCGAGCCTTTGTGGAACGGGATGAACGACCTGAGGGCGTCCACCATCACCCACTGTTCGCGTTGCCGGTCGAAGATCTCGTTGAAGACGTGACTCCGGCCGCCGAAGTCGTCGAAGAACGAGGTCCACTCGCGTACCGACAGATGGGATGCGATGGCGAGGCCAACGAAAACCTGAGAGACATCGGAGCAGTAGCTGACGCCCCTGGCGCGCATTTCGGCGAGAGTCGCCGTCACGCGGCTCCGGATCGCATCCGGCCTTTCGTTCACATAACCCGCGATGTAGCCGCCGATGGCGACAGCGGTTTCGAGGTCGCTCCCCGGCCGCGCCAGCGACCGCGCCGTCTCCACGAAGATTGGGGCCGGCACCCGCGTCTCGACCATGAACCGCGGAGGGCGTGACTCCGGGGTCCACAGAAAGTCCGCTGCGCGCCCCGGTCGAAGGAGCCACGAGTTGCGAATCCGGACCGCCTCGACGGGGTCACTCGCGAGATGTATCAGGGGCGCCGCCGAAGAAAGCAGCAGGGTCGCAGCCGCAGCTAGGCCTCTCGCTCTGCACCTACGCATGGCCGCCCCGAATGAAACCCGTAGGAAGAGCACCAGTGTACGAGCCAACTACAGGTCGAGAGGTGACGAAAGCGCTCAGATGCTCCCCAGAAGTTGCCGTCGTCGGCTGCAGCCGCCCTTCCCGCGCGCGCCCGCGCCGACCCCACGGCAAGTGTCGACCGCTGGGGGCCGCGCGCCGGCCGCCACCAGGCTTCGACAGCCCATCCCGAGCCTCGTGACGCTGTCCGCGGTCGTCTTTCTTGCGGCCGTCGCTGCCTCCGCAGGCGCAGAGTGCCCGGCCGACGCCTTGGAAGACCTGCAGGCTGCGGTGCTGCGCATCGCTGACTACCCGTCCCACGGCGAACTCGCGGTGTCGCTCGACCTCGGGCCGGTCCCCGGCGCACGCGAGTTCGCTGGCGTCCGCCTCTCGCTGAGATCGAAGCAGGAGCCCGTCCTTCGCACGTGGGAGCTGCCGCCCCGCAGTGCACTCGAACGCGGGGGCCTCCGTCGGGTCTTGTTGGTTCCGCATCTCGGTCCCGGAAGCTACCGCGTCGCGCTCGAGGTCGACGTGCACGAAACCTGCCGGGGGCTTGCCGGCCCCGTCGCCAGCTTCGAGCGCATGCGCTTTGGCTGGGAGGACAACGCGCTCGGAAAGCAGCCGAGGATCGTCCCCCCGTTCACGCCGCTCGTGTTGCGAGGCAACGAGGTTGCCGCCGTGCTCCGAACCCATCGTGTGGGCCCGACCGGCCTGTTCGACGAGGTCGTCGCCGACGGGAGGCGAGTCCTCGCGGCCCCCATGCGATGGGATGTCGTGGTCGATGCGAAGGCGCAACAAGTCAGCGTCACTACGCCGACTGCGCTCGAACACGTGGCGGATGACCGGGTCGAGGTACGCGCGGCGCTCGCATTCGGCCCGATTACTGCGGCGCTCTCTGGACGTTTCGACGTGGACGGGTTGTACCGAATCTCGCTGGCCCTCGATGGCCCGCCCGACGCTCGCATTGACCGCTTCGACCTCGTCGCCCCGCTCCCGGCCAACGCCACGCTGATGAACGCCGTGACGGATGGCGCGCGCCACCACGTGCTCGGCGAGATTCCTCCCGGCGACGGCCGCGTCTGGAGCGCGCTGCAAGTCGGCCGCTGGGAGCTTCCGGCCGGCTTCGTTCCGTATCTGTGGGTCGGGGATGAGAGCAGAGGCATCTCCTGGATGACCGACACAGGACGCGGCTTCTGGTTCGAGCCGGGTCGCCCGATGGCCGAAATCCGCCGGAACGGGGCACGCGTCGACCTGGTGATCCACTTTGCGAGCCGTCCGGCCGCCTTCGCCGGTCGCCGCAGCATCGACTTCGCGCTGCAGGTGACGCCCGTCAAACCGCGCCCACCGGACTGGCGGGCGTGGCAGCTGATGTGCGAAGCGCCCCAGGGAACGATCACCGTGTGCCCGCTCCTGACTGGCTGGTATTGGGGAGCGGCGACTGCGTACGGCGACGTCCGCCCGCGCGCGGATGACTACTCGCTGCTCGATCGCTTCGCCCTGTTGCGCCGCGGAACTCCCCTTCCACCTCGCGCTGTCGACTCGTGGTTCGCCGCTCGTCGCACGGAGCGCGAGGTCGACCCCGCAATGGTGCAGGCGAGCCTGCGCTGGACCGCCGCTGCGCTCGCGCATCGGCCGACGGCTGTGGTTGCCTACGTGAACCCGCGTGGAGTTGCGCCTGGGCCAGAACTGCAGGTCTTCAACGATGAATGGCGCCCCCTGCCGTTCGCCGACCGCGGCGCACGTGATGATGGCCCCTACTCGATAACGGTGAATCCCGTGGAGAGCTTCACGAACTACGCGCTCACCCACATGGACCGCTTGCTGGCCACGCAAGCGATCGACGGATTCTTCATCGACAACACCTTTCTCACTGCGAACTGGGACGAGCGCCGAGGGGGAGCCTGGCGCGATCTGGCCGGCGAGCTCCAGCCAGGTGTCGACTTGTTCGCGATGCGCGAGTTCTTGCGCCGCGCCCAAACGCTGGTGTACCAGCGCCGCGGATCGTGGTGGACCGTGGCCCACGGCACGACCACGCCGATTTCGGCGATCCAGGGTTGGGCCGGCATCTTCCTCGACGGCGAGTGGCGCTACGGAGCGACGGACTTCCAGCAGCGATTCACTCGCGACCTCCTCCGCGCCGGGTCGCTGGGGACGCAGCTTGGCGCAGTTCCGGCGCTGCTCCCGGGTATCACCAGCTCCGAACCAGCTCGCGCGAAGGAGCTGAGCAGGAGTCTCGCGGGAGTTGCCGGCATCCACGAGCTTCGGGTGCTGCAGGAATCTCGCGATGCACCGCGCGAGTTCTGGGAGCGGCTGCGCGCGTTCGGCTACGGGGACGACCGCTGCGCCGTGCATCGCTACTGGGATCGACCGCGTCACTTCGAGCTGAGCGGTGTCGATGGCGAGGCGCTGGTCGTGAGCTGCGGCGACGCTGCGCTCGCACTGCTGGTGAACTACGGGGCCCCCGGGCGCGCGGAGCTCAGTCTGGACGCGCTAGCACTCGGTCTCCCCGCGCAAGCGGTCTGCAGCGACCCCGAGCGGGTCGGCAGAATCGAGACCACCTCGCGGGGCTGCTCTCTCTACCTCCTGCGCAATGAGGTGCGCTGGCTCGAGCGCCGCGCGAAGGCGATGTCATGAAGGCACGCGTGGTGGCATTCTTCGCGAGCGCGATCGGCTTTCTGGCGCCTGCGTTCGCCGATCCCGCCGCCCCGGTGGATCGCGACGCGCGTTGGGAGCGGTGGAGACTCGAAGCCGGATCCCCTCGCGAGCGCAATGCTGCGGCGGGCAGCTCTGCCTTGGCGACGGCGCTGCGCTCGGGACGCGCGGGTGGAGGAGAGCAGCTCATCCTTCCGGCCGCGGGCCGCGTCGACCTCACGGCGCCCGGCGCCATCACCTTGGGGGTCGCACCCGAGCACTGGGTGCGCGGTTCCGGAGGGGAGTATGTCGCCTTCGTCGCGGTGAACGGGCGAGACGGGAGCACCTTCCTAGTGGAGCGCGACCGCCCCGAGGAGGGTCGCGGCGAGCGGCTGTTGGTCGGGTTCTTCGAGCTGCGCGGCCGTATCGACTATGCCCTGGAGCTTCCCCTAGACGCGAGCTGGGTGTCGTTGCGGCGTCACACCCTGGCGGTCAGCTGGGACTCGACGGGGTTCGCGGCTTCCATCGACGGAGCCCCGTTCGTCCGCAAGGCGGTTCCCTTCGAGCTGATCGTCGCCGCTTTCGAGCCCTCGGCCAGCACGCTCGTGATCGGCTCTGGCGGAGCGGAGACCACGTGGATCGATTCGTTGCGCGTATTCCGTCGGTCGCTCGAGTAGCGCGTCCCGCAACTACTCCGGCAGCTCCCGCCACCAATCGCGGCTGCCCTCGTACCCGAGCAGTGTCATCACCTCGCCGAAGTGTCGGTCGAACACCTCGCCGGCCGCGCGCGAGGTGTAGTTGCGCCAGTCGCCCGCGATCCCCTTGCGCATGAACGAACGCCGGTTCTCCTGGCCCGGCCGGCGTCCGCTCCGCCGCTCGAAGGAGTTCTGCGCCACGGCAAACTCCAGGCGCTCTTCGTCGATCGGGCCGAGCTGAGGGGGCAGCGCCTTCGCGAGCACGGAGGCCGCATTCTCGAGCAAATCCTCGTAGCAGACCGGGACCACATGCGGCCGGTCTCGCCAGGCGAGTACGTGCTCGCTCCACGACAAGCGCGATCCAGCTGCGCCTGCGGCGAACTCACGGATGAACTGCGGCAGGCAGGTGCGGATGTCGTCTGCATCGGGCCGGAACAGGACCGGGAGGCGACGCCGGTAATACGCGCACGTCTGGGGATAGGGTGGGTTCTGGACCTCCCATCGCCAGCGGAAGTAGGCCGAGATCGCGACGTCGCGGACGTCTCGGTGCATGTAGAAGACGCGACAGAGGCGCGGCGTGTACGACCAATGCCCGTGGAGCACCGCCCGGCCGAGCACGGGGAAGCAGGGGCGATCGGGTCGCGGAACGCCGAGGTAGTCCGCGATCGTCTCGGCCAGCCAAGTGCCCCCCGACTTGGGGAACTCGACGACGTAGACGTGCGGCGATGCGGGACCGAGCAGCGCTCCCAGCGCGCGGTTGCCATGGCTCCCGAAACGCTCGAGAAGCAAGCGAAGCCTCATGCATTTCGCTCCTGGAATCGCGAAGCTCCCGCGGGCTGGCGTATCGGCGCCAGACCGTGGTTGCTTGAGGCCGCGCGTCGGATTCCAGGCAGGTTTCACGACTCGTCGCGGAGGCGTCTTGATCCACTCGATCGCCGCGCTCGCAGGCCGCTGGTCGAGTCTGCGCAGCCGAAAGGGGATCGGCACCGAGTTTGCCTGGGTGGCCGTAGGCAAGGGCGTCGAGTTCGTGGCGGCCTTCGCCCTACTGAAGCTGCTCACGAATCGGCTCGGCGCTGTCGGCTATGGCGAGTACAACCTCGCGGAGGCCGCGCTCGTCCTGCTGCACGCCATCGGCCTCGTGTCCGTGCACGAGCCGTTCCTCCGTGTCTATCACGGCGCCCGCGACCGCAACGAGTTGCGCGCGGCCATGCGCACGTTGTTTGTGGGGTACAGCGTCGTCACTGGCACAGTGGTCGTCATCTCGACGCTCGCGAGCCCTCTTCTGGCCGCACCCTTCGAGATCCACCCATGGACGATCTGTGCTGCAGGGCTCGTCTTCTGCTTCGACCGCTGGCGCTTCCTCGGAATCGACTACCGCAACATCCGGCGAGAGCGACTCGCGAGCGCGCTGCACGCGGTCGGCTTCCAGGTCTCCCTCGTCGTGGGCCTCGCGCTCGTCGTCTGGCTCCATCCGACCGCCAGCGCGGCGTTGTTCGGGTATGCGGCGATCGCCGCCTTCTGGCTCGCCCTAGGCGTGCGTCCCCTGCTCGCGGACTATCGCTCCCAGCCGGCGTCGAACACCCGAGTGATGCGGAGCATGATGACGAGCTTCGGCGTGCCGTTCGCGGTGATCCTGGTCCTGACCTGGTGCCAGAGCTTCGGCGACCGCTACCTGCTGAAGGGCTTGCTCGACCCGAGGACGGTCGGTCTCTACGTGGCTGCCTATCAGGTGAGCGGCATTCCCTATTCATTGATGTTCCGCGTGTTTCACGAACTCGTAATACCCGTGGCATACGGACGAGCGGGAGACGGGTCAGTGGCGACGCGCCTGTGGGCGGCCGACCGGGTGCTGACCGGTGTCTTCGCCCTCCAGGTCGTCATCGGGGCCGCCATGCTGCTGGTGTACGGGGCCTTCGGGCCGCGACTCGTCGTACTGCTCACGTCGAGCGAGTTCGAGCCGCCCGGCGCGATGATCCTGGCGCTTGCGGCGGCCCGCTGGCTCCAGCACCTCGGCCTCGCGCTCCAGCCCCTCTTCGCGCTCCATCAGCGCATGCGAACGCTACTGGCGTTTCGCTCGGTCGGAGCTGCGCTCAGCCTCGGGCTGTGCGCGCTCGGCATTCAGCAAGCAGGAGCCCTAGGTGCTGCCACAGGGGGCGCGCTCGCGCTGGCGCTCTATCTCGCGCTCCTCGTTCTTGCGCCGGGCGGCGTCTGGTGGTTACTCCGCGCCACGCGACGAGCGGCCCGCGACGCCGCTGCGTGCGCTTGACCCGGGCCGCGTCGCCCAACCACCCACGCCGAGCGCTAACGCCCAGAACACGAAGGGAGAAGTCTGCCCCGCGGCAGCGATGAGATCACCTCGCGTGAAGAAAACCACGCACCCCAACCACAGCGGATACAGGACGTCGATCACGCGCGGCTCCTTCGAGCCCTCACGCCGATGCCAGTAGCTGCGATCGCCGCGGGAGAGCACCCACCCGAAGACAACCGCCAGGAGGATCACACCGAAGTAGCTGAAGTCGACGAAGCCCTCCGCCACGATCGGCATCGACCAGTTGGTGAAGCCGAAGCCGAGATCCCCGGTCACCATCGATCCCGTTCCGATCGGCTTGTCCGGCCAGAATCGGCGCGGCACCCAGAAGACAATCGCCCCCGCCATCTGGTTGCCGAATGTGTGGCCGTGTTCGCCTACCCATCGCACCGCGAGCGACACCATTCCGAGGTGGTCGCCGTCAGCGCTCGTCGCCAGGTACTCGATCGGCGAGCGGATTTGCGCGAAACGAAACCACTCTTCGAAGGTGTAGGCGAGTCGGCTCTCGTGGAGGGCTGGCAGCAACGCCAAGCCCGCGAGCGTGACGAGCACGACGGGCAACCCGGTCCGCGCGCGGCGGAAGACGAAGGGCGACAAGACCCCGAACAGCACGGTGACAAGCCACATGCGCGATGCGGCGAAGGGATTGTTCGCCGCGAGATTTCCCGCCACGAGCACTGGCAGCATGAGGCGAAGCAGGTTGCGCACTGGGCCGGCAGCATGCCGGTAGACGAGGAAGCCGGCGATCATCACGATCAGCGGAAGGCCCCGAAGGACGTATTGGTTGATCACCTTTAGTGCCAGCGCGAAGCCGGAGACGCCCGCCGCGATGCTCGCGTTGTCGAGGAGCGCTTCCTCGGCCGCGCCACGCGTCGCGAGGCCGAGCAGCCCGATCACGCCGAGGTAGGTGAGTACGCCGATCGCGAAGAAGTGCAAGACCAGGACGCGCTGCGCCGAGACGCCGCGATCGAAGAAGCGCCCGATCGCGTCGTGCGGGATGGGGCGTGCAAGGTTCTGATGAAGCTCGTAGGCCGACAGGTAACTAACGATCCACAGGGAGACCACGATCGCTGCTGGCAGCAGCTCCTTGCGGAGCGTTTCGATGGGACCGGCTACCGCGAACCGGCCGGCGGACACCTGGAAGAGTGCAGACGCGCCCATGAACAAGAAGAGCGCCAGCAGATGCATGAGGTGCAGGGAGTAGGGTCGCCGTCGCAGCTCGAGCACCAGCGCTGCGACCATGATGAGAGTGTTGATCCAAAGGATGGCGGCCAGCGTGGGGTTGCCGGATACGCCCGGCTGCGCGACGACGTTTACGCCATAGAGCGTGAGCGCAAGCAGCACGAGCCCGAGCGTCGTGGCAACAAGCCAGCGGCCGAGCTGCACGCGACGGCCGGCGCGCTGCACGAGTGCCGCCTCCCCGATCGACTCGCCTGCACTCATGTGCAGCTTCTCCTCGTCCCAGCCACGGTGTCCTCGCCTCCCATCGGCCGACCGAAGGACCTCGGATAGCCTTCGATACGACCCGACCCTTGCGGGTCGAATAGGGTTAGCGCATGAGGGGTACGATCGACCGGGGCGGTCGTGAGCAACGCGAGAGGTGAGATAGACCGATGCAATCGTCTCGGTCCCTGGAACGCGAGCCTTGCTTGGGCTGCTTGGGAGCGCGGGGGTGACTCGGACCTCGCTGATCCTGATCGGGCCGCTGCCGCCGCCGATCGACGGCCAGTCGCTCGCTTTCGCGGGGCTTGTGCGCGGGCTCGCCGAGGTGAGCCGAACTGCTCACGTCGTGAACATCGCACGACCCGGCGCGGTCTTCGAACGGTCGCGGTGGGATCGCGCTCTCGACTATTGCTTCCTCCTGGTGCGCTACGCGGTTGCGCTTCTGCGCGCACCTGAGTCGACCGTGTATCTCACGGTCGCGCAATCGCGTGCGGGCTTCCTGCGCGATGCGGCCTTCATCGGCCTCGCGCACCTCGCCTCGCGGCGCATCGTCATTCACGTGCACGGGGGAAACTACGGAGGCTTCGTGGCGGCGCAGCCGCCGCGCCTACGTGCCTGGATCCGCCGCGTCCTCGGCTGGACCGACGTGATCGTGGTTCTCGCCGAGCGCCTGCGCGGGATGTTCGACTTCGCGCCCGAACTCGCGCCCCGGATCCGCGCGGTTCCCAATGGCTTGCCGGGGGCCGCTCCCGCGCTGGTAGTTCCGAAGACGGCTCCACGGCCGGGCGCGCCATGGCGCCTCCTG
>CAYTJA010000427.1:0-7170 GCA_964437835.1 uncultured Spirochaetales bacterium
CGGAAACCGCGACCAGCTCGGCCGCGTCTTCGCGAACACCCTGGCGGTCTTCGCGGGGCTCTCGCTGCTGCTGCTCGCGCTCGCAGCGCTGGCCGCGCCCGCGCTGCTCGGAGCGCTGAACATCCCGCCGGAGCGCGAGCGTGCGGCCGCGCTCGTCTACGCGTTCACGATGATCGGGCTCGCGATCACGACCCTCGGCATCCCGTTCCGCTCGGTCTTCGCGGCTCACCAGGAGATGGCCGCCGTCGCGTCCTTCGAGACCTGGCGCAGCCTGCTGAACCTCGCCTGCGCACTCAGCATGCTGCTCACGGACGGGGACCGGCTGGTGGTGTACGCGGGCGCAAAGATGCTCTCGACGCTCGCGCAGTCGGCCGCGAATACCCTCACCTGCATGTGGCGGCACCCCGAGAGTCGATTCCCGTGGCGCGGCATCGAGCGGGGCGAGGTGTTGCACATCGCGCGCTTTGCGGGCTGGGCGACGCTCTTGCGCTTCGCTCGACCGTTGCACACGCAGGCCAGCGCCGTACTGCTCGGTATCGCGGCGCCCGCGGTCGCGATGGCGGCCTACGGCGTCGCGATGAAGCTGAGCGAGTACCAGACGACGCTTGCGCAGGTGATCCCACGCGTCGTGCAGCCTGCGATGACGGCGATGGAGGCGCGCGGCGAGCGCGGGCGGACGCAGCTGCTCGCGCTGCTGACCGGCAAGTATTCGACGCTGATCCTGCTCTTCCTGATCGTTCCGGTCTGCCTCGAGATGGACGCACTCCTGCGCCTGTGGCTGGGCGACGTCCCGCCCGACGCCGCGTTCTACTGCCGGCTCACCCTGATCTCGCTGACCGTGCAGGTTCCGAGTAGCGGCTTCGAGCGCGCGGCCTTCGCTCACGGCGACGTCTCGCGCTTCGCTCTCTTCAACACCTGCCTATGGGCCGGCTGCTTCGCACTCTCGGCCTTCCTGCTGCTCGGCCTCGGGTTCGGGCCGCGCGCGCTCCCGCTCACGGTATTGTTCGTTTCCGTGGTGCAGCTGCCGATGCGCCTCGCGAATGGCGGGCCGCTGATCGGCGTCGGTTTCGGCCGCTGGTGGCGCGAGACGCTCGGGCCCGTCGCCGCGACGCTCGCGATCGGTCTCTCCGGGGCGTGGTTTGCGCACAGCTGGCTCGCGGCGGGTCCGCTGCGCATCTGCTGTGTTGGGATCGTCCATGCGGTCTGCGCGGCCCCGGCGATCTGGTGGCTCGCCGTCGGAGCCGAAGAGAAGCAGATGCTCCTGCGCGTCGCGAACTCCGCGCTTCCGAAGCTGCGCAGGCGTCTCGCCTGGTGACGGCGCGTCGCAAGAAAAGTGCGATCGGGATCTGCGGGTCGCAGGGCGTTCGGAGCTGAAACGAGGGCAGCCTCGACGTCGATTTCCTGCTGCCGGGTCAGCTGCTAGCGGTCGTAGCGCCAGAGTTCGCGGAAGTGGCTGCCGAGCAGCGCGTCCAGCGCGCGCAGCTCATCGCTGAACTCGCGCCGCAGCCGCTTCTGCGTGAATTCCGAGATGCGCGGCTTCTCGCTGGCCTCGAAGGGGCGGTAGAGCGCACCGCGCAGCAGCCGAGAGGTCTTGGCGCGGCCGCGGAGCTTGCGCAGCCCGAGTGCGCGCGCCGCGTGCGATGCGCGTTTCGCGAGCCCCGCGAGCGCGCGCGAGCGCGGCCGCCCCGCCGGCAGCATCGCGCCGCGCTGGGCTGGAGCGAGCGGCCGCGGCGAGACACCGAGGAACGCGAAGAGCGCCGCGGCGAAGGCGTCGGGATCGCGCGAGAGAGCGTCGAAGATGCCGACGTGCAGCTGCTCGCGCGGGAAGAATTCCAGGGTGCGCGCGAGCTGCGGCGCATAGCGGCTGCCCTCGAGAAGCTCGGGATGGCGCTCGATCGCCTGTTCGAAGCTGCCCTCGATCTGCCCGTTCTTGACGCCGTCGAGGTAGTCCGAGAACGCGCGCTCGACCGGCTCGCGCAGGCTGACGATCAGCTTCATTTTCGGATTCGCGCGGGCGATCCGGCGACAGGCCTCGGGCGACGCGAGATAGGTGTGGGACACCTCGCCCACCGCGATCGCGGCGCCGGCGCCGGCGAATTGCTCGCGATACCAGTCGAGTCCGCGGTCGAAGTGCGTGGTGAAGAAATACAGGCCCTTGCCCGGTGCCATGAAGATCTCCGGGTGGCGCGAGAGCACGTCGTAGATCCAGGTGGATCCCGCCTTCGCCGGGCCGAGGTAGAGGAAGTCCGGAAGGCGGCTCATGTCGTCAGCTCCTCGACGCAGGCGGCGACGCAGCCCGCGATGCTGCGAGAGGCGAGCAGGCGGCGCCCGCTCTTCGCCGCGCGGCGCAGGCCCCGTGCGGCATCGGCGTGATGGACGATCGCGGCCCAGCGCGCGAGCCACTCCTGGATCTCGAAGAGCGCGAGCGCCGCGCGCGGCGCCGGCTCCGCCCCGAAATAGCCGGCGAGGAGCTCGCTCCGAAGCGAGCGCTCGAAGGCGGTCGCCGGGATCCGGATGCCGCCGAAGAGTCGCAGCGGAGTGGCCTCGACGGCGACCAGGAAGTGGGCGAGGTCGGCGTAGATCGGCGCGCGCCAGCCGGCTTGGGTGTCGAGCGCGGTCACGCGGCCCGCCGCGTCGCAGAGCAGATTGCGCGGCGCGAAGTCGCCGTGGCTGAGACCGAGCGGCAGCGGCTCGGGCAGCTGGGCATGCGCGGCCGCCGGAAGGCATTCGCGCAGCAAGCGCACGAGGTCAGGCGCTGCGCCGCGCGGCTCGAGGTACTCGACGAAGCGAAGCAGCGAATCGATCAGCTCCTCGCGCTGCTCGCTGCAGCTGCGCGTGTGCTCGAGCGGCGGCGACGCGTGGAAGATCCGCAGCCAGCTTCCCGCGTTGCGCACGCCGCACGCGGCGACGGCCTGTGCGGCAGAATTGCGCATCCAGCGCGCGGCGTTCAGGCGGCGTTCCAGGCCTTCGGCCGCGACGCGCTCCATGCACAGCGCCGCGAACTCCGGCAGGAAGTCGAGGACTGGCACGGTGCCGAAACGCCGATCCGAGAGCGCCCGAAAATGTTGCTCCATTGCAAGCAGCGCCCGGTACTCGCGCAGGCCCTTCTGCTCGGGCGCGACGCGCGGTGCGAGGCGCAGGGACTCCGGCAGCGCACCGCTCCCCGCGCTGCGCGCGAGTGCGCTGTGGCGGCGCCCCGAAGGCACCTTCACGAGCACCGGATGCGTCTCGATCTCGAAGTCGAAGAAGGTCGAGAAGCGGCGCTCGCGCACGCCGGTTGGCTTCACCGCGCGCGTGCTCGCGAGCTGCGGTTGCCGATCGCCTGCCGCTCCGGAGGGCGTGCCCTCGAAGTAGCGCGGCGCACGCTGCGCGAGCAGCGCGGCCAGCGCTCTCCCGAGATCCTGCGTTTCGCTCATCGCTTCCCGGCTGCTCAGCAACACGGCGCTCCCTGGCTGGCGCGGACTAGAATAACATTGTAATTGGTGTCTGCGCGCGAGCGACTGAGGGCGTCCGGATACTTTTCGAGGTCCCGTGCAATTGGCGCTGAGCGAGGCCGATCGAGACGCGGAGCGGGCGGAACGCCTCGGCGCGCGCATCGCCGCGCAGGCGCAGCGCTACTTCCCCGAGCTGCCGGCCGAAAGCGCCCGCGCGGTGCTGAGGCGCAGCTACCGGGGCGCGCTCTCGACCGTCTTCGAATTCGAGCTGCAGGCGGGTGGCGCGAGCCGGCGCGTGATGCTGAAGCTCCCCGCGCTGAGCGTGGGGCGTTCGGAGCCCGACGTCCTGGCTGCCGACCGCCCGCGGGTGGCGCCGGTGCTCGCTGCGCGCGAGCGGATCGAGAGCGAACACGCGGCGCTCTCGGCGATCGAGGCGAGACTGCATGCGCTCGCAGACCCGCGCTTCGGCTGGGTGCGGGTGCTCGACTTCCTGGCCGACGAGCAGGCGATGCTGACCGAGCGCGCCAGCGACCCGCCGCTCAAGCAGCGGCTCGCCCGCGCCCATCGTCTCGCGCCGGCAGCGCGCGCGCAGGAGCTGCTCGTCCCATTCCGGAACGCGGGTGCCTGGCTGCGGCTGTATCACGATCTGCCCCCGCTCGAACACACGCGCGAACGCGGCGCTTCGCCGCAGGAGTTCGCAGAGATCCTGCGCCGGCTCGCGGAATTCCTCGCAGCTGCGGGGGCGCCGTCCGGCCTCGCGCAGCTCGCGCGCGATTGCGCGCGCCGCGCGCAGCTCGAATTTCCCGCGGCGCTCTCGCTCGGCACCTCTCACGGGGATCTCGCGCCGCGCAATGTGTTGGTCGGTTCTGCCGGACGGGTCACGCTGCTCGACACGCGCGCCGCCTGGCGCGCGCCGCGCTGGGAAGATCTGGCCTACTTCGGCGTCAGCCTGCGCAGCGCCCGGGCGCAGCTCTACAGCGGCGGGCTCTTCTTCCGCGAGGCGATCATCGAGCAGCTCGAAGCCGCATTCGCAGAGGGCTATTTCGGTGCGGAGCCGGTGCCGCAGACCCAGCTCCGGCTGTTCCGGATCCAATGCCTGCTGGATCGCTGGGCATCGATCGTGCACGCGGAGCGCCGCAGCGGGATCGCTGCAAGGCTGCGCCGGGCCGTGGCCGATCGCTCGCTCTGGCGGGCGCTCCGCGCGCAGTGCGCACTGCTCCAATCCTGAACTTCGGTCCCAGGGCTCAGAGCGGGCAGGGTGGCGTTCCAGCACAGCTGTGGCCGGAGGGGCCGGGAGCTTGCTGGAAGAGCATCCGGAAGCGAGCGAAATCGGAGACCGTGACGCTGCCGGTGCCGTCGAGATCGGCGCGCGCATCGAAGCCCGGAGTGCAGCTGCTCCTATGGAGACTCTTGAGCAGGGTCTGGAAGTCGCCGAGGCCGACGACACCGCTGCCGTCGAAGTCCGCGTCGCAGGCGTTGCCGAAGCCGTCGGCATCCGCGTCGAGCTGGCTCGCATCGGCAAGCTGGATGCAGTCGTCGCAGAAGTCGCCGATGCCGTCCTGATCCTGATCCGACTGCTCCGCGTTCGGCGCGAAGCGGCAGTTGTCATCGCAGCTCGAGCCGACGCCGTTGGTACATGGGGCGTCGCCGACATTTCCGGACTGGTCGCCGTCGTCCAGCTTGCCGTCGGAGTCGCTGTCGAGACCGGCCAAACCGGAGGGGTGGCTCCAGTCGGTATAGCCGATGTTCTTGCCGGGGTGAGTTCCACCCGGAAGTGGAGTGGGGAACGTGCTGCCGTAGGTGGCATTCACGAGGAAGGGCACCCAGGTGTCGTCGCCCTCGGCCGGATACTTGGCCTGCTCGTGGAGCCAGCGGACGGCTCGCAGCAGCGCGCTGTCCTGCCATTGCCAGGCCGGGTAGCCCAGGCGTGAGAGCAGCTGCGCCTGGACGACCGCGCCCTGCAGCGCCTCCCAGACGTAATTCTCGCGCTTGAAGGGGCCGCAGGCCGGAACTGCGCAGTTACAGCGCCGCTGGTCGTCGGGCAGCACGCCGTCGACGTTTCGGCCGAGCAGCGTCGCGCCCAGCGGATTGATCGCGACCGGGAGCGCCGGATTCGCCTGCCAGTCCAGGTCGCCGAACTCGAAGCCCGCGTAGACCGCGCGGTTGCCGGTCCAGCCGTGGAAGACGTCCGCGGCGCGCACGACGTCCGCGCTGTCGTCGACGAAGCGCGAGGCCGCGATGCGCGAGGCACCCGCGTGCGTGCCCCAGTTGTTGGGCCGCTGCTCGTGGGTCGAGATCAGCGTGCGGCCGTCGAGCTCGGTGTGGCGCACCTGATCCACCCAGGTGACGAAGCCCGGCGAGCGGTGGTCGATCAGGTCCGCGGCGATCACGTAGGAGAGGAGGTTGCGACCGAGGCCCAGGGTATCGCCGCCGAGCTCGGTTCCGATCGCGGCCTCGAGTGCCGCGACCGTCTTCGCTCGCATCGCGGCGTCGCCGAGGCGCGCCGCGTAAAGCGCGCCGGCAAGCGTCGACGTATCGTGCTTGCTCGAAATGTCGGTGATCTCGGGGGAGCCCCAGCCGCCGTTCGCGACCTCGGCCAGCGAGTTCCAAGCGGCTCCGCTCGTCGGCAGCGCCTGGAGCTCTGCCGGAGACAGCCAGATCGAGCGTGTCTCGGCGGCGAGGGGAGGCGCGGCTGCAGCAGCGCTGAGGCAGAACCCTGCCGCAACTCGCGTGGCAACACAGCGGAAACTACTGCTGCGGGCAGTCACCCCTTCCACCTCCACCTCCGACTCAGCGAGCGTTCACAGTTGCAACGGCATCCGTCTGGGGGAAGCCACAGCGAATCGTTCAAGATAAACCGCGGCGCGCGTGTAATGCCAGTGAATTCCGCTCCGAAGGGTGCCGCCGGCAGCCGCAGCAAGCGCGGGATCGTGTTCCTGTCAGGTCCTGTGAAGCAGCTTTACTTCGCGCGTGCGCGGATCGCGCGCAGGATCGGTGCGATCGAGGAGCGCTCCTCGGGGGCGATCACGGCGCCGGTCGCCGCTGCGATCGACAGCACGACCCAGAAGAAGCGGATGTAGGATGCGTGCAGGAACAGGCTCGTCGCGAGATACACGAAGAGGCACATCCCGAGTCCGTCGACGCAGTGGACCAGATCCGGCCTCAGGTAGAGCCAGCGCCGCCGCGCGCGCGCGAGGCTCCGGAAAGTGACCCAGAACACCCCAGTCATCGCGACCAGCCCGAGCAGGCCGTTCTCGGACGCGATCTGGAGCGCGAGATTGTGGGGCTGGCGCAGCGCCGTGCGCGCGCGGCCGCCGGCGACGCGCGCGTACTCGACGTAGTGCTGCGGGTACATCTTCGGTCCGACGCCCAGGATCGGGTGATCTCCGAAGATCAGCACCGCGGTCACCATCTCCGTGACGCGGCCCTGGGTCGAGCCGTCCGCATTCTGGATCCCGGGATCGTCCCGGTTGGTCACCACACCTGCGAGGTCTACGAGCGTCGCGAGTCGCACCACGAACTGCGGTGCGGCCAGCAGCACTAGCACTGCGCCAGCCGCGCCGAGCATCGCCGCGCGGCGCAGCGGGATGTGCCCCCGAACCACCATCGCGGCGAGCATCAGGCCGAGCGCGAGGGCGGCGCCGCGCGAGAACGCGAAGGAGCTGCCCACCAGGATCACCCCGAGCGCGATCATGCAGGCGAGCTTCCCGCCAAGCCCGCGGCACGCGCGGTAGCG
>CAYTJA010000428.1:0-1769 GCA_964437835.1 uncultured Spirochaetales bacterium
TCACCTCAGGCGCACGCGCTACGCGAAGCCGCGGAGGAAGGCGCGCCCCTGGTGGAGAAATGTCCGCTCGCGCGCGCACGGGGTGCCTGACGTGTCGGCCCCGGCCTCGAGCGCACTGCGAGAGCGTTTGCTCGAAGTGTGTGGCGGCGGCGACGAGAGCTCGCTCCGCGCAATCGTCGACGGGGCTCGCGTCCCGGGGCTGGCAGCGCTGCTCGATCAACTGCCCCTCCGGCATCACCTGCTCGGCGCCGCGGAAGACTCGCACGAGATCGCCCACGCGCTGCCCCGCCTCGTCGAGCTGGAGCTCCGTCAGGAAGTCCTCGGGGCGTTCGATCCCTGGCTGCTCCCCGCGACCCTCTTCGTCGTCTGCGCAGCGCCAATCGAGCAGTTGCGGATGCACCTCAAGCGCTTCCTGGTGGTGCTGGACGGCACGAGGCGCGAAGTGCTGCTGCGCTTCTACGATCCGCGGACCGTCGCGCCGTTCTTGCACGCAAGTACCGACGACGAGCGGCGGCTGTTCTTCGGACCGATCCAGCGCCTCGCCGCTCCGACCCCGAGCGACCCCGACGGGCGCTGGCTCCGCTTCGACCGACCGCCTGGAGCCATGCCGTCTGACGCGCTTCCATCGCGGCAGCGCCCTTTCGTGCTGCGTCCCGCGCACGAGGACGCGTTCCGGAGCGACTCACTTGCGCGCTACGAGACGCGCGTCGTGGCCTACCTCCGGCAAGTGCATCCGGCCCGTGCGCTCGGGCAAGAAGAAGCTCGGCTGCAAACGCTCGTCGGCTCCGCCCGCAGGATCGGAGCCGAGCTCGGCGTGATCATGGGTCGCGATGTCACCCGGCTCGCCGAGGTGCTCCTGCTCGGGGGCGAGGAAGCGGCGCGCGACGCGCTGCGCGATGCGGGACCGGAGCCCCGCCCGACGCGGCTCCTCGCGCTGCGCGATCGGCTCGCTGCGGCGGAGGCGTCCGGACTTGGCTGATTTCCCGCCGCCTTGTCCCGCTCCGCCGGGAGGAACCTGTACACCCGCCGGGGGGCCCTGCGTCGAGTGCAAGACGGGCATGATCGAAGTCACGACGAAGCGGCTCGCTGTCTGCTGGGACACGGGTTCCGCGGGCATCGGTGCCGAAGGCACGCCACTCCCGGGTGTCCCCGTTCACGTTTCCGGCCCGGGCGACACTCCGCCGGATCAAACGACACAGGAGCCGAGCGGGTGCAAGGTGAAGTTCGGTCCGGTGCCCGCCGGCGAGTGGCGCGTGGAGGCGGGGATTTTCGAGGGCTTCGAATGGGCGAGAGCCGATCGGCGGGTGGCGGTCGAGCCCGGTGGAACCGCGCAGGTGTCGCTGCAGCTCAAGCACAACGGGCTCGAGTGCAACCGCCAGCACCCTGCGCCGGCCGGTGGAACGAACGATGGCCCGAGCATCTGGCTGCCGGTGCTGTGGGTATTCTGGAGCGAGCCGTGGGCACTGCTCCTGCGCGACGGGCTCTGGCTGGCCGCGGCGGTCTTCGTCGTGCTCGGCGCGGGAGCCTGGGACCTGATGCCAGACTCGGCGCTGTGCGCGTTCTCCGCGGCGGCCACCGCGTACCTCACGCTGATGATCTTCGGGCAGGTGCTCGGGCTGATCATGATCATCGCGGCTGCGGTGCTCTGGGTCGTGGTGATCGCGATCGCGGTCAGCGCGTCCGTGGCCTCGTTCCTCCCACTCCCTCCGCCGAACCCGCTCTGGCTCGGCGTGCTCAATGGGGGCTGGACCGCGTTCGTGGCCGCTGCC
>CAYTJA010000429.1:0-14547 GCA_964437835.1 uncultured Spirochaetales bacterium
GGACGACCAAGAACGGCCCGACCGGCAGGAAGCCCGGGCGGCCCTTGCCGTCGGCGAAGCCGCGCGTGCCCATCTCGCCCGGGCGCAGCATGCCCTTCACCAGCGTCCAGCGATCGGTGAAGTCGTTGCACAGCAACACGCCGAATCGGCCGGGCACCTCGGCCGCACTCGCGAGCGGCCGCAGCGCGACGAAGCAGAGCTCGACCTCGTAGTCGAGGCGCGCCGCGGGCGGGACTTCGCTCGCGCATGCCGTCGGTTGCACCAGCTTCGGGAACAAGAATGGCTCCTCGACGCCCACCTCGTCTGCGTGCTCGCGGAAGTTCGCGCCGGCAGCAATGTGCACGGCGCCGAGCTCGGCCGGCAGGTCCAGCTCGGCGAGCGGCACCGACACGCGAGCGCTCGTCTCGGCCAGCCGCCGCAGCGCCGCGGCGTCCATGCGCTCGAGCAGCTCGATCGGGTCTTCCGCGTCCGCCAGCACGCTCGCCTCGACGCGTCCTTCGCCGACCGACGCCACGAGCAGCAGCTCGCGCCCGCGGCGGGCGAAGGTGAGCGCTCGAGATGCGGGCGCGACGGCACCCCACAGCGTGGCTTCGTCGAGCGACTCACGCCGTCCGGGCGTGGCGCTGCACGCGAGCAGAGCGGCCAGCCCGAGCGCGGGCCAGCGTCTCATTCCATCCTCCCCGTGTACCCCGGATCGACCTGAAGGTCGATCCGGACGCGCGGCTCCATATCACGCCGCTGCCGTGAGCGGGTCTCGACTGCCTCGGCCTACGGGCGCCCCACGTCGCCCTGGCTCCAGTCGCACACGCCGTCCGGGAAGATCTGCTCGAGGCGGGCCTGCTCGGCGGCGCTCGGCAGCCAGGCGCCGTAGTCGCCGGCCGCGATGGCTGCGCCCACGCTCTGGAGCCCGCACTTGAAGATGCCGCCCTCGGTGGGCCCGCCGGCTACCCGGCGCGAGTTGCTATAGGTCGGGAAGGCCTGGGTGCAGGCACCCGCCGGCTCGGCGTCGAGGATGCCGTTCCAGACGCCGTCGCCGGCGGCGATCTCCTGGCCGTTCGTCATGAAGCAGCGATCCACGGCGCGCGGCGGACGGTTGCCCGCCACCCCGAGCTCCGGATTCTCGCGCAGGTTCTCCATCCACTCGTCGATCACCTCGAAGGCCTCGGGCGTCTGGTCGAAGGCGACGGCGGGTCGCGCGTCGGTGAACCAGATCACCTGATTGTCCGCGTCGCCGCGGGCCAGCTGGAGCCGCCGGCGCGTTGCGAAGGACTGGTAGCTGTGGTGCATGTCGAGCTGCTCTTCCAGGTAGTGCCGCCAGTCGATGACCGGGATGTCGATGTGGCCGTCGAAGCGCATGCCGCTCTCGTAGGCGGCGTGGATCGCCTCGATGCTGCCGCTCCTGCGCGCCGCGGGCGTCACGCCCCCGTCGGGAGAGAGGCTCATGTTGCGCGCGCTCCACGGCTCGAAGTTCGCGGGGCTCAGCGCCCCGGCGAAGGGATAGCCCTCGGTCACCATCTGCACGGGCTCCTTCCAGCTCCCCACCTTTGCGTTCAGGTCGAGGAACTCGGCGGGTGTGATCACGCCGTCCACGAGCGCCTGGAGGCCGTACTGCACGCCCACGTTGTCCCAGGGCGTGCGACCGAAGCCGTCCGCATCGACCCCATAGATGTTCACGAGGTCGCCGGCGTGGGTCCAATCCACGCCCGCTGCGCCCTGCGCGAGCTTGTCGAGATCCGCGACGTTCGTGTAGGTCGGATTGAGCGTCAGCGGCGTCAGGCCGAACCAGGCTCGGCGACACTCGGTGAGCGGGGGAGGCGTGGTAGCCGACGCAGGCACGGGCTGCGGCCGGTTCAGGCCGAGGCCGAGCAGCGTGTACAGGCTGTAGATCCCGTTCCACTGTGCCGCCTCGCCCGCGCTGATGGTGGGCGTGGGGCTCGCGTTGAGCCCCTGGATGGCGCGGCGGTTCAGGACGTCGTCCCACTTGTTGTTGAAGCGGTCGGTCTTGTCGAAGTAGTGCTCGAGCAGCTCGCAATCTCCGACGTGGATCGTCTGGGTGATCATGTCGGAGTAGGAGTACACCGGGATCGCCGCGTCGATCAGCCCCGGATGATTCTGCGCGTAGACGTACTGCTGGATCGCGCCGCCGGAACCGCCGACTCCCACGCTGTAGAGCGGGACGCCGTGGTCCTCGATGAAGTGCTCTTTCAGCATCAGCGCCGTTTCGCCACCGAGCTGCAGGTTGTAGTGGGTGTTGGTGCGCAGGCCCGTCGAGTTCAGCACCGCGTAGCCGAGCTTCAGCACGTCGTGCAGGAGCATGGCGCTCGTGCTGGTGGTGCCCTGGTGGTGCCCGATCGCGACGCCGCCCTGCAGGCTGAAGACGAGCCGCCCGTTCCACAGCGAATCGTCCGGCTGATCGGGGTCGCTCTCCGTCGTCGGCGCGAGCATCGCCACGCTGTAGACGAAGCGGTTGATGGTGCCGCGCTCGAAGCGGACGATGTAGGGGACCGTCTGCCCATCGAGGGTGGTGGTCGTCGCGATGTCGGCCGGGAGCGGCCCGCCGGGATTCGCGAGCGGGAGGAACGCGCCGCCCGTCGTGCGGTACTGGTACTCGATGCGCCGGTTGGCGGCGCAGTCCTTGCTGTAGCCCACGATGGTGGCGAGGGCCGTCGGGTAGCCGCGCGCGTCGCGCGGATAGTTCCCATTGACGTCCTCCTGCGCCACCTTGATGCCGAACACGTCTTGGTTGTCGATGATCGGCTGACCGAGTCCGACGCGCGCCGTGGTGCAGACGAAAGGCTGCTGCTGCGGGCCGGAGAAAATCGGCCCGCTGATCGGATGGTTGACGGCGACGAGCTGCGCCTTCACCGTGTTCGAGTTCGCGCTCGGCTTGAGCTCGAGCAGGTTCTGGCCGAGGGCGAAGCCCTCGACCACGCCCACGAGGTCGCCGTCCTGGAGAGCGAGCGAACCCGTCACGTCCACCCCGTTGAGCAGCAGCCTCGCGTTCCGTTTGATCTTCTTGCCCGGGAAGCCGACGCGCACCAGCGCGTCGCCGCCGCTGACCTGATCCGGCGCGCTCGAGAGGATCTCGATGCCCCACGTGTTGATGTCCACAGCCGCGACGGCCGGCCCGGGCGCGGAGGCGAAGGCCGCCAGCACAGCGAGCACGGCAAGAGATCGGATCAGCGAAACACGGGCGCATCGGTGAGACGACATGGGACCCTCCACAAGGTTGTCCGAGATCGAGGAGCAACCCTACGTCGCTCGCGACCGCGATGTCAACGCTGCGTTTTTCCGTCGGTGGAGCCGCCCTCCGCCGCCGCTCGCGTTCCCGCCAGCGAGACCGCGCCTGATTGGCGGTATCTCGATCTGGAGCGCCCCGCGGGTCTCGGCGCGCGGCCCGCGCGGGGGCACTGAAGAAAAGCTAAGCCGAGGCGGCCGAGCGCAGGCGCACCGCGGTCGCCTTGTACTGCGGGCACTGCGAGTGCGGGTCGCGCACCGGGCCCACGATCCGGTTCGCGTGCGTCTCCGGGAAGTGGAACGAGAGGAACAGGGTCCCCGGCGCGACGCGCCGGCTCAGGCGCAGCGGGACGCGCGCGTGGCCCCAGCGGCTCTCGAGCAGGGCCTCGGCCGCCTGCGCGAGCCCCTCGCGCGCGGCGTCGTCGGGGTGGATCTCCAGCCAATCGCTCGGTGCGAGCGCGCGCTGCGGGGTGCGGCGCGTCATGGTGCCGACGTTGTAGTGCTGGAGCACGCGCCCGGTCACGAGCAGATACGGATAGTCGGAGACGCCGTGCTCCGGGCTCGCTGCGTAGGCGACGCAGGAGAGCAGCGCGCGCCCGCGCAGGAAGCCGTCCGCATGCACGCAGGCGGTTCCCGGATGCTCGGGGCCGGGGCAGGGCCACTGCAGGCCGTCGCCCTCGAGCCGGTCGTAGCGAATACCGCCAAACAGCTTCGGCGCGACGCGAGCGATCTCGTCCATGACCTCCGCGGGGCCGGAATAGCGCCAGTCGGCCCCGAGCGCGCGCGCGACGTCGCGGACGACTTCCCAGTCCGGCCGCGCCTGGCCGGGCGGGGGCACGGCTGCGCGCACACGCTGGATCCTGCGTTCGCCGTTCGTGAAGGTGCCGTCCTGCTCGAGGCAGCCCGCTGCGGGCAGCAGCAGATGCGCGTAGCGAGCGGTCTCCGAGACGAATAGCTCCTGCACCACGAGGAAGTCGAGACGCGCGAGCGCGCGTTCGACGAGCGCTTCGTTGGGATCGCTCTGCAGCACGTCTTCGCCCTGGATCCAGAGCGCTCGGATCCTGTGCTCGGCGGCGGCTTCGAGCATTTCGGGGATCGTGAGTCCGGGCCAGAGCGGCGGGGCCTGACCCCAGAGTTGCTCGAGGCGCAGGCGCAGGGCCGGGTCCGAGAGTGACTGGTAGCCGGTGACGAGGTCCGGCGTCGCGCCCATGTCCGCGGCGCCCTGGACGTTGTTCTGCCCGCGCAGCGGCAGCACGCCGGCGCCGGGGCGACCGATGCTCCCGGTCAAGAGCGCGAGATTCGCGAGCGCGAGCACGGAGTCGACGCCCTGGTACAGCTCGGAGAGGCCGAGGCCGTGCACGAACAGGATTGGCTTCGAGTCGCCGAGGCGCCGCGCTGCGCGCTCGAGCTGCGCGATCGGTACCGCACACTGCGCGGCGGCCTCGCCGAGCGAGAGCGCTGCGCTCTGTTCGCGGAGCGCGTCCAGGCCCTCGCAGCGAGCGGCCAGATATTCCGCGTCGATCTTCCCGCTCTCGAGCAGCAGCTTTGCGAGTGCGCTGAAGAGCGCCACGTTCGTGCCGGGGCGTGGCGCCAGGTGCAGCTCGGCGTACGCGCAGAGGTCGATGCGCCGCGGATCGATCACGACCAGCGGGACGCCGCGTCGCGCGGCCTGCAGGATGCGCGCGCCGAGCACGGGGTGGGCCTCGGTCGGATTGGCTCCCGCGACGACGATGCAGCCCGCGCGCTCGATGTCCGCGTAGGAGGCCGAGGCTGCGCCGGTGCCGGTCGCGAGGCGCAGCGCGTGCGCGGTCGACGAGTGGCAGACGCGCGCGCAGCAGTCGACGTGGTTCGTGCCGAGCTCCGCGCGGAACAGCTTCTGGAGCAGGTAGACGGCCTCGTTGGTCGAGCGCGACGAGGCGAGCGCGCCGAGCGCGCCGGGCCCGGAGCTGTCGCGAATCTCGCGCAGCCGCGTGGCCGCGAGCGCGATCGCGTCGGGCCATGGGATCGGCTTCCAGCGCGGATCCTCGGGGGGCCCCGCGCGCAGCAGCGGCTCGCGCAGGCGCTCCGGGTGCGAGTGCCAGCCGTGCGCATAGCGCCCCTTCGCGCAGAGCTGGCCGCGATTCACCGCTGCGTCCTCGACCCCAGCGACTCGCAGCACCCGGCCCGCGCGCTGCGACACCCGCGTGCGGCAGCCGACGCCGCAGTAGCCGCAGACCGAGGATTGCGTGGTGTCCGGGGGCTCCGCGGCGACGCGGTCGCAGTCCGAGAGGGCGCCCGTCGGGCACAGGTCCACGCAGGCGCCGCAGGCGACACAGTCGCTGTCGGAGAACCGGTCCGAGGTGCCGATCAGCAGCCGCGTCGTGGGCCCGCGCCCGACGACGCCGTAGACGAAGCGGCCGGCGATGTCCTCGCATGCGTGCAGACAGCGCCGGCAGGTGATGCAGAGCGACGGGTCGAATCGCAGGTAGGGGTGGGAGTCCTCGAAGTGGGCCGGGCCGGCGGCCGGCGGCTCGACCGCATAGCGCTCGAAGAGCTGCAGCAGCGGGCCCGGCTCGGGGCGCCGCCCGAGCGAGGCCGAGATCAGCGAGAGGATCTCTCGCCGCTGCGCCTCGCGCTCCGGAGTCGCCGTGCGCACGCGCGCACCGGCCGCGGCCGCAGTGCAGCAAGCCGCGACCGGATGCGGCGCGCCCTCGAGCTCGACGAGGCAGAGGCGGCAGCCGCCGTCCGGCGCCAGGCCCGGGACTTCGCAGAGCGCCGGGATTTCGATTCCCGCGCGCCGCGCGGCCGAGAGCAGCGTGTCGCCGCGCGCGAGCTCGACCTCTCGGCCGTCGATCTCGAGCGCCGTGCTCATTTCTGCCGCTCCTCCGCGATGCCTCGCGACGCGAGCTCGCCGAGCCGCGTCACGTTCTCGCGGTCGCCGACGACGACGACGCGGTCGCCGGCGGCGAGCAACTCCTCGGCTCCGGGGTTCAGTAGCACGGGGTGCGCGCGGCGCTTGATCGCGACCACCGAGACCGAGATGCCGAGGTCGCGCAGTTGGCCGACGCGCGAGCCCGCGAGTGTGGAGTGCGGCGGCACGGCGATCTCTTCGAGATCGATCTCCTCCGCGCCGCCGGCAGTCGCGAGCTCGAGGAAGTCGACCACCGCGGGGCGCAGGATCGCCTGCGCGAGGCGCTGTCCACCGAGCGAGTGCGGCGAGACGACCTGGTTCGCCCCCGCGCGTCGCAGCCGGCGGGCTCCGGCCTCCGTCTCCGCGCGCGCGTGGATCGCGATCGACGGATTCGCCTCGCGCGCGGCGAGCGCGATGTAGACGTTGATCGCCTCGCTGCTCGTCGCAACGACGATTGCGCGCGCGCGCGCGACACCCGCCTGTTCGAGCACGCCCTCGTCGCAGGCAGAGGCGACGATCACCGGGCGCGTGGGACTCTCGAGCCGCGCGGCGAGCGCGGCGTCCTCCTCGATGATCGCCAGCGGCACTCCGGAGCGCTCGAGTTCCTCACCGACGACGCGGCCGAGCCTCCCGTAGCCGCACACGATCACGTGGTTGCGCAGCGCTGCAAGCGTCTTCGACATGGCCCTCCTCCCGAGCAGCTCGCCGAGGCGGCCCGCGATCAGGAATTCCGTGAGCGCGCCGGCGGTGTAGAGCGCAGCTCCGACGCCGATCACGATCAGACCGGTCGCGAAGAGGCGACCCGCATCGCCGAGCGGGCGGATCTCCCCATAGCCGACGGTCGCGAGCGTGGTGACCGTCATGAACAGCGCCTCGATCCAGGTCATCGAGGCGATCTGCATGAAGCCGAGCATGCCGATCGCCGTGAGCACCGCTATCGCGGTGATTCCGATTCGCAGGTGCCGGGTGGCGTCGCGCTCGAAGCCGCTGGGCGCCACGCCCGCGGGTTGGTTCGGCATCAGCCTCTCTCGCGCGGGCTCCGGCGGCTCACAGCCGGCGCTGGTGCAGGCAGCATACCAACCGATCAGGCTGCCCCGTGAATCGCGGAGCGAGCGACGGACTTTGTGCCTCAGGGCTGGGGCCGCGAGGGATCGGCTCGCTCCGCGCGCGAGCCCGAGTTTGGCATCTCGGTTGCAATCAGAGAGGAATCAGAGGAACTCGAGTGACCTCGCGGAGTCCGTGGTGCAATCGATCCCGTCCGAGACCGCCGTGCTGATCGAGGCGCTGAGGAATCCGCGCTGCTACCCGCATCCGGTCAGCGCCGTCCGCGTGATCGAGACGCACATCTCCTACGTGCTGCTGACGGGTGACTTCGCCTACAAGATCAAGAAGCCGCTGCGGCTCGACTTCCTCGACTTCAGCTCGCTCGCCGCGCGCCGGCACTTCTGCGAAGAGGAGCTGCGACTCAACCGCCGAACTGCAGCCGAGCTGTACCTGGCCGTGCTTCCGATCGCGGGCACACCGCAACAGCCGCAGATCGCAGGCGGGGGACCGCCCTTCGAGGTCGCGCTTCAGATGCGCCAGTTCGACCCCGACGCGCTGCTCTCGAACCTCGCCGACTGCGACGCGTTGACGGCCACACAGATCGACGCCTTCGCCGCGGCCGTGAGCGAGTTCCACGCGCGTATCGAGGTGGCGGCCCCGGAGACGCCGTGGGCGGAGCCCGAGCGCGTGGGCGCCCCGCTGCAGGCCTGCTTCGACACGCTCCAATCGCTGGAGCCCGGCCCCGAGAACAGCGATCGGCTGCGCCGGCTCGCGGACTGGAGCGTGCAGGAGCTCGCGCGTCTCGCTCCGCTCTTCGCGGCGCGCAAGCAGGGCGGCTGCGTGCGCGAATGCCACGGCGACCTGCATCTCGCGAACGTCGCGTGGGTCGAGGATCGCCCGCTGCTCTTCGACTGCCTCGAATTCGACCCGGAGCTGCGCTGGATCGACGTGCAGAGCGAGATCGCGTTTGCGTTCATGGATCTGCTGCAGCACGGGCGCCCGGACTTCGCGTGGCGCTTCGTGAACGCCTATCTCGAGCGCAGCGGAGACTACGCGGGCGTGGCGCTGCTCCCGTTCTACGCGACCTACCGCGCGCTGGTGCGCGGGAAGGTGACGCTGCTGCGCGGCGTTCAGGAGGGTCGCGATGCGTCGCGCGAGTGGGCCCAGGCCGAGCTCGCGCGCTACATCGACCTCGCCGAGCGATTCGCGCGACGCCACGTGCCGCTGCTCGCGATCACGACGGGGCTGTCCGGGTCCGGCAAGAGCACGGTCTCGCAGGTCCTCGCCGAGGAGTGCGGGGCGATTCGGCTGCGCTCGGACGTCGAGCGCAAGCGCCTGCACGGGCTCGGCGCCGCGCAGCGCGCGTCGGGGCCCGTCGCGCAGGGCCTCTACGACGCGGCAGCCACGCGCCGCAGCTACGACCGCTTGGCCGAAATCGCACGCGCGCTGCTCGGCGCGGGCCGCGACGTGATCGTCGACGCGGCGTTCCTGCAAGCCCGCGAGCGCGACCAGTTCGCCGCGCTCGCGGAGGCGGCCGGAGCGCGCTTCCGCATCGTCGCTTGCGAAGCCCCGCTCCAGGTACTTCGCGACCGCGTCGCGAAGCGCGCGAGGGAGGGCCGCGACGCGTCGGACGCCGAGCTTCCGGTGCTCGAGCACCAGCGCAGGACGCGCGTACCGCTCGGAAAGCACGAGTGGGGCGTCAGCGTCGAGCTGCGCACCGATCTCTCACCGGGGGAGGTCGCCGCGAAGGCGCGCGCGCTCGCGGAGGCGCTGCACTGAGATTGGCCCACTGCTTGCAGCGGAATTCGGAGAGCGGGAAAGAAGCAGCAGCGCCTGAGGCCGCTTGCCTCGATGTGGCGCGTGCTGCGGGAGTGACTCGAGCATGGAAGAACAGCTGAATCGCTGGATGAGCGGAAATCCCGTGACCGCGCGCGCCGCGGAATCGGCACTCGAGGCCCATGACCTCGCGAGTTGAAGACCCCTGCAGCCGGGGCAGCGCTCAGCGCGCGGTCGGCCGCACGCCGAGCAGGTAGCCCGCGAGCGTCAACAACGGGTGTACGGCTGTGACGATCGCGATCGACGCGGCCACGCGCATCGGCGTGGCGGGAACCGCCGCCGCCAGGACCAACCAGTAGCCGAGCAGGAGATCGAGCTGGTCCCAGAGGAAGAACAGCAGCGCGAGCGGGCCGCGCGTCGCCGTGCCGCCGGGCTCGATCCCGAGTCGCCGCTTCGCGAAGCTGTTCGGAAGCTCGAATAGCTCTGCGAGCGCTCCGGCGACGGCGCCATACCAGAAACCCGGCAATCGCGAGTAGTCGACGAGCTCGAGCGCTCGGATCCCGGGCAGCGCGTGCAGGAACTCCTGCTGGACCGCGTAGACGGCGGCCGCGCCCGCCGCGACGGCGACGGGACCGCGCCAGGTCTTGCTGCGGCCGAAGATCGGCAGTCCGTGCAGCTGCCGGCCCGCGTCGATCGGCCGCGCGAGCGCGGCGAGCCAGCCGTACTTCATGCACAAGCCGTGGACGCCGGCCCCACCCAGCAGCGGGAGCAACAGGTAAACCGTCCCGAGGATCTCCTGCAGCAACGCGCGCCCGCGACTCGCGCGCGACTCAGCGCCGGATCTGAGGGCGCTTCGCGTGCGATGCGGGCTTCGCGGTCACGGCGCTCACCTCAGACGGACACGATCGGCTTCACGAAGGTCGCCTGCAGGCCCTGGGCGCCGGCTTCGTAGTTCAGCGAGACCTCCTCCCCGCCCTGGAGCCGATCGAAGTCGAGCCCGGGACCGACGGCGTTGCGGTGGAAGTAGACGCGCTCGCCGTCGTCGGTGAGCAGAAATCCGTAGCCCTCGCTCCGCACGATCTCGTCGATCACGCCGTGCATCGGCGAGTCCGGGGGTTGCTGCTCGCGAGCGTCGCGCCGCCGCTCGCGCAGGCGCTGCACCTCTCGCCTGAAGCTGTGCAGCGCTTCGTTCAGCGCGACCGGGAGGCTCTCGTGCGTTCCGTGCGCGACGAGGTTCGCGCCCCGTGCCTGGCAGCGGATTTCGACCGATCGCGCTCCGAGGCGGTGATGCTCGCTGCGGCGCTGGACGTCGACCGTCGCGTCGATCAGGTCGCGATGATGCGCCGCGAGCCGTTCGATCTGTTGCTCGACTTTCTCGCGCAGCTCGTCGTCGATCTCCTGAGCGTTCCGCCAGTGGATCTCCATGCGGTCTCCTTCCGAAGCAGGTGGTGGCGGCAGGCTCGACTGCCTCCGTCGCGGCTCTCGCTTGTGCAGGGAGCATGCCATCCGGAGGTCTCCCGCAGAGCTTTATGACACCGGGTCCTGTCGCAAGGAGCGACGCCCGAGCCGGGGCCTGGGGCCTGTAGCCCCAGTGCGCTCGCGGGCGCGTCCGCCCCGTTCCGAGGCAGACTGCCTCGCCAGCTTGCCGCGCACTCCATCGGGCCCCTGCCTGCGAAGCCGCTCCGGTACGGTCGTTGCTTATAATCGAGACAGGAGGTAATCCCATGCGACGAAACATCGTCGGACTCGGCTCGCTGCTCGTGTTGCTCCTCGTCACCGCTCCGGTGGGTTGTGCGTCGACCGATTCGGTGCGCACGCTCGAGACTCGCGCGGAGGCACATGAGCGGCGCCTGAGCGCAGTCGAGGCCGATCTGCGTCGGGTCGACAAGACCGCGGACGCAGCCGTGCAGCGCGCCGAGGCTGCCGAGAGCGAGGCGAAGAGCGCCGCCGAGAGCGCGGATGCCGCGGCCCGCAAGGCCGAAGCGATCTTCACGAAGTCGGTTCGGAAATAGCCCCCGCGTCGGCCGCCGGCCGGCGGCCGACGCGCTCGGGCGCTCCCCGTGCGCGCACCAGTACAGAGCGGACGCGCTCGAGGTCGAGCGCGTCCGCTAGTCCCTGCATCGCGGGGATCGCGAGTGCTTCCGTGAGAGGGTCGACGATGCGGCGGTAGGGATCGGGGTGGACCTCGAGCAGGATGTCGTCCCCGTCGCGTCCCCACTTGAAGGGTTGATACACGATCTGGATCCGCGTTCCCTTCGGAGTCGCGTCGTAGAGCCGCCGCATCTCGTCGGCGTAGAGGCGCACACAGCCGTGCGTCGCCAGTCGCCCGATCGACCACGGGTTGTTGGTTCCGTGGATCCCGTAGCTCGTGGTGCCGATCGTCATCCAGCGATCGCCGAGCGGATTGTCGGGCCCGGGCGGGACCACCGCAGGCAGCTCGGGTTTCTCGAGGCGGATCGACTCGGGCACGCGCCAGAACGGGTCCGGTCGCTTCTCGCCGACGCGGTAGCTTCCGATCAGCGTCGGGTCGATGCCGTCTCCGATCGCGACGTGGAAGACCTCGGGCCCGCCCTCCGCGCCGTAGCGGTAGAGCCGCATCTCGGGGAGATTGATCGCGATCCCTTTTGCGTCGACCTGGGGCGGCAGACTCCAGGTGGGGAGTTGCACGATGGTGCCCGGATCCGGAATCCAGCGATCGACGCCGGGATTCAGTCGCTCGAGCAACTCGAAGCCGACACGATGCTGATAGGCGATGTCGAGCAGGGTCTCGCCGGGCTGCACGAACTCGAGCCCGCGCTCGCCGATCGGCTCGGGCAGGCGCTCGAAGTCCGCGGCGCGAGCCGCGACTGCGAGCAGCGCCGCGCAGAGTCCGGCCAGTGCGCTCGCGCGGAGCGGCGCGCTCGCGGTGGCTTTCCGGTCCTCGCCGCGCTGCTCGCGCTCGCGTGCGCGGCCGTTGCCGCCTGCAGCGCGTGGCGCCAGGCGTCGCCCGAAGCTGCAGAATCGGAGGCGCCGCTGGCCGCGGCGCTGCCGCCCGCGCCGCCTCCGCCCTGTGAGCGCATCGTCGCGATCGAAATCGCGAAAGCGGCGCGCCGGCTCGAGCTCTCCTGCGAGGGCGGTGCGCGGCTCGGCTGGCGCGTCGCGCTCGGGCGCGCGCCGGAGGGATCCAAGCGCGAGGCCGGAGACCACCGCACGCCGGTCGGGGACTACAGGATCGCCGGGCCCGCGCAGCGCAGTCGCTTCCACCGTTTCCTCCCGATCGACTATCCATCGCGCGCCGACGCCGAGCTCGCGCGCGCCGAGGGAAGGATCCCCGAGCGCGACTATCGGCGCATCCGCTCCGCCCACGCGCGGGCTGCGCTGCCGCCGGCCGACACGCGCCTCGGCGGGAGGCTCGGCCTGCACGGCGAGGGCGAACGCTGGCGCGGCGACTCCGCGGACCTCGACTGGACCGACGGCTGCGTCGCGATGAGCGATCCGGAGATCGATTTCCTGGCTGCGCGCGCCGCGCCCGGCACGCCGGTGCGGATCCGGCCCTGAGCGCGAGTCTAACCGCGGACATTCCTCCTCAGGGCCCGGCGCGATTGGGGTCTTCGGTCCCGGCGGACCCTGCGCGCTCCTGCTCGGGTTCCGGAACTGGCACGGGGCTTGCTGAGGATTGCGCCCAGGAGGAGACGAAGCATGTCGGTACGGGACTACTGCAAGCGCTCCGTCAAGACCGTGGGTCCGGGGGAGACCGCGCGCGCACTTGCGAAACTCATGGACCGCGAGGACGTCGGCTGTCTCGTGGTCGTCGAAGACGAGCGGCCGGTCGGGATCGTGACCGATCGCGATCTCGCGCTCCGGCTGCTCTGCGAGGGCCGCGACGCCGGTGCGCTGCTCGCGCGCGATGTCGCGACGCGGACGCCGGTCGCGATCCGCGAAGACGCTCCGCTGGCCGACGCACTGCACACGCTGCGTCACAACGGCTTGCGGCGGCTGCCGGTGGTCGACGCCGCGGGCAAGCTCAGCGGAATTCTCACGGCCGACGACCTGCTCGCGGCGATCGCGCGCCAGATCTCCGGACTCGGCGCGGCGTTGTCGGCCCAGACTTCCGGGCAGCTCATCGTGGGAGGACATTGAGCCATGCAGCGAGCCAGAGACTGTCAGAGTCCCGCGCGTTCGATCTACGCGGATGCGGGCGTGCTCGAAGTTGCGCAGCGCATGCGCGATGAGGAAGTTGGATCCCTCGTCGTCGTCGACGGCGAGGACAACCCGCTCGGAATCGTGACGGATCGCGACCTGCTGCGGCGCGTGATCGCGGCAGAGCGCCCCTACGACACCACGACTGCCGCCGACGTGATGAGCCAGCCGCTCTACACCGTCGACGCCGACGAGCCGCTCGACAAGCTGGTGCAGGCGATGGCGAGTCACGGCGTGCGGCGCCTCGCGGTGCTCGATCGCCACGAGCTCACAGGTGTCGTGAGCCTCGACGACCTGCTGCTGGAGCTCGGAGCCGAGCTCTCGAGCCTCGCCGGGGCGACCCGCCGCGGCATGCGCGCGGCGCAGACGCGCCGAGTCGCGCACCGTGTCGAAGATCTCGCCGGGGAACTCGTCGAACAGGCCGAGCGCCTCGGGCGCGAGGCGAAGGCGAAGCTCGGTGACGCCGTCGAGGAGACCTGGAAGCGCCTGCGCAGTCGCCGCTCGGGCGACGACAGTCCGCCGAAGGAGCGCTGAGGCCTGGTGTGAGCTGGCAAACCCAGGGCGGGCTGCGCGCCGAGGCCGATCGTGCGGACGAGCGGAGGGCGATGCTCTGGCGCGTGGGCCGGCACTTCAGCGAGACGGCCCCGCTCACGGGCGAGGCGGTGTTGGACGAGCGCGTGCGCGCGGCCCTCGAGCGAGTGCCGCGCCATTGCTTCGTTCCGCCGCAGGAGCAGCTGCGCGCCTACGACGACACGCCGCTGCCGATCGGCCACGATCAGACGATCTCGCAGCCCTTCATCGTCGCGCTGATGACGCAGCTGGCCCGCGTGCGCGCCGACTCGACGGTCCTCGAGATCGGCACCGGCTCCGGCTACCAGGCTGCGGTGCTGTCGCTGCTCGCTCGCCGCGTCTACTCGATCGAGCTGGTGCCCGAGCTGGCGACGCAGGCGGCCCTGAGCCTCGCGGAGCTCGGCTATTCGAACGTCGAGCTGCGCTGCGGAGACGGCTTCGGCGGCTGGCCGGAGCACGCTCCCTTCGACGCGATCCTCGTGACCGCCGCCGCAGCCGTGACGCCGACGCCGCTCGTCGAACAGCTCGCTCCGGGCGGCCGCCTGCTGATCCCGGTCGGCGAGCCGCATCGGATCCAGCAGCTCGAGTTGATCGAGAAGACCGGCAACGGGCACACCACGACGACCCACGAGCTGCCGGTAGCCTTCGTCCCGCTCGAGCGCGCCTAGCCTTGTGGTCCCGGTCCGGGCACAGCCCGGACCACCCCACTTCGCTTCCATGAGAGGGCCATCGCTGTCAACCCCGGAGCGGGATCGGGAAGGGATCTCGGTTCTCGTGGAGTGGCCGCCGCGCTTCCATCCGCACTCGTCGAGGGACCCGTTTGGGGTCCGGTGCACGCTGGCGTCCTCCTC
>CAYTJA010000430.1:0-7517 GCA_964437835.1 uncultured Spirochaetales bacterium
ATGGAGCGCGCGATCAAGGAGCGCATGTCGCTCCAAGAGATCGAGACGCTGATGCCGCACGATCTGATCAACTCGAAGCCGGTTTCGGCTGTGATCAAGGAGTTTTTCGGCTCGAGCCAGCTCTCGCAGTTCATGGACCAGACGAACCCGCTCTCGGCGGTGACGCACAAGCGGCGCCTCTCGGCCCTCGGCCCGGGCGGTCTGACCCGCGAGCGCGCCGGCTTCGAGGTGCGCGACGTGCACCCGACGCACTACGGCCGCATCTGCCCGATCGAGACGCCGGAAGGCCCGAACATCGGGCTGATCGCGTCGCTCTCGACCTTCGCGCGCGTGAACGAGCTCGGCTTCATCGAGACGCCCTATCGGGTCGTGAACAGCGGCCGCGTGTCGGACGACGTGAAGTATCTCTCGGCACTCGACGAGGAGCGGCTTTCGATTGCGCAGGCGAACGCGCAGGTCGATGGCGGTGGCATGCTGCAGAACGACGCGGTGCAGTGCCGCAAGGCCGGCGAGTTCGTGACCTCGGCCCCGGCCGAGGTGGACATGATGGACGTGTCGCCGAATCAGCTGGTCTCGGTGGCCGCATCGCTGATCCCCTTCCTCGAGAACGACGACGCGAACCGCGCGCTGATGGGCTCGAACATGCAGCGCCAGGCCGTGCCGCTCTTGCGCACCCAGGCGCCGCTCGTCGGCACCGGCATCGAGGCCGTGGTCGCGCGCGACTCCGGCGTCACCGTCGTGGCCAAGCGCGACGGCAGCGTCGAAGCCGTCGACGCGTCGCGCATCGTGATCAAGCCCGATGACGACGACGGCCGAGGCTCGAACGTCGACATCATCAACCTGATCAAGTACCAGCGCTCGAACCAGAGCACCTGCATCAACCAGAAGCCGATCGTCAAGAAGGGTGACCGCGTCCGGCGCGGGCAGGTGATCGCCGACGGCCCGGCCACCGAGCGCGGCGAGCTCGCGCTCGGCCGCAACGTCGTCGTCGCGTTCATGCCCTGGGGCGGCTACAACTTCGAAGACTCGATCCTGATCTCCGAGCGCGTGGTCAAGGACGACTCCTACACCTCGATCCACATCGAAGAGTTCGAGTGCGTCGCGCGTGACACCAAGCTCGGCAAGGAGGACATCACCCGCGACATCCCGAACGTCGGCGAGGAAGCGCTGCGCGACCTCGACGAGTCCGGCATCGTGCGCATCGGAGCCGAGGTCAAGTCCGACGACGTGCTGGTGGGCAAGATCACGCCGAAGGGGGAGACGCAGCTCTCGCCCGAGGAGCGGCTGCTGCGCGCAATCTTCGGCGAGAAGGCCGGTGACGTGCGCGACACCTCGCTGCGGGTTCCGCCGGGCGTGACCGGCACCGTGATCGGGGCGCAGGTGTTCTCGCGCCGCGGCGTCGAGAAGGACGAGCGCGCCCAGGCGATCGAAGAGACCGAGATCGAGCGCCTGCGCAAGGACCAGGAGGACGAGACGCGCATCATCCGCGAGAGCGCGATGAAGCGCGTGCGCGAGCTGATCCTGAACAAGCGCGCCGCGAACCGCGTGGCCGACGAGCGCAAGGACCAGGTCTTCGTCGAGCCCGGGCAGACGCTCGCGCCCGAGGTGCTGGACGCGGTACCGATGCGCCGCTGGAAGGACATCCAGCTGCAGGAGGCCGGCGTCCAGGAACAGGTGGACCGCACCCTCGAGCGCGTCGAGGAGCAGGCGGGCCTGATAAAGGCCGTCTTCGACGAGAAGATCGCGCGGCTGCGCAAGGGCGATGAGCTGCCGCCGGGCGTGTTCAAGATGGTCAAGGTCTATCTGGCGATCAAGCGCAAGCTCTCCGTCGGCGACAAGATGGCCGGCCGCCACGGCAACAAGGGCGTGATCTCGCGCATCCTCCCGGAGGAGGACATGCCCTACCTCGCGGACGGCATTCCGGTCGACATCGTGCTGAACCCGCTGGGCGTGCCGTCGCGCATGAACGTCGGGCAGATCCTCGAGACGCACCTCGGCTGGGCCGCGAAGGGCCTGGGCCAGCGCGTCGGCGAGCTCTTCGAGGCCTCGGGGGATCCGCGCCACGCCGACATCAAGCAGCTGCGCGAGCGCCTGCGCGAGGTCTACGCCAGCGATCGCATCAACTCCGTGATCGACCGGCTCTCGGACGAATCGATCCTGTCGCTCGCGGGCAACGTCAAGGACGGCATCCACGTCGCGACGGCCGTCTTCGACGGCGCCAAGGAGGACGAGATCCGGCGCGAGCTGGAGCGCGCGGAGCTGCCGACTTCCGGCCAGACGGTGCTCTTCGACGGCAAGAGCGGCGAGCCCTTCGATTCGGAAGTCACGGTCGGCGTGCTGTACATCCTGAAGCTGCACCACCTGGTCGACGACAAGATCCACGCGCGCAGCATCGGGCCCTACAGCCTCGTGACGCAGCAGCCGCTCGGCGGCAAGGCCCAGTTCGGCGGTCAGCGCCTCGGCGAGATGGAGGTCTGGGCGCTCGAGGCCTACGGCGCCGCGCACGCGCTGCAGGAATTCCTGACCGTCAAATCGGACGACGTCGTGGGGCGCACGCGCATCTACGAGTCGATCGTGAAAGGCGAGTGTGTGCTCGAGCCGGGGCTGCCGGAGAGCTTCAACGTGCTGATGAAGGAGCTCCAGGCACTCGGCCTCGATATGGAGCTGCAAGAAGATCGGGGTTAGGCCGAGGCGCGAGCCCGGCCCGATTCCGCAACGACGATCCGGTCCGCACCGACGATCACAAAGGGGGAGCCGCTTTGCGCGATCTCTACAACCTCTTCGAGAAGCCCAAGGACCCGCTTGCGTTCAACGCGCTGCGGATTTCGATCGCCGCGCCGGACAAGATCCGCGAGTGGTCCTACGGAGAGGTCAAGAAGCCCGAGACCATCAACTACCGGACCTTCAAGCCGGAACGCGATGGGCTCTTCTGCGCGAAGATCTTCGGTCCGGTCAAGGACTACGAGTGCAACTGCGGCAAGTACAAGCGCATGAAGCACCGCGGCGTCGTCTGCGAGAAGTGCGGCGTCGAGGTGATCCAGAGCAAGGTGCGCCGCGAACGCATGGGGCACATCACGCTCGCGAGCCCCGTCGCGCACATCTGGTTCCTGAAGTCGCTGCCGTCGCGGATCGGCAACATCCTCGAGCTCACGCTGCGCGATCTCGAGCGCGTGCTCTACTTCGAGTGCCACATCGTCACGGATCCGGGCGAGACGGAGCTCAAGTGGGGCGAGATGCTGAACGAGGAGCAGCTCGTCGCCGCGCGTGAGAAGCACGGCCGCGAGACCTTCGAGGTCGGCATCGGCGCCGAGGCGGTGCGCGATCTGCTCTCCTCGATCAACGTCGAGGAAGAGTGCACGAAGCTGCGCGAGGAAATGCGCGACGCGACCAGCGAGGCGAAGCGCAAGCGCGTCAGCAAGCGCCTCAAGGTGTTGGACGCGTTCCGCGAGTCGGCGAACAAGCCCGAGAACATGATCATGGAAGTGATTCCGGTGATCCCGCCGGATCTGCGCCCGCTGGTGCCCCTCGACGGCGGCCGCTTCGCGACCAGCGATCTGAACGACCTCTACCGGCGCGTGATCAACCGCAACAACCGGCTGAAGAGGCTGCAGGAGCTGAACGCGCCCGAGGTCATCATCCGCAACGAGAAGCGGATGCTGCAGGAGGCCGTCGACGCGCTCTTCGACAACGGCCGCCGTGGCCGCGTGATCACCGGGCCCTCCAAGCGCCCGCTCAAGTCGCTCTCGGACATGCTGAAGGGCAAGACCGGCCGCTTCCGCCAGAATCTGCTCGGCAAGCGCTTGGACTACTCGGGCCGCTCGGTGATCGTGATCGGCCCCGAGCTGCGCCTGCACCAGTGCGGCCTCCCGAACCGGATGGCGATCGAGCTCTTCAAGCCCTTCATCTACTCGAAACTCGAGCAGCGCGGCTACGTGACCACGATCAAGGCCGCGAAGAAGATGGTGGAGAAGGAGCACCCGGAGGTCTGGGACATCCTGGCCGAGGTGATCCAGGAGCACCCGATCATGCTGAATCGGGCGCCGACGCTGCACCGGCTCGGCATCCAGGCTTTCGAGCCGATGCTGATCGACGGCAAGGCGATCCAGCTGCACCCGCTCGTCTGCGCGGCCTTCAACGCGGACTTCGACGGCGACCAGATGGCCGTGCACGTACCGCTATCGGTCGAGGCGCAGATCGAGGCCCGGGTGCTGATGATGTCGACGAATAACATCCTGTCGCCCGCGACCGGCCGTCCGATCATCGGGCCGACCCAGGACATCGTGCTCGGCTGCTACTACATGACGCGCGAGCGTCCTGGCGTGCACGGCGAGGGCATGCGCTTCGCGAGCCCCGACGAAGTCCGCATCGCCTACGACGGGAACGCCGTCGCGCTGCACGCGCGCATCCTGGTGCGCATCGGCGGAGAGATGCTCGAGAGCACGGTCGGCCGGATCCTGCTGCGGGAGATCATCCCGGCCGAGATCCCGTTCCCGTACATCAACAAGGTGATGGACAAGAAGGCGCTGGGCGAGCTGATCGACCAGGCCTACCGGCGCCTCGGCAACAAGGCGACCGTGATCCTCGCCGACCGTCTGCGCAGCCTCGGCTACCTGTACGCGACCCGCGCGGGCGTATCGATCTGCATCGGCGACATGGAGATCCCGCCGGACAAGGAGCGCTTCATCGAGGAGGCGAACGCGCAGGTGCGCGAGATCGAGCAGCAGTACCAGGAAGGCCTGATCACCGATGGCGAGCGCTACAACAAGGTGATCGACCTGTGGGCCAACGCGACAGAGCGCGTCTCGGCACAGATGCTCGAGCGCCTCGGCAAGGATGTGATCGTCGAGGACGGTGTCGAGAAGCAGGTCCCGAGCTTCAATCCGATCTACATGATGGCGGACTCCGGCGCGCGCGGATCCGCGCAGCAGATGCGCCAGCTCGCGGGCATGCGAGGGCTGATGGCGAAGCCCTCGGGCGAGGTCATCGAGACGCCGATCACCTCGAATTTCCGCGAGGGGCTCTCGGTGCTCCAGTACTTCATCTCGACCCACGGCGCGCGCAAGGGTCTGGCCGACACCGCGCTCAAGACCGCGAACTCGGGCTACCTGACGCGGCGTCTCGTCGACGTGTCGCAGGACGTGATCATCCGCGACACCGACTGCGGCGCGAAGCAGGGCATCGAGATGGGGCCGCTGGTCGAAGGCGGCAACATCATCGAGCCGATTGGCGAGCGCATTCTCGGGCGCGTCACGCTCGAGGACGTCCGCGACCCGCTCACCGACGAGTTGCTGATTCCGGCCAGCAGCGAGATCGACGAAGAGAAGGTGCGCATCGTCGAGGACGCCGGCATCGAGAAGGTGTTCATCCGCTCGGTGCTCACCTGCGAGACGCGTCAAGGCGTGTGCGCGATGTGCTACGGGCGCGACCTCGCGCGTGGCGAGCTCGTGAACATGGGCGAGGCGGTCGGCGTGATCGCGGCCCAGTCGATCGGCGAGCCCGGCACGCAGCTCACGATGCGGACCTTCCACATCGGCGGCGCGGCGACGCGGCGCGTCGAGCAGTCCCACGCCGAGGCCGGCAGCGCGGGCGAGGTGCGCTTCGCGAACCTGCGCACCGTGAGCGACCGCGAGGGACGCCAGATCGCGATGAGCCGCAACAGTGAGCTCGGGCTCTTCGATGCCAGCGGTCGCGAACGCGAGCGCTACCCGGTCGTGTACGGCGCCCACGTGAAGGTCACGCACGGCCAGCGCGTCGCGCCCGGCGACATGTTGATCGAATGGGATCCCTTCGCGAATCCGATCCTCGCCGACGTCGGAGGCATCGCGAAGTTCGGCGACATCGTCGAGGGCTCCACGATGAAGGAGCAGGTCGACGAGTTCACCGGCCTGTCCTCGAAGGTGATCATCGAGTCGAAGGACCCCGACCTGCGGCCGCGCATCTCGATCAAGGGCGCGGACGGCAGCACCTCGGCTCGCGCGCTGCTGCCGGTCGGCGCGAACCTCGCGGTTGCGGATGGCCATGAGGTCGCGGCCGGAGACGTGCTCGCGAAGATGCCGCGCGAGACCACCAAGACGAAGGACATCACGGGCGGTCTGCCGCGCGTGGCCGAGCTCTTCGAGGCGCGCAAGCCGAAAGACTTCGCGATCGTGACCGAGATCGACGGCAGCGTCTCCTTCGGGCCCGACTCGCGCGGCAAGCGGCGTGTGATCATCACACCGGATGGCGCGGGCGCGGAGCCGAAGGAGTACCTGATCCCGAAGGGCAAGCACATCAGCGTGCACGAGGGCGACCGCGTGCGCGCGGGTGAGGCGCTGATGGACGGCTCCTCGAACCCGCATGACGTGCTCAAGATCAAGGGCGAGAAGGAGCTGGCCAAGTATCTCGTGGACGAAGTCCAGGAGGTCTACCGGCTCCAGGGCGTCAAGATCAACGACAAGCACATCGAAGTGATCGTGAGGCAGATGCTCCGGCGCGTGCGGGTCGACCAGGTCGGCGACACCGACTACCTGGTCGGCGAGCAGGTCGACCGGCGGCTCTACTCGGAAACCAACGCGAAAATGCTGGCCGAGGGTCGCCAGCCCGCGACCTGCGAGCCGCTGCTGCTCGGCATCACCAAGGCGTCGCTCTCGACCGAGTCCTTCATCTCGGCGGCCTCGTTCCAGGAGACGACCAAGGTCCTGACCGAAGCCGCGATGTGGGGAAAGGTCGACAGGCTGCGCGGCCTCAAGGAGAACGTGATCATGGGCCGCCTGATCCCCGCCGGGACGGGTCTCGCCCGCTACCAGAACATCGGGATCCAGATCGATGCGCCCGAGGATCTGGTCGAAGGCCCGGAGGAGGAGGTCACGGCCGACACGCCGATGTACCGGCCGCCGCAGGTCGAACCGATCCTCGACGAGCTGAGTGCGGGACCGCTGTCGGCAGATCCCCTCGAAGGCTAACTGCAAGGGGCCTTGCCCCGCGCAGTGAGCCGAAGGCGAACGGAGTTTGTGAGGCCCCTGCAAGGGGCCTTGCCCCGCGCAGTGAGCCGAAGGCGAACGGAGTCATCGAGCCCAACCCGGGTCCCCGCCAATGCGGGGACCCGGGCAAGGCCACTTCGGAGCGTTGTCCGCGCCAGCGGCGCGCGTTGACACCTCACGGAAGCCCGTTAGAATCCGGCGGTTTTCGGATCAACAACCCATCCTGCGGTCTTCTCCAGGTCAGACGAAGCGAGTGCCCCGAAGGCTGCGCCGCTGTGGCGCCTTTCCGGTTCCTTCGTCGCCTGGAGAGTCTGACCCCGGGCAGCTTTGTCTTTTCCGTTTGTCTCGCGGTACTGCCGCGCGGAGGTTCCGGTGCCTACGATCAACCAGCTCGTTCGCAAGGGACGCGCGCGCCCGCCCTCGAAGTCGAAGTCGCCGGACCTGATCGCGTGCCCGCAGCGCCGCGGCGTCTGTCTGCGCGTGTTCACGGCGACGCCGAAGAAGCCGAACTCGGCGCTGCGCAAAGTCGCGCGCGTGCGTCTCACGAACGGCCGCGAA
>CAYTJA010000431.1:0-14723 GCA_964437835.1 uncultured Spirochaetales bacterium
CGCCGGTGGCTCCCGTCGGGTGCCCGAAGCTCTTGAGGCCGCCGTCCGTGTTCCCGGGCAGCTCGCCCGCGAGCGTGAAGGTGCCGCTCGAGATGTGCTCCTTCGCGGAGCCCTTCTTGCAGAGCCCGAGATCTTCGTAGGTCAGCAGCTCCGTCAGCGTGAAGCAGTCGTGCAGCTGCACGACGTCGAGCTCGCGAAAGGGATCGGTGATCCCCGCCTGCGCGTAGGCGTCCTTGGCGGCGTAGATCGTGGGCTTCCAGGCCAGGAAATCGAAATTCGGATCGCGCTGCGGGTGCTCCGCGACCGCGATCGATACCGCCTTCACGAGCACGGGATCGCTCCGCAGCTTCCGGGCGAGATCGCTGCGCGTGATGATCGCGACGGCCGCGCCGTCGCTCTGCGCGGCGCAGTCGTAGAGGCCGAAGGGCCACGAGATCATGCGCGCGGAGAGCACGTCCTCGACCGTGATCTCGCGTTTCAGCATCGACTTCGGCGCGAGCGTGCCGTTGTGGTGGTTCTTGACCGCGATCTTCGCGAGGTCCTCGCGGCCGGCGCCGAAGGTTTCGAAGTAGCGCGCGGCGCAGAGCGAGAACCAGCCGGCCGGCGTCGCGGGAATTCCGCGCACCTTGTCGAAGCTGATCGAGGGGCCGGAGACGCCGCGGTCTTTCGGCTTGTCGAAGCCGAGCACCATCACGGTGTCGTGCATGCCGCAGGCGACCGCGAAGACGCCGCAGCGAAACGCGTCGGTGCCGGTCTGGCAGTAGTCCGAAATCATCGTGATCGGCTTGCCGAAGATCTTGAGCGCCTCGGCGACCTCGGAGCTGCCCTCGCGCGGGTACACCGAGCCCGCGAAGATCGCGTCGATCTGGCGCTGGGGGTTCTCGATCCCGGCATCGGCGTAGGCCTCGTAGGCGGCGTCGACGATCATGTCCTCGCGCGACTGGTCCCAGTTCTCTCCGAACTTACAGGCCCCGACGCCGATGACGGACACTTTGTCGCGAATCGATTCGCCCATGGCTATGCGCGCTCCTGCTCGAGGACGGGGGAGGCCTTCCAGAAGTAGTTCGGCTTGCCGCCGGCATCGTGGATCTTGCGGAACACGTATTCGACCGGCATGTCGAGCGCGACCTGCTCGGGCGTCGCGTCCGCGAGCTGCACCTGGACGCGGCAGCCTTCGACCTCGGTCATGATCATGATCGTCGGCGGCTCGGCGGCCGGGAAGAAGAAGTCGAAGGTGTAGGAGAGCAGGCGGCCGCGCTTGTCCGAGAGGCGGTAGGCCTGCCAGTCGTCCTTGCGGTGGCAGCGGTAACAGACGCGCGGGCGCGGCAGGTGCAGCTGGCCGCAGCCGTTGCAGCGGCCGGCGAGAAAGCCGATGTCGGCGTCGCGCTCGCGGAAACGGATCGTCGCGGAGAGGCCCGGATCGGTGCCGGCTTCCCATTCCGAGGGCGTGAGGCCGCGCGCGCGCAGATACGAGTCGTAGCTCTTGAGCGCGCGTCGGCGCTTCAGGTGCCAGGAGACTCCGCGGCGCGGCTCGAGCTTCTCGATCTCGGGCAGTGCGAGAAAGGAAAGGGCGTCGGCGCCGTCGCCGTAGCTCGCGACCAGCAGGCGCTCGCCGGGGCGCGCGGATTCGAGCGCCGCCGCGAGCAGGATCAGCGCGAAGGAGCAGCCGGTATTTCCGAGCTTGCCGAAGAGTGGGTTCTGTAGCTGCTCGGGCCGGATTCCGAGCGGGCGCAGCAGGGAGCCCAGGGCCTTGTCGTCGGGGCTGTAGAGGCAGAAGCGCGCGTAGTCGGAGGCGCGCCGCCCGGCCTTCTCGAAGAGGCCCTGGACGCCGTCGCGGAGCAGCGGCGTGAAGCCCTCCTGCAGCACGAAGCGGTCTTCCCAGCTGTGCGTGAAGGCGTCGCCGTCCGAGCGCCAGAGATCCTGCAGCTCCTCGGAGAGCGAGTGCGAGGCCTCGAGCTGGAGTGCGGCGTCGCGATCGCGCACCAGAAATGCGGCCGCGCCGTCGCCTAGCTTTGCTTCGAGCCCCCCGCGCGGGGCCCCCATGCGGCAGTCGCTCGCGATCACGAGCAGCTGGCGTGCGGAGCCCGCCGCCACGGCGTCCAGCGCCGCGAGCAGCGCGGTCGTCCCGGCGCGCAGCGAGCCCGTGAAATCCGCCGTCTTGACGTCTCGGCGCAGATCCAGGGCCTTCGCGATCAGGCTCGCGGCCTGCTTCTCGCGCAGCGGATAGGTCGTCGACGCGAAGTAGATGCCGTCGATCTGGCTGCGCTCGAAGCCGCGCAGACAATCGACCGCGGCGGCGACGGCCAGCGTGACGCTGTCTTCGTCGGAGTACGCGACGGCCTTCTCGGGGCCGCCCTCCTTGGCGGGGCGCCCGGAGAGCGCGGCGAGCGGCAGGCGGGTGATCGGAATGTAGGCGCCGTAGGATGCGATCCCGGCGCCAGGCGAGGCAGTCATGCAGCACCTCTCGGAGTGGGGCTCGCGAAATCTATCACAGGAGCCCGGAGCCGAGGCCTATGATGCTTCGAAGGAGGAAGCATGCCGATCGAGCTCAGCGAGCTGGTCGAAGCCTCGAAGACCGCGCTGATCCTGCAGGAGTGCCAGCAGGGCGTGATCGGCAAGCACTCGGCGCTGCCGGAGCTCGCGCGCGCCGCCCAGCAGGAGCTGATTCCGAATGCGGCGCGCCTGGCCCGCGCGGCGCGCGGCGCCGGCGTGCGCGTGATCCACTGCACCGCGGTGCTGCGCGAGGATTTCTTCGGTCTGAACCAGAACGCGCGGCTGTTCCAGCACATGCGCAAGGCGCCCGTGAAGCTGTGGCCCGGCACGGAAGCTGCGCGGATCGTGCCCGAGATCGAGGTCCAGCAGGCGGATGTGGTGATCACGCGCAGCCAGGGCCTCTCGCCTTTCACCGGCTCCGAGCTCGATCTGGTGCTGCGCAACGCCGGGATTACGAGCCTCGTCGTCGCCGGCGTGTCCGTCAACGTCGCGATCCCGAACCTGTGTTTCGACGCGGTGAATCACGCCTATCAGGTCGTGATCCCGCGCGATGCCGTCGCCGGCACACCTCGCGAGTACGCGGAGCTGGTGCTGCAGCACACGCTCTCGCTGGTCGCCACACTGACGACCACCCAGGACGTGATCGCGGCCTGGAGCCGGTAGCGAGCGCGTAGGCGCTATTCGCGGATCGGCTGCTTGGCGGCGAAGGCGTCGCGGTGGCCCTTGAACACGGCGACCACCTCGGCCCGCGCCTGCTGCTTCTCGAGCGCGGCAAGCGCCGCGTCCGCCGACTTCAGCGCGGCGTCGAATTCTCCGACTTCGGCGTAGGCTGCGGCGAGGGTGTCCAGATACGCGGGGTCCTCGGGCTGTGCCGCGACGATCTGCTTCGCGATCTCGAGCGCGCGCTTGCCGTCGCGCAGCGAGTCGTCCGGAACGGTCGCGAGCACGTAGGCGAAGTCGTTCTGGTACTCCAGCTTGTCCGGGCAGCTCTTGGTTCCGCCCTCGAGCAGCTTGAGCTGCTCCTGGTACTTCTTTGCGCTGTGCAGCGCTTCGGAGATCATGGCCCGCGCCTCGACGACGCAGGGATCCTCGCGCAGCACCTCGGCGGCGCCGCGCACACGCGGCTGATCGCCGGCTGCGGCGCCTGCAACGGGCGCCTCGGGCGCGGCGCCGTGGCTCTCGCCGGGTTCGTCGCCGCCGCCACAGGCCAGCGCGAGCGCGAGTGAGAGGCTGCAGAGGCCGGTGGCCAGCCGAGTGCGCGGCGCGAGGGTCGCGGAGAGCGGGGAATGGATGCGGTTCACGAGCGGGCCTCCCAGGCAGCGGTGGGGGGCCATTCTACCTGCGGAAGCGGCCGCAGGCGCTCCCGCACGGGCTGGGGTGCGCGGCCGGGGCACTCGAAAAAGTCCTTTTGAATCAGGGGTTTCAAAAAAAATTGCGCGCCCGTGAAAAAAATCTGCCACCGCGGCCTCGCGCCGCCCACATCCCGGGTGACAGAAAAAAATATCCCCTTCCAAGCAAGCAAGACGGGTCGCACCTTCGGGTGCGGCCCGTTCTGTTTTCAGGCACTGGAAGGCGCCGCCCCGCTGCGCGGCTGGCGGATTTTCAGCAGGTCCACCGAGCTGCCGCCGTCGACCGCGATCACCTGGCCGGTCACGTAGCGGGCGGCGTCGCTGATCAGGAAGAGCGCGCAGTTCGCGATGTCCTCCACGCTGCCGTCGTGCCCGAGCGGGCAGGAGGGGCCGCGCCCGCTGATCCCGAGCCCCGAGCGCGCGATGCGGTCCATACCCTCGGTCTGCGCGATCGCGCCGGGAGCGATCGCGTTCACGCGCACCCCGTGCGGACCCCACTCGACCGCACAGCTGCGCGTCAGCGAGTCGACGCCGCTCTTCGCGGCGGCCACGTGCGACTGGAACGCGACGCCCATGCCCTCGAAGGCCGCGCTGATGTTCAGGATCTGGCCCCCGTGGTCGCGCAGCCACGCGAGGAAGGCCGCGCGCGAGACGTGGTAGCTGCCGAGCAGGTCGATGTCGACGACGGCCTTGAAGCCGTTCGGCGAGATGCCCGAGATCGGCGCCGGAAAGTTTCCCGCGGCGTTGTTCACGACGATGTCGAGGCGGCCGTAGCGCTCGAGCACGCCCCGCACGACGGCGTCGACCTCGTCGGGACGCCGCACGTCGCAGCGCAGCACGAGGCAGGCGATGCCCGCCGCCTCGAACTCGGCCGCGGTCGCCTCGAGCACCTCGAGGCGCCGGCCGCAGATCGCGAGCTTCGCGCCGTGCTCTCCCAGGCTGCGCGCGATCTGCTTGCCGATGCCGGTGCCGCCGCCGGTGACGAGCGCGACGCGCCCCGCCGCGAGATCGGAACGGAATTCGCTCATGGGGGATCCCTCCTGTGCCGCCGCGCAGTATAGATTCGATGCCCCAGCAGGGAGGATCTCTGGATGGATCTCGCAGAGCTGATCGCCCGCGAGTCGATCCGCGCGACGCTCGCGCGCTACAACAACGCCGGCGACCGCGGCCGGATCGAGGAGCTGGTGCGCTGCTTCGCGCCCGACGGCGTGATGCAGATCGACGGCGAGCCCGAAGTGCGCGGTCGCGAGGCGATCCAGAGCCGGCTTTCCGCGGTCGTGGTCGAGAGCGGCCAGCGCAGCACTGCTCCGCTCGTGCGCCACCACGTGACGAACACCCACATCGAATTCGAGTCCGCGCAGGCGGCGCGCGTCTTCTCGTACTTCTTCGTGATCACCGAGGTCGGCCCGGACCACTGGGGACGCTATGTAGACCGCCTGCGCGCGGTCGGCGAGGAGTGGCTCTTCGCCTGGCGCCGCGTCACGACGGAGGGCGCCAGCGAGCAGTCGAGCATGGGCCGCCGCCACCGGCGCGGAGCGAAATAGGCGCTTTACAGTCGAGCCACGAGGTGGTAGTACGGCGCTCCACCTCGGAGGCAGCGATGAAGTACTACGACTCCCTCGGCCCGAATCCGCGCGTGGTGCGCATGTTCCTGCTCGAGAAGGGCATCAGCCTGCCCAGTGAGCAGGTGAATCTCGGCGCGGGCGAAAATCGCCGCGCGCCGCATCTCGAGCGCAACTCGATGGGGCAGATGCCCTGCCTCGAGCTCGATGGCGGCGCCTTCCTTTCCGAGATCACGGCGATCTGCGAGTACCTGGAGGAGAAGCAGCCGAAGCCGGCGCTGATCGGGTCTACGCCCGAAGAGCGAGGCGAGACGCGCATGTGGACGCGCCGCGTGGACCTCAACATCGTCGAGCCGATGGCCAATGGCTTCCGCTTCGGCGAGGGACTCGCGCTCTTCAAAGACCGCGCCTTCACGGCGCCCGAGGCTTCCGCCGCACTCAAGGCGATGGCGCGCTACTACCTGAGCTGGCTGGACGGCCAGCTCGCCGGGCGCCAGTTTCTGGCGGGCACGCGCTTTACGCTCGCGGACATCCTGCTCTACTGCTTTGTCGATTTCGCCTCCGGCATCGGGCAGCCGCGGCCGCCGGAGCTCCGGAACGTCGCGAGCTGGTTCGAGCGCGTCGCCGCGCGGCCGAGCGCGGAGCAGAGCCTGCACCCGGCCGCGACCCAGGTGAAGATGCGCGCGTAGGCGCGCGCGACGGCGGGCCGCGTCTCAGCGCTCCGCGAGGCGCGCGGCGGGCCAGCGCGCGGGCTGGTGGAAATCGGCGATCGGGCCGGGGAGCGGGTGATAGGCGAGCAGCTGGCCCGCGGCGAGCGCGAACGCGTTCGCGGCGCGCAGTCCCGCGGGCAAGAGCGCGCCGGGCACGCGCAGCGCCGCCCACCAGGCGCCGTCCTGCGTGCGCCCGTGGGCCGTGGGCAGGCGCAGATCCGGCCAGCTCTGCGCGCGCACGCGGCGCGCGCGGAACGCGAGCAGCAGGAAGTGCGCGCTGGCTCCGATCTCGATCTCGAGGTAGCGCCCGCCCGCGCCGGCCAGGAAGCACTCGACGACGTCGAAGTTCCAGAGCCCCTCGACGCGCGTGCCCGGTGGCGCTGCGGGGGCGCGCGGAATTCCGGGCTGGCGCAGCAGCGCGCGCAGCTCGAGATCGCGCCCGACACGCGAGAGCTCGAGCCGACCGCAGACCTCGCGGGAGGGCGCGCCGTGCCAGTGGCGGTCGAGCGCGAGCCCGAGGCGGAGCGGAGCGCGCGGGATCACGAGCACTTCGGGACCCCGCGCGCGCTACAGCGGCTTCAGGGCGTCGGGCGGAGCGGGGAGCGGCGGGCCCTCGACCCGCTCGCCCATCTCGTAGCGCTGGACTGCGTCGATCTTCCCGTCGCCATCGCGGTCCTCCTCGACGCGCGTCAGCACCGCCTGGCCATACAGCAGCTCGTAGTGCTCGATCGCATCGGGTCGGCCACGGCCCTGGAGGTCGCGTTCGATGCGCAGCAGCCGCTCGCCCTCGGGCGCGGCGCGCCAATGCGTCCAGGTGTCCGCACGCCCGTCGAGGTCGCGGTCCTCTTCGCTGCGCAGGCGCGTGCCGCCCTCGTAATAGACCACGAGATCGACCGCGCCGTCGCCATTGCCGTCGTGCCGCTCCTCGGCGAGCGCGCTGCCGGAGTAGTGGTACTGGGATTCGACGCTGCCGTCGCCCTCGAGGTCGATCCGGCGCGAGGCGAGCTGCCCCTTCGCGTAGAGATCGAAGACATTGGCCCGGCCATCGGCATCGGTGTCTCGCGCGCTCTCCTGCAGCACGCCGGCCTCGAAGACGTCCCAGACGTCGGCGCGGCGGTCGCCGTCTTCGTCGCGCACGCGCCGCAGCAGCTGCCCACTGCGCTGATCGAAGAAACGCAGCTCCTCACTGCGGCCGTCGCCGTCCTGATCCAGCGATTCCTCGAGCACTCGCAGCGCAGTCGGGTTGCCGAGACTGCCGGCGGGAATCGTCACGGGCCGCGCGCGAGTCGCATCGAGCAGCGGCTCGGCGCGCGGCGCCTCGGGCGCGCGGCGCGGCGGTGCGAGCGGGTTCTCGTCCAGCAGGCGCCGGATCGGATCCGCGGCCGCGAGGCGCTCGGAGAGCGTGAGCTCGGGATCCTCGGCTCCGGTGGCGAGCTCCTCGCGCTCGCGCGCGTGCCGCAGCTCCTCCTCGAGCTGCGCCGCTGCGGCCCGCTCCTCTTCGCCTGGGGTGCGGGCGCGGTAGACGACACCTTCGGGTGTCAGCTCGCGAAAGGGCACGTGACCCGTGATCGCCCGGTACACGAGCACGCGCCCGGGCCCGGGCTCTCCGAGCGGCGTCTCGGGCGCCGCCACGACGCCGGCCAGCGCGAGCGTGCTCGGAGTCGCTGCGACCCTTTGCCCCGGTGCCGGCTGCGGGCCCGCGCAGCCGAGCGCGGCGCAGGCGCAGAGCAGCGCGCGGCCGGCTGCGCGGAGCGATCGCGGGGGACTCATGGCTGCATGGTACCAGCGCAAAAATCCCTGCCGAGCCTGGTAGAGTCACGCGCGTGCGAGGTGCCGCGCTGCTCACGCTCTGCCTGCTCGGCACCGGATCGGGCTGCTATGCGCGCAGCGCGGCGCTGCAGTCGGCCGAGCGGATCGAGGCCGCCTGGGACGTCGAGGCACAGGGGCCCGCGGTCGTGCTCGCGGGCCCCGGCCTCACGACCTGGGCCCTCGGGGAGCTGGCCGTGAACTCGCTGCGCAGGCCGCCCGAGCCGCGCCAGCAGTGGTTCCGCGGCTACCCCGGGCCGATGCAGCCGCTCGAGCGCGTCGCGCTGCTGTGCCACGCGAGCCGCGCGACGAACGCGACCGCGCTGCTGCGGCTCGACACCGGGGAAGTGCTGCCGGCGCGGCATGCGCGCTGGCACTATCCAGAATGCCTCGAGGTGCTGCCGGGGCACTACCGGCTGCAGGTGCACTACTACGAACGCCGCGTCGAGTCCGAAGCGGAGGGGCTCGAGACCGCCACCGTCGAATCGTCGCAGCCCGCGGTCGTGGATTGGGACGCGCGTGCGGGTGGGGCGTATCGACTCCTGTCCGAACTGGGTCCCGAGCAGGCTGCGCAGGAGAGCGAGGCGAGCTTCTTTCGCGCACCGCCGCGCCCCGGCACACCGGGCACCACCGCCCACGAGATCCAGGCGCGCGCATTCGAGGTGCGCGTCGAGGATCTGGCGGGGGTGGCGGATCTCGGCCCCCAGATCCTCGCCGACCGCGAGGCCTGGCGCGCCTGGGAGGAGACGCTGCGTTAGTCCAATATCAGAGCTAACGCGGCACCTTCAGCAGCTGCCGTGTTCCGAGCGCGCTGAAGAGCGCGAGGGTCAGCCAGGGAAGCAGCGTCGCGATCGGGGTCGTCGCGGAGACGATCAGGTTGCCGGTCACGCGCGTGGCCTGGAAGGCCGCGAGCCAGCAGATCCCCCAGAGCGCCGACACCGCGAGGTTGCGGCTGCGCTCGACGCCGAAGCCGACCGGAATCGCGAGCAGCGCGAGCAGCAGACACGCGAGCGGCTCGGAGAGGCGCCGCTGCAGCAGTGCGAGCTCGCGCCGGACGGAGCGGCCCGCCTCGCGCTTGGCCGCGATCGCATCGAAGAGGTCCGCCAGGCCGAGTCCGGAGGCCTGCGACGAGAGCAGCTGCAGATCGCGTTGGCTGCCGACTTCGAGGTTCAGCGAGGGCAGCAACTCGATCCTCGGGCCCAGATCCGGCCGGTTTGCCCGGAAGCTGTGGACCACCGGTTTCGAGAATTCCCAGCGCTCTCCGGCCAGCACCTGTACGGAACCGGCGCGGATCGCACGCAGCAGGCGCCCGCCCGGATCGAGCTCGAAGACGCGCACGCCGCGCAGGCGCCGGGTGTCCGGATCCGCCTCCGCCACGTTGTAGATGCGGTCGCCGCGGCGGTACCAGAAGGTCCCCTGGCGATACGTGATGCGCTCGCCGCCGATGCCGAGGCGACTCCAGCGACGGGTCGCTTCCTGCACCAGGGTCTCGTTCACCGCGAGCGAGAGCCCCGACACGACCATGGCTGCCATCAGGACGGGCAGCGCGAGGCGCCGCGGTGAGATGCCGCCCGCGCGCGCTGCGGTGATCTCACTGCGGCGCGCGGGTAGACCCATGCACAGAAAGGCCGCGCTGAAGGAGCTGATCGGGATCAGGTCGCGGAGGTAGTACGAGGGGATGCGGAGGAAGAGATAAGATACGACGCTCCAGATCGCGGGCGCCGCGGCGTCGCCGAAGCCGCGCGTGCCGAAGATCTTGTCGAAGTTCACGAGCATCTCGACCACGACGATGGCGAGAGTCGAGACCGCCAGGGTGGCGACGAAGAGCCGGAAGTAGCTCGCGACGAAGTAACGCGCGAGGATCGACACAGCGGGAGTCTAGAGCATTGCAGGTGTTCCGCGGAGTCGGATCGCTGCCTTCCCCGCTGCAGCGCGCGATCCTGAGCGTGGGGAACTTCGACGGTCTCCACCTCGGGCACCGCGCCATCCTGGAGACGGTGATCTCCCGCGCCCGCCACTGCGGCGGTCCCGCCGTCGTCTACACCTTCGACCCCCACCCGCGCGGCGTGCTGCATCCCGAGCGCGCGCCGGGCCTGCTCACGACGCTCGAGCAGAAGCAGGAGCTGCTCGAGCAGGTCGGCGTCGACGTGCTGATCGTCGAGCCCTTCACGCGCGAGTTCGCACAGACTCCCCCCGCGAGCTTCGTGCGCGAGATCCTGCACCGCCGCATCGGACCGCTCGAGGTCTACGTCGGCTACGACTTCCACTTCGGGCACGATCGCCAGGGCTCGATGCGGATGCTGACAGAGCTCGGACCGAAGCTCGGCTTCTCGGTCACGATCATTCCGGAGGTCACCGTCGGCGGCGCCGACCTGAACTCCACGCGGATCCGCGAGCTGCTGCAGGCCGGGGAGGTCGAGCAGGCCGCCGCGTTGCTGGGTCGCCCCTATGCCGTGCGCGCTCCGGTGATCCCCGGAGAGCGGCGCGGTCGCTCCCTCGGCTTCGCCACCGCAAACCTGCAGCCGAGCACGGTGCTGCCTGCGGCGGGGGTCTACGCGGGGCGCGTGAAGCGCCCGGGCGACGCCGGGCCGCGTCCGGAGCACCCGGCGGTCGCAAACGTCGGCGTGCGTCCCACTTTCGGGAATGCGGGTCGCCTGCTGCTCGAGGTGCATCTGATCGATTTCGACGGCGATCTCTACGACCGCCCGCTCGAGTTCAGCTTTCTCCACCAGCTGCGTCCGGAGCGCCGCTTCGAGAGCGCCGATGCGCTGCGCGCGCAGATCGCCCGCGACCTGCAACAGGCCCGCGAGCTGCTGCGAGCCTGAACGCGCGCCGCCGGGCCCCCGCCCCGCGATCAAGCCCACCCCGCGCCAGGCCGATAACCCGGCGGGTTTGAAACGGTTTCCGCGCACGAGGTGCAGGCGACCGGAACGCCCCGGATGCGGCGGTGCAGGACTGCGTTCGCGCACAGGCGGGGGAGGGGACGTTGAACGAGCAGATAGGCGAGCTCCTGGTTCGCGAGAACCTGCTGACCTCGGAACAGCTCACCAAGGCCCGCGACCAGGTCCGCTCGAAAGGCGGCCGCCTCGGCTCGCAGATCGCGGCGCTGGGCTTCCTGGACGAGAACGAGCTCACGGACTTCGTGGCGCGCCACTACGGCGTGCCGTCGATCAACCTCGACGAGTTCGAGATCGAGCCCTCGGTGATCCAGCTGATCCCCGAAGACGTCGCGACCAAGCACTGCGTCGTGCCGGTCAACCGCGCTGGCTCGACGCTGATCGTCGCGACTGCGGACCCCTCGAACATCTTCGCGCTCGACGACATCAAGTTCCTGACCGGATACAACATCCAGCCGGTGGTCGCCTCCGAAGAGGCGATCCGCCGCGCGATCGACCGCTACCACGACCAGTCCACGTCCCTCGAGGACGTGATGGGCGACTTCGACGATTCGGACATCGCGCTGATCGAGAACGCCGAAGACGTCGACGTCAACGAGCTCGCGAAGGCCTCCGAGGACGCGCCCGTCGTCAAGCTCGTCAACCTGATCCTGACCGACGCGGTCAAGAAGAACGCGTCGGACATTCACGTCGAGCCCTACGAGAAGAGCTTCCGAGTCCGCTACCGGATCGACGGTGTGCTCTACGAGACGATGAAGCCGCCGATGAAGCTCAAGAACGCGATCGTCTCGCGCCTCAAGATCATGGCGGAGCTCGACATCGCCGAGCGGCGGCTGCCCCAGGACGGGCGCATCAAGCTCAAGCTCGGGCGCGGCAAGGAGATGGATTTCCGCGTTTCGGTACTGCCGACGCTCTACGGCGAAAAGATCGTGCTGCGCCTGCTCGACAAGGGAAACCTGCAGCTCGACATGACGAAGCTCGGCTTCGAGGTGCAGCAGCTGCAGGGCTTCCAGCACAGCATCCATCTGCCCTTCGGCATGGTGCTGGTGACGGGACCGACCGGGTCCGGCAAGACCACGACGCTCTACTCCGCGCTCTCCGAGCTCAACAAGACCAGCGAGAACCTCTCCACGGCCGAGGATCCGGTCGAGTTCAACCTCGCCGGCATCAACCAGGTCCAGATGCACGAGGAGATCGGCCTCAACTTCGCCGCAGCTCTGCGCTCCTTCCTGCGCCAGGACCCGGACATCATCATGGTCGGCGAGATCCGCGATTTCGAAACTGCCGAGATCGCGGTCAAGGCTGCGCTCACCGGTCACATGGTGCTGTCGACGCTGCACACGAATGACGCGCCCTCGACGATCAACCGCCTGCTCAACATGGGGATCGAGCCCTTCCTGGTCGCCTCGTCGGTCAATTGCATCGTCGCGCAGCGCCTCGCCCGCAAGGTCTGCGTCGAGTGCAAGGAGAAGGACCCGGAGGTGACCACGCAGATGCTGATCGACGCCGGCATGAGCAAGGAGCGCGCGGCGAAGACGGTCGCGGTGCGCGGCAAGGGCTGCCGCACCTGCTCGGACACGGGCTTCAAGGGCCGCATCGCGGTCTACGAGGTCATGCCGCTCAAGGACGAGCTCAAGGAGTTCGTGCTGAACGGCGCCTCCGCGCTCGAGCTCAAGCGCGAGGCAATCCGGCTCGGGATGCAGACGCTGCGCCAGAGCGTCTTGTCCAAGGTGGCCGACGGGGTGACCCCGCTCTCGGAAGTCTTCCGCGTCTCGACCGCGGACAGCTGAGGACCTTCGAATGCCCAACATGCATCAGCTGCTGAAGGCCATGACCGAGAAGGGGGCCTCGGACCTCCACATCACGACCGGCTCCGCGCCTCAGCTTCGGATCGACGGCAAGCTGAACCCGCTGCGCATGCCGCCGCTCTCGCCGCCCGAGACGAAGCAGCTCTGCTATTCGGTCCTGACGGACTCGCAGAAGCACCGCTTCGAGGAGAACAACGAGCTGGATCTCTCGTTCAGCGTGCAGCGCCTGTCGCGCTTCCGCGCGAACATCTTCATGCAGCGCGGAAACGTGTCGGGCGTGTTCCGGGCGATCCCCTTCAAGATCAAGAGCTTCGAAGATCTCGGGCTGCCGAAGGTCGTGACCGAGCTCTCGGAGAAGCCGCGCGGCCTGATCCTGGTGACCGGGCCGACCGGCTCGGGCAAGTCGACGACGCTCGCGACGGTCATCGACAAGATCAACACCGAACGGAACGAACACATCGTCACGATCGAGGACCCGATCGAATACCTGCACCACCACAAGGGCTGCGTCGTGAACCAGCGCGAGGTCGGTGCCGACACCTTCTCGTTCAAGGCCGCGCTGAAGCACATCCTGCGCCAGGACCCGGACGTGGTGCTGGTCGGCGAGATGCGTGACCTCGAGACGGTCGAGGCCGCGCTGACCGTGGCCGAGACGGGTCACCTGTGCCTCGCGACGCTGCACACCAACTCCTGCGTGCAGACGATCAACCGCATCGTCGACGTCTTCCCTCCTTATCAGCAGGCGCAGGTGCGCGCACAGCTCTCCTTCGTGCTCGAGGGGGTGATGTGCCAGTCGCTGCTGCCGCGCGCGAACGGACCCGGGCGTGTGATGTCACTCGAGATCATGGTCCCCAACGCCGCGATCCGGAACCTGATTCGCGAGGACAAGATCCACCAGATCTACTCCGCGATGCAGGTCGGGCAGGAGAAGTACGGGATGCAGACGATGAATCAGTCGCTCGCGTCGCTGTACCAGCGGCGCCTGGTGACGCTCGAGGACGCGCTCGCACGCAGCTCGGATCACGACGAGCTGCGGAATCTGATCGGGCAGGGCGGGGCGATGGGCCAGGTGCGGCGCGTGGTCGGAAAGATCTAGGCGGCGTCGGCCGCGCGAAGGGAATGCATCCATGCCGGTTTACAGCTGGACGGCCAAGACCCGTCAGGGTTCCGTCAAGAAGGGCGAGCTCGAGGCTGCGAATCAAGAGGCCGCGCTCTCGCAGCTGCGCGCGCAGGCGCTGGTGCCGGTGAAGGTCGGCGCGAAGCCAAAAGAAATCTCCGACTATCTCCCGTTCCTGCGGCCCGGCATCAAGACCAAAGAGCTGGTGATCTTCACGCGACAGTTCGCGACGATGATCGACGCCGGCCTGCCGCTCGTGCAATGCCTGGGGATCCTCAGCAGCCAGCAGACGAATCCGACCTTCAAGGAGGTGATTCGGACCGTGAAAGCAGACGTCGAGCAGGGCTCGACTTTTGCCGACGCATTGCGGAAGCATCCGAAGCCCTACGACGCGCTCTACGTGAACCTCGTCGCGGCCGGTGAGGTCGGCGGCATCCTCGACACCATCCTGAACCGCCTCTCGGTCTACCTCGAAAAGGCGGACGCACTGAAGCGCAAGGTCAAGGGCGCGATGGTGTACCCGAGCTCGGTGATGGTCGTCGCGATCGGCGTCGTGGTGATGTTGCTGGTCAAGGTGATCCCGACCTTCGAGAAGATGTTCGCCGACTTCGGCGGCACCTTGCCCGCGCCGACCCAGATGGTGATCAGCTTCTCGCACTTCATGCAGGAGTGGCTGTGGCTCTTCGGCCTGCTGGTCTTCGGCGCGGGGAGCGGTTTCCTGCAGGCGCGCAAGCGCTCGCTGCGCTTCCGGCGCGAGACCGATCGCTTCTTTCTCAAGGTGCCGATCTTCGGTTCGCTGCTGCGCAAGGTTGCGGTCGCGCGCTTCACCCGCACGATGGGCACGATGATCGCGAGCGGTGTTCCGATCCTGGATGCGCTCGAGATCGTCGCGAAGACCGCGGGCAACGTGATCGTCGAGGAGGAACTCTACAAGGTCCGAGCGGCGATCTCGGAGGGCAAGACCCTCGCCGAGCCGCTCTC
>CAYTJA010000432.1:0-19870 GCA_964437835.1 uncultured Spirochaetales bacterium
CTGGCCACAAAGTGATGCATCGATTGATGCCGCGCCGGCACGTGCCCCGGATCGATCCTCGCCGCCATCGGCTCGACGCTCTTGCGCTCGCCCGACAGCAAGAGCCCCGTCAGGTAGGCGCGCAACGGCTCGCGGCGATCCGCGTGCCCCACCGCGGTACCGAGCTTGGCGAGATACCCCTCGAAACGCTGCGTCGCTCCCCGCTCGTCGTCCCCCATCCCCGCAGCGTCGCGAGTCCCGGAGGCCCTGTCAATTTATGACACAGTAGTACTAGGAGTTTGACCGTTATCGGCCGGCGCAGCCGGCCTGCCCGCACGGCAAGCCTGCGGCTTGCCTCTCTGACGAGTCTCGGGTCGGGTTCCTACGAGCCGGCGGGAGGCGGGTAGCGGCGCAGGATTGCGGCGACGGTCCTCGAGACCTCGTTCTCGTCGAGGCTGCGATCGTGATCGCGGCGCGTGCTCCAGCCGCGCCAGACGAGCTGCTCGCTTCGCGCGTCGATCAGATCGAGCACGAGCGTGGCTTCCGGCACCTGGCTGACATACACGTCGAAATCGTCGTAATAGGCCGGGCCGCGGTGGTAGATGGAGCCGATCCGGGTCCCCTGCGTGACCAGCTTCTCCGAGTACAGCAGCCGGTAGTCGACGCGCAGATCGGCCTGCTCCTCCGGCGCGGTGGGAAGCCCTCGCCGCTCGAGCTCCTGCTCGACCGCGCGGCGCACCCGCTTGTCGAGCAACGAGTTGGCCGTGAATGTATCCGGGGCGCGCTCCTGCGTCTCGCGCAGCGGGGGCGCGAGCCACGCGACGCTGCGATAGCGGCCGAAGTCGACCTCGCGGTCGAAATCCGTTCGAACCGCGACGCCCGCGCAGCCCGCGATCCACAGCAACGAGACCGCCTGCGCCAGGCGGATTGCGCTCGGAATCGGTTCCATGGAAGCTCCTCCCAGATGCGAGACCTTCAGTAGGATGCAATTCCGCTGCAATCTCGGCAGCCCGGGGGTCGCCTGGCAGCCGCCGCGGTCTGCCGATAGGGGTTCGGTGTCGGAACGATCTCCGCGCTGGCTGGCCCGGCCGAACGCGCCCAACTGCCCGAGCGCGCTCTGCCGGGCTGCGTCCGCGCTGTTCGCGCTGCTCTGCGCCGCCGGCCTGCAAGGCGCCGCGCCGGCTTCGGCCCTTCCCCCCACGGGAACCGAAGCGCCGCTCGACCGCGCTGTTCGCGAGCGCCGCATCGAAGCGCCGCTGCGTGCGGGGCTCGCCGCTGCCGGGGCCAGCGCCCGGGTGATCGTCGCGCTGCGGCCCGAGGCCGGAGCGGCCGACGCCGGGCGCGCGGATCGGCGGCCGGCGCGCCCCACGCGCGACCGCATTCGAGCGCGAACGGACGCCGTGCTGGCCGGGCTGCCGCCCAGCGAATTTCGCCGCCGCCGCCGCTACGCAAACGTGCAGGCAATCGCGGGCGAAGTCTCGGCGCGGGGCCTCGAGCGGCTGCTCGCTCACCCGGAAGTCCTGAGCGTCGCTCTCGACGAGGGCGGCAGCGGCCATCTCGCCGAAGCGCGCCCGCTGATCCACGCGCCCGCGCTCGAGCGCTATGGCTTCAGCGGCGACGGAGTGCAGATCGCGCTGCTCGACTCCGGTGTCGCGCTCGCGCATCCAGACCTCGGCCCCGCGGTGATCGCCGAGCAGTGCTTCTGCAACGACCTCGGCAATGGCTGCTGTCCGAATGGCAACACCACCCAGTCCGGCGCCGGATCCGCCCAGGACGATCACGGTCACGGCAGCAACGTCGCCGGGATCCTGACTTCCGATGGAATCCAGGCGCCGCCAGGCGTCGCTCCCGACGCCGAGCTCGTCGCACTCAAGGTGCTCGACAGCTTCAATGGCTTCTGCTGCACCTCGGACCTGATCGACGCACTCGATTGGGTGCTGACGAATCGCCCCGACGTCGACCTCGTCAACATGAGCCTCGGCACCTTCTCGACCTTCACCGGGGACTGCGACGCCGCGAACGCGGCCACCCTCGCGCTCGCGGACGCCGTCGACGCGCTGCGCGCGAACGGCGTGCTCACGGTCGCGTCGGCCGGCAACATCAGCTCGAGCACGCGGATGCCCGCGCCCGCGTGCCTCTCGAATGTGATCTCGGTGACTGCGGTCTGGGATGCGAACGTCGGCCCCCAGTTCGTGGACGACGTCGGCCCGACGGGCGCCGGCTGCAACGACCTGACCACGACGGCCGACAAGATCACCTGCTTCAGCAACCACAACTCCTCGACGGATCTGTTCGCGCCTGGCGCGCTCATGCTCTCGGCCGGCCTGGTCACTCCGACCGCCTCGTTCAGCGGCACCTCGCAGGCGGCGCCGATGCTGACCGGCTGCCTCGCGGCTCTGATCGAAGCCGCACCGGCGAGCAGCACCGCGCAGCGCCTGGCCGCGATCGCGACCTCCCCGAAGCAGATCACGGATTCGCGCAACGGCCTCACGCACCCGCGCCTCGACTGCCGGGCCGCCTTGCTGACGCTGAGCCCGTTCGCACTCCCGCCGCTGCCCGGCTGGGCGCTGCTCGCAGCAGGCGCGGCACTCGCAGCAGCGGCGCGCCGGCATCTGCCGCCGCCGCGCTGAATCGGCGCCGCTGCGAGAATCTCCCTGCGCCGATTTCGCCGCGTGTATGCTGGCGCGCTACCGCCGCTGGGATGCTCATGGGCCTGCGCTCCTCCCGTCTCGCCGAAGTGCTGCTCGGACTTGCCGTGTGCGCGGTCGCTGCGCGCGCATCCGCTCAGGGAGCTCCGCCGAATTTCCTCGTCGTCGTGCTCGACGACGTCGGGATCGAGCAGCTGGCAGCCTTCGAGCTCGGCGAAGGCACCGCGCGCACGCCGACGATCGATCGGCTCGCCCAGCAGGGCCTGCGCTTCTCTCAGGCGTGGGCCAACCCGCTCTGCTCGCCGACACGCGCGACCCTGATGACGGGCCGTTATGGATTTCGCACGGGCATCGGCGACAACATCCGGGAGGGTGTTCCGGTCGGGCTCGCTGCGGCCGAGCTGACGCTCCCGGAGCTTCTCGCGCCGAGCTACGAGGCGGCTGCAATCGGAAAGTGGCACCTCGCGGGGACGGTGCCAGCCGCGTCGATGCTCACTCATCCGCTCGAGAGCGGCTTCGCGCACTTCGCGGGCACGCTCGGGAAGACCAGCAACCATTACTCGTGGGATAAGGTCGAAGACGGCGCGGTTGCCACCGTGACCCGCTACCAGACGACCGACCTGGCGGACGAGGCCATCGAGCGGATCGGCGGGATGCGTGAGCCGTGGCTGCTGGTGCTCGCATTCAACGCGCCGCACGCCCCCCCCCACGTTCCGCCCGTGGAGCTGTACGGCGACGCGCTGCCCTTCCCTCCGAGCGAACATCGGCCGGAGCACTACAGGGCGGCTCTGGAAGCGGTCGATCTCGAGCTCGGGCGCGTGTTGGGCTCGATGCCCGCCGACGTCGCGGCGCGCACGACGGTCGTGGTGATCGGCGACAACGGAACCCCTGTCGGGATCGTCTCCGCCCCCTTCGATCCGGAACATCACAAGGGCACGCTGTATCAGGGCGGCATCCGCGTCCCGCTGATCATCACAAGCCCGCGGATCCCCGCATCCCAGCGCGGCGCACACAGCGCGGCGCTCGTGAACAGCGTCGACGTCTTCGCGACGCTCGCTGAGCTCGCCGGCATCCGCGCAGGCTCGATCGACGGCGTCAGCCTGGTGCCTTATCTCCACGATCCCGCGCGGGCATCGCTGCGCAGTCGAGCCTTCGCGGAGCACTTCACTCCGAACGGCGTAGAGCGGCCCCTCTGGGCGCGCCGCGCGCTGCGTGATGAGCGCCATAAGCTGATCCGCGACGGCTGCAGCGACGTCGCCTTCTTCGATCTCGGGCTGGATCCCTACGAGCAGCAGCCACTCGCGGCTCCCTTCGATCCGGACCGACTCTCGGCGTATCTGAGACTGCGCAGGGAGCTGGACGTGATGGTGAGCTGCCCCTGTGAAGCCGACCGCGACCATGACGGCATCTGCGACGGCGGGGACAACTGCCTCGAGCTCGCGAACTCTTCACAGATAGACAGCGACGCGGATGGCTTCGGAAATGCTTGCGACGGGGATTTCGACAACTCGGGCGTCGTCGGACTCGGGGACTTCATGCGGCTCCGCCGATCGCTGGAGCGCTCACCCGCGAGCCCGCAATACGACCCCGAGCTCGATCTCGCAGGCAGCGCGACGATCGGTTTTGCCGACCTGCAGCACTTTGCGCGGCTGATCGGAAAGCCTCCCGGACCGGCCGGACTGCTATGCGCCGGGACCCCCGGCTGCGTCTCGCCCTGAAGCGGGAGCCGCAGAGCTGCCGCCGCGGCGGATGCGTCCGATCACCGCGCTCGGCGGCGCTCGGCGCCCGCCGGCCTCCCTCGAGGCCTCGATCGCTTCGATCGGCTCGAAGCGCTCCCCCAGCAGCGGCACGGGATGGAAGGCCACGCGGTACGGAAACATCACCAGGGGCTGCGCGAAGACGTAGTCGCAGGCAGCCAGTGCGGCCTCGGTGTCCGAGACCGGCAGTCCCTCGGGCGGGGGCAGGCGACTCACGCGGTCGGCATGCAGCATCAGCTCCAGCGGCTTCACGGCGAAGACACAGGCCGACGCCGGCACGAGCTCGCGCACGCGCCGCATCGCCAGCGCCTCGTCGCGCCGCATCACCGCGTCGAACTCGGCCTGCGCGAGGGCGCGGCGCGTGTACCAGCGCGGCGTGTGCGTGTAATCCGCGTATGCGCGGGCGCCGCCCTCGCGATGTCGCGACGCGATGAAGAGCAGCGAGGGCAACGGCAGCGCGAGGCAGAGGCCGAGCAGCAACGCCTGCAGGCGAGGCGCCGCTACGCGATTCGAGCGGCGGGCCAGGACGCCCAGCCCCGCGTGTGCATGTAGCAGCCACAGCGGCGACACCGCGTGCAGGAAGCGTTCGGCGTGGGCCGGAAAGGGCCAGAACAGCAGCACCAGCAGATACGCCGCCAGATACAGCGCGTCGAGCTCGCCGCGCCGCAGCCGCAGCGCAACGCCGCAGCTCGCGAGCAGCGCGACGGCTGCGGCGAGCGCTCGCTCGACGCCGCTCGGGAACAGCGAGAAGATCCGCGTCGCCGATCCCGCGAGCGCGGCCAGCTCCGCCGCGGCGATCCCGGCGACCGCGCGCGCGGGCTCCGACCCGAAGAGCCCGAGCCGGCTCTCGAAAACATCGCCGTACTGCGATCCGATCTCGGCGGACCAGCGGATCCCGGCCCAGGCGAGCGCGGGCCCCCACGCGGGCGCGAGGTAGAGCCAGCGCTGCCTGCGGCTCGCGGCGCCGCCCCTCAGCAGCCAGAGCGAGAAGGCGATCGCGAGTGCGAATCCGATGCTGCGCGTGATCGGCGCGAGACCGCAGAGGCCGGCGGCAGCGAATAGCCACGCGCCCGGCCGGCCGCCGCTGCGCGCGGCGCAGGCGAGCGCGCCGACGCTGATCGCGAGATACAGCGGCTCCGAGAGCTGCTCCTGGCTCGCGAGCCAGGTCCCCGGCAGCAGCGCAAAGCCGGTCGCGAGCGCGGCGGCTTCACGCGCGCCCTTGCCGGTCGCGCGCGCCCACGCATAGCTCGCCCACGCGGCGAGCGGCAGACACAGCGCCGTGACGGCGCGCGCCCACGCGACGTCGGCCCCGGCGAGCAGTCCCAGCAGCAGCGGGTAGAGCGGGGGAAACAGGCTGTGCCGCGCCGCGTGCTCCGCGGCGGCCGAGACTCCGGTGTGTGGAGAGAGCCAGTGCGCGGTGAGCAGGTAGATCGGCACGTCGCCACCGGTGCCCGCCACCGGCGACGCGCTGAACCGCAGCAGCAGCAGCGCAAACACGCTGAGGACTGCGACCCCGGCTGCGCGCGGTGCGCTCATCGCAGCGGGGGCCGCGCGGATCGGGGGCGGCCGATCAGGGCGCCCCGCTCTCGGCGAAAGCCCAGTCGATCCAGGGCAGCAACGCCTCGATGTCCTCGAGATCGACGGTGGCGCCGCCCCAGATGCGCAGGCCCGGCGGAGCGTCGCGATAGGCGCCGACGTCGTAGGCGACCTGCTCCGCCTCGAGGCGCTGGACGACGGCCTTTTGCAGCGCGGCCGGCTCCGACCCGGCTGCGCGCGCGCGCGCCGAGAGCCGCAGGCAGATCGAGGTCGAGGAGCGCGTCGCGGGCTCGCGCGCGAGGAACTCGAGCGCCGCGCCGCGCTCGACCCAGCGCGCGACCGCCTGCAGGTTCGCCTCGGAGCGCTGCACCAGCGCGGGCAGGCCGCCGATCTGCTCGGCCCAGCGCAGGCTGTCCAGCGCATCCTCGACGCAGAGCATCGACGGCGTGTTGATCGTCTCGCCGCGGAACACGCCCTCCTCGAGCTTGCCTTTTTTTGCGAGCCGGAAGATCTTCGGCAGCGGCCACGGCGGCGTGTAGCTCTGGGGCCGCTCGACGGCCCGCGGCGAGAGCGCGAGCATTCCATGCCCCGCCTCGCCACCCAGCACCTTCTGCCAAGACCACGTCACGACGTCGAGCTTCGGCCACGGCAGCTCCATCGCAAACACGGCCGAGGTCGCGTCGCAGAGCGTGAGTCCCTCGCGATGCTCCGGAATCCAGCCGCCGTCGGGCACGCGCACACCCGAGGTGGTGCCGTTCCAGGTGAAGACGACGTCGCGCGAGAAGTCGACCGCAGAAAGATCGGGGAGCTCCCCATAATCGGCGAGCAGCGCGCGCGCATCGGAGAGCTTCAGCTCCTGCTGCACGTCGCTGACCCAGCCGCGGCCGAAGCTCTCCCAGGCGAGCAGGTCCACGCCGCGGGCGCCGAGCAGCGACCACAGCGCGAGCTCGACGGCGCCCGTATCCGAGGCCGGAACGATCCCGAGCCGGTAGTCGGCCGGCAGCCCGAGCAGCGCGCGGCTGCGGTCGATCACCTCGCGCAGCGCCGCGACTCCTGCGGCCGAGCGGTGCGAGCGCCCTACGACTGCCGCGCTGAGGGCGGCAAGCGACCAGCCGGGCCGCTTCGCGCAGGGTCCCGAAGAAAACTGGGGTCGGCGCGGGCGCCGGCTCGGCTGCATGGCTCGGATCGCGGCTCCTGGCGGTTAGGGCGCCGGATTCTATCCGCCGCCCCCGCCGCGGCCAACGCTACCCGAGCACTGCGAGGGGTCCAGACTGCGGCGCGATTTTTCCCGCAGCCCGCCTGTGCATGCGGAGGCCGCGCGAATGCCATCGGGCCGGATCGGGGAATTCCCCGGCCGGGCCCTGCGTCATTCGGGATCCGCGCTGCCGGGAGGGCCCTCGAGGCTCGCAACCGGCGCGTCGACGCCGGAGGGCAGCCCCCAGCTCTCGGGTTCTTCGAGCGCCATCCGCCATGCGGCGTCGGCGGGGGCGACTTCGGCTTCGAAGTCCTGCTTCGGAATCGGCTTGCTGAAGAGGTATCCCTGCATCTTGGTGCAGCCGAGCTCCCGCAGCATCGCGAGCTCGCGCAGCGTCTCGACGCCTTCCGCGACTACTTCGATGCCGAGGCCCTGTGCGATGCGGATGATGCCCTCGAGGATCACCGGCCGCGCCTCGCGGCCGGCGTCCTGGACGAAGGAGCGGTCGATCTTGAGCGTGTCGACGGGGAGCCGCTTCAGCAGCGTCAGCGACGAATAGCCCGTTCCGAAGTCATCGATCGCGGTGCGGATCCCGCGCGCGCGCAGCTCGGTCAAGGTGCGCACCGCGCTGTCGCTCGCTGCGGCGGATTCGGTGATCTCGATCTCGAGCCGCGAGCGCGGCAGACCGGTCTCCTCGAGGATCCGCTCGACGCGCCCGAGGAAATCCGCGCGTTCGAGCTGGCGCCCCGAGACGTTGACCGCGACGCGCAGTCCCGGCAGCTGCTTCCAGGAAGCGGCGACTGCACACGCCGTGCGCAGCACCCACTCTCCGATCGGGAGGATCAGTCCGGAGTCCTCGGCGATCGGGATGAACTCCGCCGGCGAGACGATGCCGCGGATCGGATGCCGCCAGCGCACCAGGGTCTCGGCGCCGATCAGCCGCTCGCCCTCGAGGTCCACCTGCGGCTGGAACATCAGCAACAGCTGCCCGCTGTGAATCGCCTCGCGGATCCCGTTCACGACACGGAAGCGCTCGCTCATCGCGTCCTCGAAGGACGGCTCGTAGAAGCGCACCTGGTTCTTGCCCGCCGCCTTGGCCTGGTACATCGCGGCGTCCGCGCAGCGCACCAGACCGTCCGCGTCCGGCGCGTCGCTCGGGAAGCGCGCGATGCCGATGCTGCTCGAGATCCAGCACTCCATCTCGTTCAGGTAGAAGGGCTTCTGCAGCGCCTGACGCGCCACCTCGGCCACGGCGATGGCGGCGCTCAGATCCGCCACGTTGCGCAGCGCTGCGACGAACTCGTCGCCGCCGAGCCGCGCCAGGATGTCCTCGCGCCGCAGCACGCGGCGCAGTCGATTGGCGACGTCGCGCAGCAGCTCGTCGCCGGCCGCGTGTCCCAGGTTGTCGTTCACGGCCTTGAAGCCGTCGAGGTCGAGGAACAGCACCGCGAGCTGCTCGGAGCGGCCCTCGGCCTCCGCGAGCGCGCGCTGCAGGGTGTCGCGGAAGCTGCTGCGATTCGCGAGGCGCGTCAGCGTGTCGTGGGTGGCCAGGAAGTGCTGGCGGCGCTGGGCCTCCTGGAGCTCGCGCATCATCCGGTGCCGCTCTACCGCGTGCACCAGCGTGCGCGACAAGAGCTCGGGCGTCACCTCGCCCTTCACGAGGTAGTCCTGCGCTCCCGCGCGCAGCGCGCGCAGCGCGAGCTCCTCCTCGCGCTGATAGGTCAGCACGACGACCGGCAGCGCCTGGGTCGCCGCGCGCGCGCGGAGCAGCGAGTCGAGGCCGTAGCCCTCCCGCACGGAGAGCTCCAGCAGCATCAGATCGAAGGGTTCCTGGTGGAGCCGCTCGAGAGCCGCGTCGACGTGGGTGACCCGGGTGACGCCGAAGCGGGCCACGCGCGAGGTCGCGAGCATCTCGCCGATGCGCCGCGCCGAGAGGTCGTCCTCCGCCACGAGCAACAGCGAGACGCTTGCGAGCTCTGCGGCCCCGCCCTGTTCGCCGCTCATGCTTCTCCCGGAGAATCCGCTCCTGGGACTCTGCCAACTGCATCGGCAGGCGGGATCGGCTGCTGAATGCCGCGATGCGGCGCGAACCCCCGGGCGGCCGAGCGCGGGGTCGGTGCCACGGGCCGCCGCGCGAGGCGGCGGCCCGTGGCGGGGTCCGATCAGGCGATGCGGTAGAGCTTCGCCGCGTTCCCGGAGATCAGCTTCTGCTTCTCGGCCGGTTCGACGCCGGCCATCGTCTCGTCGATCACGCGCCGGCTGTAGGGCCAGTCGTGGCGGTGGTGCGGGTAGTCGCTAGACCACATCAGGTTGTCGACGCCGAACCAGTGGCGATTCTGGACTGTGAAGGGCTCGCGGATGAAGGTCGCCTTCCAGTGCTGCTGGAAGTAGTAGCTCGGCAGGTGCTTCAGATTCGCTTCGGACCACACGCGGTTGCGCCACCAGTGGTCGTCCATGTGCTCGACACAGTGCGGAATCCATCCCGCGCCGCACTCGGCCATCACCATCTGGAGGCCCGGGAAGCGGTCGTACATGCCCGAGTAGATCATCTTGGCGAACATGCCCGAGAACTCCGCGACCGCGCCGCCCATCAGCTGCAGATTCGGCACCGAGAAGCGGACCTCGTGATTCTCCAAGCGCGCGCTGCGCACGGTGTTGATCTGGGCCATGCCGGCGTGCTTGAGCCCGACGTGGACGTGGATCGGAAGCCCGAGCTCCTCCGCCGCGGCCCAGAAGGGATCGTCGGCCGGCGAAAGGTCCTTGTTCCCCGACGGCAGCGCCGAGATGATCACGCCGCGCGCGCCTTGCTTCGCGCCCTCGCGCAGCCGCTTGAGCGAGCTCTCGATGTCGACCCCGGGAATCTGGTAGAGGCCGATCAGCCGCGTGCGATCCGCCGCCGAGAACTCCTCCCACATCCACTGGTTGTAGGCGTCGACGCCCGCGAGGTGATAGGCCGTATCGGGCTGCGCCATGAATGCGCCCATGGTGCGCTGGGACGGATACAGCACCTCGGCATCGACGCCGTCGATGTCCTGCTCCTCGAGTCGCGCCTTGCCGTCGAAGGCGCCCTGGCGCATCGACTCGTAGGTGGTGCCGAACCAGCTGTTGTCCTCGTAGCGCTTGCCCCACTTGCCCTCGTTGGTCACGAGGCCGATCGGCATCGCGGGCTCGCCCGGAACGAACTCCCAGGCGTCGCCGCCCTCGGGGTCCTTGACCATCCGCGGCATCTGGGCGTGAAACTGCTTCGGCAGATACCGCTCCCACATGTGAGGCGGCTCGATGGTGTGTCCGTCGGCGGAAATGACGTGATAGACGCGCTTCTTTTCGGCCATGTCTTCGCTCCCTGAGGTTGTCTGACGGGTCATCAGATTACCCGGTTCACGGCGCACTGCAAGGTCCGATTCGCGCCGAACCCGCGGCCGGGCGACCGCGGGCCCGCGGGTTCGTTGGTGGGCCGTCTGGGACTCGAACCCAGGACCAACGGGTTAAAAGCCCGCTGCTCTACCACTGAGCTAACGGCCCGCGAGGCGGGGGGCGCGGGCGGGATGCTAGCGGGGGCCGGAGCGGGCGCGGCTGCGATCGCGGTCGTGCGCGCGGTGTCGATCGTCATCGTCTCCGCGGCCGTGCCGATCGCGACCCTGCCCGGGGCGGTCGTCGTCGTCGAGCTCCCAGCTATCGATGCGGTCGCAGCCCTCGAAGGGCGTAGCGTCGAGCAGCGTACCCTTCAAGCACAACTGCTCGGATCCGAAGGGAAGCTCCAGATCGCGCACGGAAAATCGCAGCCAGAGGTCGAGCTGACCGTCGCCGTCGACGTCGCGCGTCCGCACGCGCTTGGGCGCCGCGGCACCCTCCCCGAGCGCCAGGCTCGCGAGGTCGATCTCGGCTACGTCCAGGCCCGGCTCCCCGCGCAGCGCGAGCCGCAGCCAGCGCTTCTCGAGCAGCCGAAAGCCGTCCAGCTTGCGGCCGCGCGCGAGCTGCATCGCGAGGAAGAGCGGGGGCGGGTAGTTCAGCCGCGCGACGCCGATCGCGTCTTCGCCGCGACCCGAGTAGAACAGATACCAGCGGCCGTCGGCGTCCTGGAACGGAAAGGGGTCGCGCAACTCCTTCACGTTCTCCGGCGCGCGCCCGATGCGCGAACGCCGCTGCACGTCGTTCACGCCTTCCCAGGGCTCCTCGGGCTGCATCAGCTCGACGGGCGGGTAGCTCGCGTCCCAGCTCTCCGGGCCGCCCTGCGCGAGATCGATCGAGGAATACAGAATCCTCTCCGGCGCGTCGCCGATGCGCGTGTAGTAGATGTCGAGGCGATTCCCGATCGCGCGCGTGGCCGGGTGGCGCACCTCGATGCCCGCGCGCGTGAGCCCCGCGGCGCGCAGGTCGTCCATCAGCGGGTTGCGGTCCCGGTCCGCGAGCCGCAGCCAGGCCTCGCGAGGCGCGGGGCCGCCGAAGCGCTCCCAGGGGCGGTCCGGATCCAGCGCCTGGTACAGCGAGCCGCGATTGGCGATGCCGAATAGCGCACCCAGATAGCGAAAGGGCCGCAGATAGGCGTCCGCGACGATCACCGGGCGCAGGCCCTCTCCGCGGCTGCGCAGCTCCGGGGAGTCGAAGCGCAGGCCGTCGGGCGAGATCGCGATGAAGCTCTGCTGCACGCCCGTGAACACGCCGTCCACGGACTTCGGCGCGTGGAAATACAGCACGAAACGCTGCCGCGCGGAGTCCAGCTCGACGTGAGGCGACGCGATGTGATCGACGGCGCCGAGCCCGTCGCCGGCGTCGAGCGCGCGCGGATCGCCGAGGTCGAGCACGCCGCGCGAGCCGGGAGCGAAGTCGGGACCGACCGCGTGGAGCGTCCACGGCCCCGCGATCTCGGCTGCCCAGGCGAGGCGCAGGTACGCGCCGTCGTGGTCGGCGAAGTAGAGGTAGTAGCTCGCGCGCGGATCCGCGCGCCGCCACACGGGCAGCCAGTCGGGCACGCGGATGGCGCTGGGGCCGTTCAGGTTGGCGCCTTCGCCCGCCACCCCTGCGCGCTCGAAGTGCTCCTGGGAGACGATCGGCAGGCGATCGCGCAGCCGCAGCACCGGCGGCGGCGCGGCCTGCGCGCTCGGCCCCAGCGCAGCTCCGGCCGCAAACGCAACTGAGGCGCAGGCAAGGCCGCAAGCCGCTCGGCGCAGGAACCGCATCACACCTCGGGAGCAACGCCTGACAGCCTATCCCAGGCCACCCCCGGCGATTCCAAGCCCGCCGCGCCCCGCCGCTGCGCGCGCGTCGAGCCGCGAGGCGACGGGTTGTGGGATCATGCCCGCCGCCGATGCTGCGCGCGCTCTCTGCCGTGACCGCCGCCTCCGGCGCCGCCGCGCTCTGCTTCGAGACGCTGTGGTTCCGCCAGGCCGCGCTGACCTTCGGCAGCAGCGCCTGGGCGACCAGCCTCGTGCTCGCGAGCTTCATGGCCGGGCTCGGCCTCGGCAACGGCCTCGCGGCACGCCACGTCGCGAGGGTCGCGCGCCCGCTGCGCGCCTACGCGTGGCTCGAGCTCGCGATCGCGTGCTCGGGTCTGGCAGTCGTCTGGGGGCTGCCGCAGCTCGCCGGGGCGCTGGCGCCGCTCTGGCGCCCGCTGCTCGACCACCCGGCCCTGCTGCACAGCCTGCGCTTCGCAGTTTCCTTCGCGGCGCTGTTGGTCCCCGCGACCGCGATGGGCGCAACCCTGCCGCTGCTGATGCACGCGCTGCGCGAGCGGGATCCGAGCTTCGGCTCGGCGCTCGGCCGGATCTACGGCTGGAACACGCTCGGGGCCGTGCTCGGCGCGCTCGCCGGCGAGGCCTTCCTGCTGCAGAGACTTGGAGTTCGAGGCACGGGACTCGCGGCGGCGGCGGTGAACCTGCTCGCGGCCGCCGGAGCGATCGCGGTGTCGCCGCGGAACGCCGCGAGCCTCGCGACCGCGCCTGCGTCCGACAGCGCGGCGCGCAGCGGCAGGCCGGGCTCTCGGGCGGCTCTGCGGCTGCTCGCGGCCACTTTCCTCGCGGGAGCGGTGATGCTCGCGCTCGAGGCGACCTGGCTGCGCCTGCTCGCGCTCTTCGTCGAGAACAACGCGCTGTCCTTTGCGCTGATCCTGGCCGTCGTGCTCGCGGGAATCGGGGCCGGGGGGCACCTGGGAGGGGTCTGGCTGCGCCGGCGTCCGGAGGCCGACCGGCACGCGGCCGAGATCGCGCTGCTCGCGGGCACTGTCACGGCCGCGAGCGTCGCGCTGTTTCCCCTGGCCGGGGCCCGGGTGCCGCAGGGAGCTTCCGGCGCCGTTGCGATCGCGGTGCTGACAGCACTGCTGGCACTGCCCTCCTCGCTGCTCTCGGGAGTGCTGTTCCCGCTGACGGGCGCGCGGCTCGCGCGCGGCCTCAGACCCGCGGGCCGCGCAGCGGGTTGGCTCACGCTCGCGAATACGGCCGGCTCCGCGCTAGGCGGGCTCGCAGGAGGCCTGTTCCTGATTCCGCTGCTGGGCGTCGATGCCTGCTTCCGGCTGCTCGCCGCGCTCTACGGCCTCGTGGCCGCGCTGCTCTGGTCGCCGCAGTCGGGCGCCGCGCGCGCTCGGTGGGCCGCGCTCGCCGCGAGCTTCCTGCTCGCGCTCGTGAGCCTGCCCGGCGACTCACTCGCGCGCATCTACGCGCCGCTGATCGAATCCCGCTTCGACGCGTTCGGGGCCGGCCGGCTCGCCGCACTGCGCGAGGGCCGCAGCGAGACCGCGATGCTGCTGCGCAGCGAACGCCTCGGCGAGACCGAGTCGTGGCGCCTGGTGACCAACGGCTTCGGCATGGCCTCGACGAAGGTGCCCGCGCGGCGCTACATGAAGCTCTTCGCCTGGCTCCCAGCCGCGTTCCACCCCGCACCGAAGCGCGCGCTCCTGATCAGCTACGGAATCGGGAACAGCGCGCGGGCGCTCGCGGACCTCCCCGAGCTCGAGCAGCTCGACGTCGTGGACATCTCGCAGGACGTGCTCGCCTTCGCCGAGCGGGTGCACGGCAGAGACCGGAATCCGCTGCGCGACCCGCGCGTGCGGGTGTACGTCGAGGACGGCCGCTTCTTCCTGCTCTCGCGCGAGCGCAGCTTCGATCTCGTGACCGCCGAACCGCCGCCGCCCAAGCACGCCGGCGCCGGCGCACTCTACACACGCGAGTGTTTCGAACAGATTTACAGTCGCCTGGCCGAAGGCGGCATCGCGAGCTGGTGGCTGCCGGTGCACCAGCTCTTCTGGGACGAGACGCGCTCGATCCTGCGCGCGTGGTGCGAGGTCTTCCCCGATTGCACGCTCTGGAGCGGCACCGATCTCAACTGGATGCTGGTCGGATCGCGCGGCGCGGCCTGGCAGCCCTCGGAAGCACAGCTCTCGCGGCTCTGGCAGCGCCCGGAGCTCTTGCCTGAGCTGCGCGCGCTCGGCCTCGAGGAGCCGGCCCAGCTCGCGGCGCTATTCCTGGCGGACCGCGACCAGATCGCGAGCTGGACCGAGGGCGTACCGGCGCTGGTGGACGACGATCCCAGGCGCATCGACGCCGCGCTCGACCCCGCGCGCATGGATCGGGAGCACCGCGCGCCGATGCAGCTCGCCGCGCGCCTCGAGCGCTTCCGCGCGAGCGCCTTCACGCGGCACGCCTGGCCGCCCGGTCTCGCGCGCGAGGCCGAGGCAGCGTTTCGCGCCGAGGCCTGGCTCGAGGCCAGCTGGGGCGGCGGTCGCGGGCCCGCGAGCGCGCTCGAGCGCCTCGAGGCCAGCGATCGCCTGCTGCGCGAGACCCGGCTGCGCACGCCGCTGCTCTGGTGGTGGGGCCTGGATCACGACGCGCTGCGCGCGCTCGCAGCCGCGCGCGCGGCCGGGCGCCGCAGCCCGGAACAGGATTTCGCCGCGGGCGTCGAGGCGCTTTCGGAGCGGCGCTATGCGGAGGCCGCGCAACTGCTCGAGCGCGGCGCGCTGCCACAGGCGCGCGAGCTCTCGCAGGCGCTCGCGGTCTACGCCGGCTGCCGCGCCGGGCAGAGCGAGCTCGCGCTCGCGATCGCGCGGCGCGAGCTCGCGCAAGTGGGGCCCGAGGGCCAGCCCGTGCTCGCCTGGCTCGCGGGGCGCTGCGGAGTGGAGCTGGAAGCGCTGCGGAGCGCCCCGCTCACTTCACGCTGAGGTCGACCACCAGCGCGTGGTGATCGGAGCCCGGCATCGCCACCGCGTGCGCCGCTTCGACCTCGACGCCCTGCCCGAAGCAGTGGTCGATGCGCAGCAGCGGGCCGGTCGGCAGCCAGCTGGGCCAGGTTGCACGCAACTTCCCGCCGCTCGCGCGCGCATGCCGCGCGGGCAGGTCGTCGAAGCGCGCCGCGAAGGCGCGGTAGACCGGCCAGAGCGGCGTCGCGTTGAAGTCGCCGATCAGCGCGCGCGGGCCCTCGGGATTCGCGTCGAAATAGCGCTGCAGACCGTCCAGCTGCCCGCGGCGCAATGCGAGCTGCCGCGACCAGCCCCGCAGCATCGGAGCCGCGAAGTGCACGTTCAGGATCTCGAGCGGCCGCGCGAGCGCGGGCCAGCCCGCGGGCTCGAGGCGCGCAATGCGCGCATCCCGGTACGGCAGCGACAGGCGCGTGAAGTGGGCCGGCGGCTGGCGCAGCGCCAGCCCCATGCCGGTGTAGTCATCGGCCGGCTCGAGACTTCCGAAGGGCAGCAGCGTCGCGAGCGCCTCGGCTTGCTCCCAGCCGAGCTCCTGCACCGCGACGACATCCGCTGCGGCGCTGCGCACCAGCTCGACCAGCGCATCCGCACTCGCTCGGCCGTTCAGGAGATTTGCCGTGATCAGCCGTAGTGTCGCGCCCACAGGCTTCGTTTCGGCGCGCGGGCGGGGGAGTTGAGCCCCGCTAACGCGGCCCTGCGTCGACGCGCAGGCGCGGCCTGCAACCCCGCGTGTTCAAGCGCGGAAGGGATCCTCGCAGGCGATCGTGGCGTCGCGGTCGGCTCCGATCGACAGGATCTCGACCGGGACGCCGGCCAGCGCCTCGACGCGCGCGACGTAGCGCCGCGCGCGCTCGGGCAGCTCCTCGACGCGGCGACACTTTGTCACGTCCTCGGCGAAGCCCGGGTGCGACTCGTAGACCGGCTCCGCGCGTTCGATTTCGGCCAGCGTCATCGGGAACTCGTGCGTGAGCTTGCCGTCCACGCGATAGGCCGTCGCGATCTTGAGCTCGCTCAAGCCCGACAGCACGTCGAGCTTGTTGATCGCGAGCCCGGTAAAGCCGTTCACGCTCGCGGCCTCGCGCAGCATCACGCCGTCGAGCCAGCCGCAGCGGCGCGGGCGGCCGGTCGTCGCGCCGAACTCCTCGCCGACGCGCCGCAGCTGCTCGCCGAGCTCGCCTGTCTCCTCGGTCGGAAAGGGTCCGCCGCCGACGCGGGTCGTGTAGGCCTTGCTGATCCCGAGCACGCGGTCGATGCGCGTGGGGCCGATGCCCGCGCCCGCGCAGGCCGCCCCGGCGACGCAGTTCGAGGAGGTGACGTAGGGATAGGTGCCGTGGTCGACGTCGAGGAAGGTGCCCTGCGCGCCCTCGAAGAGCACGTTGCGGCCGTCGCGCAATGCGCGGTCGAGGATGCGGCCGGTGTGGTCGACGTAGGGGCCGAGCAGCCGGCCCCACTCGACCGCCTGGCGCCAGATCGCGTCGACGTCGAGCGCTTCGCAGCCGAGGTGCGCGAGCTCGGGGCCTTTGTGATTCGCCGCGCGCTGCAGCTGCTCGCGCAGCACGTCGCCGCTGAGCAGATCCGCGACCCGGATGCCTCGCCGCGCGACCTTGTCTTCATAGGCCGGCCCGATGCCGCGCCCCGTGGTGCCGATCGCATCCGCACCCGCCGCGCGCTCGCGCGCGAGATCCAGCGACTTGTGCCAGGGCAGGATCACGTGCGCGCGGCCCGAGACGCGCACGCGGGCAGGGTCGCGCAGCACACCGCGCGCCCGCAGCGCCTCGATCTCGCCTAGCAGCACGCCGGGATCCACGACCACTCCCGGCCCGATCAGGTTGATCGTGCCGGGGTGCAACACGCCGGCCGGCACCACGTGCAGCACCGTGCGCTCGCCGTCGACCACCAGCGTGTGCCCGGCGTTGTTGCCGCCGTGGAAGCGCACCACCAACTCCGCCCGGGGCGCGAGCCAGTCGACCAGCTTGCCCTTGCCCTCGTCGCCCCACTGCGCGCCGACCGCGACCAGCGTCGTCATCAGCCGAGGTCCAGGAACTGCGCCGAGATCACCTCCGGCAGCGCGCGCAGGCGCTCGAGCGCCTCCGGCGCCGGCGGACGCGTGATGTTCACGAGCATCGCGGCCTCGCTGCCGTCGGGGGCGAGTGCGAGCTGCATGCGCGAGATGTTGAGGCCCTCCTCGCCGAGGATCGTGCCGACCTTCCCGACCACACCGGGCTGGTCGTGGTTGTGCAGCAGCAGCGTCGGCCCTTCCGGGATCGCCTCGAGCATGAACTGGTCGATGCGCACGATGCGCGGCTGCCCGCCCTGGAACACCGCGCCTACGATCAGGCGCTCGAGCACGCCGCGCACGCGCACGCTGATCGCCGAAACGAAGTCGCGCGAGGTGCTCGACTTCGACTCCACGACCTTGATCCCGCGCTGCTTCGCGAGCACCGGCGCGTTGACCATGTTCACCTGGTCGGTCACCGAGTCGAGCAGCCCCTTCAGCACTGCGATCGTCATCGGCGTGACGTCGAAGCCCGCGGCCTCGCCCGAGAACTCGACCTCGACCTGCTCGATGCCGGCCGGCGCGAGCTGGCCGTGCATGCGGCCGAGCTTCTCGGCGAGCGCCAGGTATGGGCGCACGCGGTCGAGCAGCTCCTTCGAGATCGAGGGCACGTTCACCGCGTTGCGGATCACGCCCTGCAGCAGGTAGTCCCGCACCTGCTCGGCGATGCCGATCGCGACGTTGAGCTGCGCCTGCTCGGTCGAGGCCCCGAGATGCGGCGTGCAGATCACGCGCTCGTGACCGATCAGCGGGTGATCGGGCTTCGGCGGCTCGTCGACGAAGACGTCGAGCGCCGCGCCGCCGACCTTCCCGGAGTCGAGCGCCGCGAGCAGCGCGGCCTCGTCGATGATCCCGCCGCGCGCCGCGTTCACGATCAGCACCCCGGGGCGGCACTTCGCGAAGGCCTTGCGCCCGAGCAGGCCCGTCGTGTCCTTCGTGCGCGGAACGTGCACGCTGATCGCATCCGCGCGCTCGAGCAGCGCGTCCAGGCTCACCAGCTCGACGTCGAGCTGTGCCGCGACGCTCTCGGTCAGGAAGGGATCGTGCGCGATGACCTTCATGCCGAGGCCGTGTGCCCGCGCGGCCACGATGCGCCCGATGTTGCCGAGGCCGATCACGCCGAGCGTGCGGTTGTAGAGCTCCATCCCGATGTACTTGCTCTTTTCCCAGCGGCCCTGCTTCATCGAGGCCGTGGCCTGCGGGACGTGGCGAGCGAGCGAGATCAAGAGCGCGATCGCGTGCTCGGCGGTCGTGATGTTGTTGCCGCCGGGCGTGTTCATCACGACGATGCCGCGCGCGGTCGCGGCCGGGACGTCGATGTTGTCGACGCCGATCCCGGCGCGCCCGATCACGCGCAGAGCCGCGGCCGCCTCGAGCACGTCCGCTGTGACCTTCGTGGCGCTGCGAATCACGAGGCCCTCGGCCCCCGCGATCGCCTCGAGCAGCTCGCCCGGCGCGAGGTCGGGCCGATAGTCCAGCTCGATACCGCGAGCGCGCTCCAGGATCTCGAGGCCCTGGGGCGCCAGTTCTTCGCTCACGAGTACGCGGGGCATGCTTGTCCTCGATTCACGGTCAGAGACGTATCCAAAGACCCATCCAGAGCCATACCCAGAGTCGCGGAAGGTCGTAACCACGGGCGGGAATTATGAAATTTCCAAACCCGAGGAAGGTGCCGGAGCGCTCTCCGGGTGTCAACCGCGACGGCGTGCAGCAGCCCGCCGCTCGCTCGCGCGCGGCCGCGCCCTGCCGATCCGCGCGTGGGGCCGATACGCTGGCCCCGAGCATGAGCCAGAGCTTCGCGACGGTCCGCTGCCGCGGCCCGCTCGACGCGCGCGCGAGCGTGCCGGGATCCAAGAGCCTCACGAATCGCGCGCTGCTGATCGCCGCGCTCGCGCGCGGCCGATCGGAGCTCCGCGGCGCGCTCGACAGCGACGACACCCGCGTGATGCGCGGCGCGCTGCGGGAGCTCGGCTGCGCGGTGCAGGAGCGCGGAAGCGAATGGAGCGTCCAGGGCTGCGACGGTCATTTCGCCGCGCCCGGGGCACCGCTCTTCGTGCAGAATTCCGGAACCACTGCGCGCTTTCTCGCCGCGGCAGCCACGCTGGCCGCAGGGCCCGTCGTGATCGACGGCAACGCGCGCATGCGCGAGCGCCCGATCGGGGACCTCACGCGCGCGCTCGGCGCGCTCGGCGCGCGGATCGAGATCCTGGGAGCCGGCGACTGCCCGCCGCTGCGAATCCAACCCGGCGGCCTGCGCGGAGGCGAAGCGCGTATCGACGCGAGCCGCTCCAGCCAGTACGTGTCCGCGGTGCTGATCGCGGCGCCTTACGCGGAGCGCGACGTGCGCCTGCGCCTCGAGGGCGGCGTGCTGGTGTCGCGGCCCTACGTCGAGCTCACGCTCGAGATCATGCGGCGCTTCGGAGCCGAGGCCGGCTTCGAGTCCGCGGACGCACTGCACGTGAGCGCTGCGCACCGCTATTCCGCGCAGCACTACGCGATCGAGCCCGATGCCTCGGC
>CAYTJA010000433.1:0-7107 GCA_964437835.1 uncultured Spirochaetales bacterium
GATCCCCAGGCCGGCGTGCCCCTAGTCGGCTCGCGGGGAGCGCGCGCTACACGCGCGGGAAGGTCACGTGAAACGAGGCGCCCGTGCCGGGTTGACTCTCGACCCAAGCGCGCCCGCCGTGCGCCGCGGCGATCTTGCGCACGATCGCGAGGCCGATACCGGTGCCGCGGCGACCCGGACTCTGGCTGTGGAACAGCTCGAAGACCCGCTCGTGATCCGCGGGGTCGATCCCGCGCCCGTTGTCCGTCACGCTCACGCGATGCTCTTCGCGATCGGCTCGAATCGCAATCCGCACTTGCGGATTTTCGTGGCTTCCCATGTGGTCGATCGCGTTGCCGACCAGGTTCGCGACCACTTGGTAGAGCTGCGTGCGGTCGCAGTAGAGCACCGGCGGGTCGTCGGGCAGGGACAGCGTCACGAGCTTCTCGTCGAGCCGCGGCTTCAACTCCCCGCGCAGCTGGAGCAGCACCTCGCGCGGGTCGACATGCGAGCGGCGCGGCTCGCTGCGGCCGATGCGCGCGAACTCGAGGAGGTCCTGGATCATCGCCTCCATCGTGCGTCCGGCTTCTTCGATTCGTCGCAGGTAGTGGCGCCCGCTGTCGCCGAGGACGCCCGAGAAGTCGTCGCGCAGCAGCCGCGTGAAGCCGAGCACCGCGACCAGCGGCGAACGCAGATCGTGTGACACGGCGCTTACCGTGTGCTCGAGCTCGCTGTTCTTGCGCTCGAGTTCACGCTGGAACCCGCGCAGCTGGGTGACGTCTCGGACGAAAGCAACCGTCCCGAGACGGGAGCCGTCGGGCAACGCCACCGGCTTGCCGGTCACGCTCACCAGGAAGCTGGAGCCGTCGCGCCGGCGCACCTCGAGCTCCGAACTCGTGCCGGCAGAGTCGCTCGCAGCAAGCGCACTCACGAATCCATCCAAGGCCTCAGGCGACGGAACGAACATCAGCACCGACTTGTCGACCAACGCGTCGACCGACCAACCGCTCATCTGCGCCATGGCCGGATTTGCGTAGGTGATGAAACCGCTGGTGTCGACGACGACGACCCCGTCCGGAGCGCTGTCGAGGACGATGCGCGTGATGCCGATCGTCTGAGCCAGGGAAGTGGTGCGCTGCGTCTCGACTCGGAAGATCGCGAGGACCGCTTCGCACCCCCCGGGCGGTCCCACTCGCGCGGCCGACATCGCCGCGACGATGCGCTCGCCGCGATCGTCGAGCAGGGCGACGCGCTCGTTGGAGACCCCACTCCCGGTGCGGAGCGCACGCTGCACCTTCTCGCGCCGCACCGGTTCTACCAGGCGCTCGAGCCAGTCGCCCTCTCGCCCGATCTGCTCACCGCAGATCGCAGTCAGGCTGGGGCTCGCCCACAGCACGCGGCCCTCGCGGTTTGCGAGCAGCACCAAGTCGTGCACGCGCCCGAGCGCCTCGACGGCGGAAAGGGCGGCGGCCAGTTCAGGAGGCTGATTCATTGGGGGGTCCACGCAAAAGCCGCTGCGACGAAGGGCGATCCTACCACCTGCGAAAACCGAGGGTCAATCGAAACACCCCAGCTGGGTTAGCAACGCGAACATCGGGCTCGGATGCAGAGAGCTAGTTGCGGCCCCATGGGGCCTGCCGGTTCGTGATGTAGGGCTGTCCGATCCGGACCCCGGCCGATACCCTGCACCGACTTCGGGCACCCCCCCGAAAGAACCTTCGATCGCCTTTGGAGACGCCCCCGTGGTGTCGATAAGGGCACCGGAGCTGGTGGCGGGGAGGCGCCAGAGCCGGAGTACGAGGTACGAGCCCATGTCCAAGCTTCGCGTTCTGCTCTTGTCCGCCGCCGCCATCCTCACGCTGAGCGGTCCCGAGCTGTCTCGAGGGCCCTCCGAGCGCGGGGTGCGCCCCGAAGCCACCGCTGCGGTCGCCGCCCAGGACGTCACCAACCGCATCGCAGAGCTCAACCCGCACCTCACCCCCTCCCAGCGCGACCGCATCCGCGCCGCGATCCTCCGCTCCTCTCTCCAGTACGAGCTGGACCCGGTTCTGGTTACCGCGGTGATCGAGGTCGAGAGCGCCGCAAGGCCCTGGGCCCGCAGTCCGTCCGGAGCGCTCGGACTGATGCAGGTCATGCCATACATGATCGAACCCATGAGGCTCGCCGGGAACCCGGCAACCATCGAGGCGAACATCGAGGCGGGCTGCCGGATCCTGTCCGACAACATCGCTCGCCTCGGCGAAGCCGACGGGATCTCCGCGTACTTCTGGGGCTCCGACATTCGGGGCGTCACCTACCTCAATCGGGTTCGCGCTGCGCAGGATCGCCTGCGACGGTCCCTGCAGTCCTGACGGCTCTGCGACGTTTCGAAGGAGCCGTCGCGGCACCGGATGGAGTGCCGCTCTTCCGCCGTTCCTGGCGCCCTCAGGGGACGCCACGACGGGCGCTGGTGCTAGTGCACGGCTACGCCGAGCACTCGGGCCGCTACGAGGAACTCGGCAGCTGGTTTGCGGAGCGGGGACACGCGGTTCACGCCTACGACCATCGCGGCCACGGCCGCTCGGGTGGCCCGCGTTGTCACGTCGATTCACTCGCTGAGTTCATCCGTGACCTCGAGGCATTCGTGGCCGTTGCGCACGCCGAGGAGGCCGGAATCCCCCTGGCACTCGTCGCGCACAGCATGGGCGGGCTGATCGCCTTGCACTACCTGGCGGGACGGCCCGCGGGTGTCGCGGCTGCAGTGATCTCCGGCCCGGCCCTGTCCGTCGGCAGCGTTTCGAAGCTGCGGGTCGCCGCCGCTCACGTCTTGCGGCGAGTGGCCCCGCGCCTCGCGCTCGGGAGCGGGCTCGATCCGGCTGGCCTCTCGCGCGACGCTGAGGTCGTGCGCGCCTACCTAGAAGACCCGCTGGTGTACCGGACGATGACCACCTCCCTGGCGGTCGAGCTGCTGGCGGGAGCTTCCGCTGCAGCGGCCCGCGCGGGCGAGATCCGCGTGCCTCTCTTGATGCTCCACGGCGAGAGCGATCCGATCTGCGCCGTCGAAGGCAGCCGGGCTTTCTTCGCGGGGGTGCGCAGCGAGGGAAGCGCGCTGCGTACCTATCCCGAGCTACGACACGAGATCTTCAACGAGCCGGAGCGCGCGCAGGTGTACGAAGACGCCTTCGCGTGGCTGGAGAAACTGGTGCCGTGAGCGAGCGCCTGACTCACATCGACGAGCAGGGTCGGGCCCGCATGGTCGACGTGGGGGCCAAGCCAGTGACCGAGCGCATCTGCGTCGCCCGTGCCGAGCTCGCGATGTCGGCTGAAACGCTCTCAGCGATCGTGGAGGGGCGTGCCCCGAAGGGGGAGGTTCTGGCGACAGCCCGCATTGCCGGCATCCAGGCCGCCAAGCGCACCGATCAGTGGATCCCGCTCGCCCACCAGATTTCGCTCGACAGCGTCGAGATCGACTTCCTTCCCGACCCGAGCGGGCCGTGCGTTCGCATCGAGGCGCGTGCGCGAGCCCATGCGCGGACCGGAGTCGAGATGGAGGCCCTCGTGGCCGTGGCGGCCGCAGGCCTCACGCTCTACGACATGTGCAAGGCCATCGATCGAGGGATGACGCTTTCTGGTGTCCGGCTGGTCCAGAAGCAAGGTGGCAAGAGCGGGCTTTGGGAGCGGGTCTGAGCCGGTCGATTCAGTTCACGCCGTGTTCGCGAATAGCGCGATCGTTCCGGCGTCGGAACTCGAAGCCCGGCTCGCGCGTAGTAGCCGGTCAGACCTGGGAACCCGAACTGGGGTGGGTTTGTCCAACCCGCCGCTGTGACCGCAGTGACACAACCGATCGCCGGCAGCTCTCTCTCCAACCCGATTGCGAGCGAAGAGGTCGACCCCGATCTCGAGCTCGTCACTCGTTGGCGGGCGGGCGACGGCCACGCGTTCGAGCTCCTGGTTCGCCGCCACCAGCGCAGGATCTTCGGCCTCCTGGTTCGCATGCTCGGGGACCGCGACGAAGCCGAGGACGCGACGCAAGACACCTTCCTGAATCTTCACCGGCACGGACACCGCTTCCGGCAGGAGTCGCGCTTCTCGACGTTCGTGTACCGCGTAGCGGTGAACGCGGCGCTGAACCGGCGGCGCAGCCTGGGCCGGCGACGCGCGCACCTCGACGCCCTATCCGATGAGCAGTCCACCGGTGGCTCGCTACCCGCCTCCCCTCGCGGGCCCGAGGATGCGGCCGCAGGGGACGAGGTGAAGCGCCGAGTCCACCGCGAACTCGTCGCACTACCGCCCGCCCTCCGGGGTCCGTTGGTACTGTACGACCTTGAGGGCCTCGCCTATTCGGAGATCGCAGAGGTGCTGCAGGTGGCGGAGGGCACCGTGAAGTCGCGAATCCACCGCGCGCGCCTGGCGCTGCGAGAGCGCCTCGCAGACTTCGTGCGCGCCGGAGGCGCGGGCTGATGCACGCGCGGATTCGCGCCCAGCTATCCGAGTTCATGGACGGCGGGCTGCCGCCGCGCGAACACGCTCGCATCGCCGATCACTTGGCGACCTGCGCGAACTGCCGCGCCGAGTTAGAGGCGCTGCGCCGCACTGTCGTGACCTTGCGGTTACTCGAAGCAGAGGAGCCGCCGCCGGGCTTGGCCGACCGCATCGCCGCGAGGGTGCAAGCCCGAAAGCGCTTCTGGTGGGAAGGCCTGTGGCGTCCCGTCGCGCACTTCCTCGACGGTCCGTGGGGCGCACCTGTCGCGACCGCCGCGGCCGGGTCAGCTTTCGTGCTCGTATTGCAGGCGAGCCTTGCGGGGCCGACGCAGCGGCCCGCAGCGGTTGGCGTCGCCGAGATTGCGCGCCCGCTACCCCCCGTGTCGCCGACGCCGCAGATGCCACTCGCCGCGCTTCGCGAGCGGCAGCAGCTCGAGCGGCGCGTCGGCGGGGTACCCGCCCTCTGTCTCGAGAGGCCGAGTACGCCCGTATGCAACTCGTTTCACACCTACATGGTCGGCCTTGCGCTGCGTGATGCGCCGCTCTTCGCGAGCCAACTGGAAGAGCTGCCTTCCCGCGCGCGCGAACGCTGGCTGGGAGAGTTCTCGCGCTTCGCCGCGCACTCCGGTTCGGCGCCGTTGATTGCGGAGCGTCTGCGCGCGTCGGGCGATCCGCGAGCGGCCGAGCTGGCTCCTCGCTTCGAGCTGGTGGTCGCGAAGCCGCGCTAGTTCCGCTGCGGTCACCTGTGGCCGGTGATAGGCTCCGCGACCCATGGAACGACACCGGCACCCGCGAGAGTTTCGGCACCTGTTCGGCCTCGGTGTCGGATTGTGTCTCCTCGCTTGCAGCGCATCCGCGCTCGAGACGGTCGAGCTGATCCCCGACGACGCGGCGAGCTGGCGCCCCGGCAACCTGTTCGCGTGGGTGCGCTCCGAGCACAACTTCGGCGAGCGCTCCATCACGGTCGAGACTTCGCCGGCGGAGGCGACGCTCGACCTCTTCTACATCCGCTCCAATTTCCAGAAGCGCTACGAGCAGGCAGGCGCACCCGCTCGGGTCGTGTTACCGCCGCGCGTCGAGGCCGGCCCGCGCGACGCGGTGATCATTCGCGCTTTCGCCGAGGGTTACCGTCAGCGCGAGGTGAGCATTCGCGTCGACTCCGACCAGGACCATGTCGTAATCGATCTCGAGCCGCTTCCGAATACGCTCATTGCCGCCTCTCACGTCTACCTGTCAGGCCGCGCCTCGCTGTCGTTCCTGACTCGGGAGTCGCTCACGGTTCGGTTGCAGGACACGGCCGAGGGTTTCAACGTGATCCTCGCCGAGACCGCGAAAGCCGATGGCGTCGACGCCGCGCTCGGCAAGGTGTCGAGCCCCCTGATCCGCGAGGTCGAGTCGCTGCAGCTCGGAGAGGACCTGCTCGTCCGGGTCTCGACCGACCCCGCTGCGCGCTCGGGCTACGAGTTCCGCTCGCGCCAGGCGCGAGACGAGCTGCGCGACCTGTTCGCGTACTCGGTCGAGATGGTGCCCGCCGACGGCGGCGTGCAGGCCGTACAGCGCGCCCGCGCGACCCTCGCCGCGATCGGCGCGGCGGAGGTGACGGGCTGTGCCGCGAGCTTCGACAGCGCCCTGCGCGAAGGGTTGGACCCCGCAAGCCTTGCGCGCGCCCTGTCTCCGCATGGTGCCTTCACGGACCCTTACCTGCGCGCAGCCATGAAGCGACTCGCCGAGGTGTCGCCGGCCGGCCGCATCGCGATGCGCGACGGCACGAACCTGCTGGGAGCCAGCCAACTCGAGTTGGCTGCAGCGATGAGTCAGCCATCCGAAGCGCTGGGATACCTCGCGTTGCTTCGCGTTTTCGTCACGCGGCTCGAAGGCGGGAACGCGCTGGCCTCCACGCTGCGCGGGTTGATCGCGCCCGAGCTGTCGCCCGACGAGTTCTTGAAGGTGCTGCGCGCGGCAGAAGCCGCGGAAGCGCGCTGCCGCGGCGGAACCTGATAGCGAGATAGCGCCTCCCCCGAAGCGTCCCGCGGATTCACCGCATGGCTGGAGAAGGGCGACGGCCCGGTCCGCGCGAACGCTTGCTCGCGCACGGTGTGGCGGCACTGAACGACGCCGAGCTCCTCGCGTTGCTGCTGCGCAGCGGTACCGCACAGCGCGATGTCGAGAGCATCGCGCGCGAGCTGGCGAACGGGCTCGGCGTCGAGGCGTTGGCGCGTGCCGGTCCCGGCGAGCTGCAACAACTCGCCGGCATCGGGCCCGCGAAAGCCGCCAGCCTGCTGGCTGCGATGGAGCTCGGGCGCCGTTCGGCGGCCCGGCGGCTGCGCAGCGGCGATCGCATCCACAGCCCCGCTGACGTTCACCGTCACTTCCACGCACGCCTCCGCGACGCGCCGCACGAGGAGTTCTACGTGGTGCTGCTCGACGCACGCCATCGCGTGCTGCAGGAAGTGCTCACCTCGCGCGGCACCCTCACCGCGAGCCTCGTGCATCCCCGCGAGGTCTTTCGGCCGGCCCTACGCGAGGCGGCAGCCGCGTTGGTGCTCGTACACAACCACCCGAGCGGAGATCCGACGCCCAGCCCCGAGGACCGCGAGGTCACGCGGCGGCTCGTGCGCGCGGGTACTCTGCTCGGAGTTCCGGTGGTCGATCACGTGGTCGTCGCGG
>CAYTJA010000434.1:0-4553 GCA_964437835.1 uncultured Spirochaetales bacterium
TTGTGCATTCTCCTCTTCCATGGAGACCGGCAGCCGATGGCCAGCCGGCCCGATCAAACCCGCAGAGCCGGCTTCGGCCGGAGCCGCAGGGGCCGCACCCGCGCGCTGCGCCTCGAGGGCGCCGAGCATGTAGAGCTCGAAGTCGTTCGGAGCGACATAGGCGTCGGTGGGCAGGTGTACCTGGCCCGCGGGCAGCGGCTTCACGATGCGCGGCGTGACGAGCATCACCAGCTCCGTCTCGTTGCGCTGGTACTCGACGCTGCGAAACAGCACGCCGAGGATCGGGATGTCGCCGAGCAGCGGGTACTTCTCGACCGACGAGTCCACCGAGTCCGACAGCAAGCCGGCGATCGCGAAGGTCTGGCCGTCGGCCAGCTCGACGCTGGTGGAGGCCCGCCGCGTGATGAAGCCGGGGATCAGCGCGCCGCCACTGATCGTGGCGAGCGTGAAGTCCGGCTCGCTCACCTCGGGGCTCACCTCGAGGTAGATGCGACCGTCGCCGAGCACTGTCGGTGCGAACTCGATGCCCACGCCAAACTTTTTGAACTCGATCGTGATCGAGCCGAAGGCGCCGCCCTGTGCAATCGGGATCGGCACCTCACCGCCGGCGAGGAAGCTCGCCGCCTGGCCACTGCGAGCGATCAGCGTCGGCTTGGCGAGCACCCGGGCGAGGCCCTTCTCCTGGGCGGCCTCGATGAACATGTCGATCAGGAAGTCGCCTTCGTTGATGAAAGTGCCGGCCAGGTCGATGCGGTCGGTGTAGTTGAAGCTCTTGCTGCCCGAAGCCGGGTCGAGCACGAGCTCGCGCTCGTCGATCGACATCAGGCCGCCGAGCATGCTGTCGAAGCCGTAGATCTTGCCCGCGGTCTTGATCACGCTCGAGAAGTTCACCGTCATGTTGCGCCCGAGCGAACGCTGCATCTCGGCGATCACCACCTCGAGCATCACCTGCTGATTGCCGCCGACGTTGAGGGCGTTCACGACGTGATTGCCCGGCTTGTTCGGGAAGAAGGCCTGGGCCACTGCCAGCGCGCGCTCGGCGTGCACCGGGCTCGGCACGTTGCCGGTCAGCACCACCGACTCGCCCGCGGGCTCGACCTTTACGCCGTCGATGCCGAGCGCCGACGAGATACGGTGCTCGATCGGTGTGTAATTCGAGCCCACGTTCACGTCCACGACGAGAGCCGGGGCGCCGCTCGCCTCCCACAGCACGAGGTTCGTGGTGCCGATCTTCTTCGGCACCAACGACAGCTCGCGCGGGCTCAGCACGTTGACGTCCAGGGTGTCGGGGTCGCCCACCGACACACGGCGCACGGCGAACTCCGTGTTGAAGAACACGGTCTTCCCCATCTCGACGTCGAGGGTGCGGACGCGCTGCTCGTCACTCGCGGCGCTGCCGACTTGGATCACACCCTGCTGGTTCGCGGCCAGCGTGGTCGCCGCAGCGGCCGGGAGCGCGCTCGCGGCGAGCAGTGCGAATGCGCTGGCAATGCCCAGCGCTTTGCATCGGTCCCGCGTGATATGGAATTGCATGACGGCGTGTTCCCCCCACCAACTACGTTGACCGGACTAGAAGGTCTTGGTCTCGACCTTCGAGCCGCGGATCACCTGAACCGCGGCGCCTCCCGAACGCGAGCGAGCAAACGGCCTCGGAGCGCTCGCGCGCTTCGGCGTGCCGAGCACGTCGCGCACGCCCGTGCTGGCCAGCTCCACCACCGCGTCATCGCCCGGCGTGCGCAGCGCCAGCTGCAGCCGGCCCTCGTGCGCCGAGTAGATCAGCTTCTGCGCCGCTTCCGGCTTGACCTCGAGCGTGACCACGCTGACGAGCTGAGCCTCGCCGTTGCTGGCTTCCTCGAGCTTCTGATCGATCGCCAGGACCTTGACGTCCTGGAGAATCACTTTCGAGTAAGGCAGGGATTCGCTCGTGTCGACGCGGCGCACGGTTGCCATTACGTCCACCCGCGACCCAGGCTTGACGAAGCCCGCAACACCGATCACCGAGTCCACCTTCACCGACACCGCACGGTGTTCGTTGGCAATCACCGCGGGCAGGCCGCCCTCGGCGCCCACGTCGAACAGCGCCCCCTCGAGCACCGGCTCGCCCGCGACCAGCGGGCGGCGCGTCACGCGGCCCTCGGCGGCGGCGAGGCTGTGGATCGCGCCCGTCGGCACCAGCGACGCGGGCCAGTCGATCAGGGTCAGATCGGGAGCAGTGAGCCCGGCCGCCGTGCCCACGTCGACCTTTGCAATCACGACCGGCTGGGTCGCGACGCCTGCGCCCTGCGCTGCCGGAGTGTTGCCCGTGAACTCGCGCGCCATGAAGGCAGCGCCCAGCCCGAGCATCACCGCAAGGGCCAGGAACATGAGACCGCGGCGATTCTGCATCGTGTGATCCTCCAAAAGGGAAGGTCTGAATCGGAAAGTTGAAGAAAGACGTGAAGGCCTACTCGTTCCGCATGGTCGAGCGGGCGCTCAGCGTGACGTTGGACTGCAGGCCGGCGAGGAGCGGCAGCGCCGCGAACGTGTACGGGACCTGCGTGTTCACGATGAGCTGCGTGCCGGCGCCAGCACACTCGCCGCTAGAGACGGTGGTGATGGCGCTGGTCGGCACGCCGCTCGCGACCATGTAGCTGCTCACCGTGGTCGAGATCTGCGTCTTCACCGTCGCGGCAACGCAACTCGAGCCGCGGAACAGCACTCCCGTGCGAGCGCCCTCGCGCGCCGAGTTGATCAAGGTCTGATACTGCGTGAAGGCGATTCCGAACTCGCCGATGGCGAACACCAGCATCAGCAACAGCGGCAGCACGATCGCCATCTCGACGACCGACGTGCCAGCGCTGTGACGACGCGACAGATGCCGCCGAGCGATTGCGGCCGGCGCGGAGGTCGGGGGATTCGTCATCGGTAGATCCCCAGCAGTTGCTGCGCTGAGACTGCGATGGCGATCGCCACGGCAAAGGGGATGCAGCGATCGGCAGCGGAGCCGGGCGCCGGGGGGAAGTAGACGAAGCGGCGCGCCATCAGCGTGGCGAGCAGGATCTGGCCCCAGCGCTTGGCGAGGACCGTCAACTCGCCCACCGCCGCGAGGCGCAGCGCGGCGATCAGGCCGCCGAAGCCGAAGGCGAGCAGCATCTGCTCGCTGACCGCGACTGCGCCGAAGCCGGCGCCGAGCACCATCGCCGCCTTCACGTCACCCGCGCCGAGCGCACCGACGCTGTATGGCAGCAGCAGCAGCAGGAAGGCGGCGCCGGCGCCGAGCGCGGCGTCAAGAGCGCCCGTCGATCCGCCGACAAAGGCGCCATACATCAGCGCCGCGGCGAAGGACGGAAACGTGAGCCAGTTGGGAATGCGCTGGCAGTGGACATCACGCTCCACTGCGATGAAGAGGAAGGCCGCTGCCCATCCGAGGATGGGCAGCGGCATCGAAGCGACCCAGCCGCTCGCGAACATCGGCGCCGCCAACAAGAGACCCGCCGCGACCGCAACGCCGCGGGGGCGCTCCAGCGAGGGGGAGGCGACTGAAATGGTGGCGAGCGTGCTCAAGGTCGATTTCTCGTCCGTTCTCGTGCGAGGACTAGGACGAAGCCGTGGCAGCGCTGGACGTGACCGTCTGCATGTTCGAGAGCGACGTCCGGACGTCGCCGCCGATCGCCGTGAAGATGATGGCGCCGACCGCGACCACGAGGCCGCCGACGATCGCCCACTCGACGGTCTCGAGGCCGCTCTCGTCCCGCACGAAACGCTTGATTGCATTGACCATGATCGTGATCTCCTTCCAGGGTTTGATGAGCCAGCCGGGTCCCTATCGACCCACGCAATGGTGAGGTGAACAGGTTCGTGAGGGTGGTTACGAAAAAATCCTACGCAGCTCGGGTTCGCGCGGGTGCAACCTCGCTGCGCAAGCTTGCGTATCAGCGGCTGGTGTTGGTCGCAGGGCTGGACCTGAAAATAGTTGTTGACTTGCAACGCGCGAGCTGGGCCACGGTCCTCGCGCCGGCAGGTCCGGACGCGCTCGGCGCATGAGCGACGCCGCATCCGAGCTCGTTCAGCTGCTGGCGACGCGGCGTACCGCCGAGGGCGGCTACGAAGCGGTCCCCGGCAGCGGCGCGTGCACGGAGAGCACCGCGCTCGCGGCGCTCGCGCTGGGCGACGCCAGCGCCTGCGAGTGGCTGATCTCACGGCAGCGTCCAGATGGCGCGTGGCCGCTCGGCGACGCCGTGCCGGAGTCTTCCTGGGCGAGTAGCTGGGCGCTGATTGCGCTCGCGCATGCGGGCGCCGGGACGGAGTCGCTCGCGCGCGGAGCCGACTGGCTCGTCGCGCGAGAAGGCTGGCGGCCCAACCTGCTCACGCGCGCGTTCGGCGCTCTGACGGGCCAGCGCAAACGCATCGAGCACGATCTCACATTGCGCGGTTGGCCGTGGCACGCCGCAGCGGCTAGTTGGTGCGAGCCCACCGCCTGCGCGCTGCTCGCGCTGCGGCAGCTGAGCTCGCGCATCGCCGCGCCGGGCGCGAGCGAACGCATTGCCGCGGGCGAGCGCCTGCTCTGGGATCGC
>CAYTJA010000435.1:0-26872 GCA_964437835.1 uncultured Spirochaetales bacterium
CCTGATCGTCGGCCTCGGCGCGGGCTGGTGCGACTGGGAGCACGCGGCCTACGGCCTCGAGTTTCCGTCCACGGGCGAGCGCCTGCGCCGCCTCGAGGAGGCAATCCAGATCCTGATCGCGATGTGGACGCAGCCGCGCGCGAGCATCGAGGGCCGGCACTTCCGCGTGAAGGATGCGGTCTGCAGCCCGAAGCCGGTGCAGCGCCCGCACCCGCCGATCCTGATCGGCGGCAACGGCGCGCGCGTCACGCTGCGCCTCACGGCGCAGTACGCGCAGGCGCACAACCTCGGCGGCGGCTCGCCGGCCGAGTGCGCGCGCGTGCTGAGCCTGCTGCGCGCCCACTGCGAGAAGCTCGGAACGGATTACGCTGCGATCTGGAAGACGCGCCTCACGCCGATCCTGTTCGCGGACTCCGCGGCCGACGCCGAGCGGCGCATCATCGCGCTCTGCCCAGCAGGGGAATCCGAGAAAGGCTTCCGCGCGCGCACCTTGATCGGAACGCCCGCGGAGGTGGCAGAGAAGCTCCAGCGCTTCATCGACGCCGGAGTCCAGGCCTTCGTCGTGAGCTTCTGGGACGTCGATCGGATCGCGCCGCTCGAAGTACTGATGCGCGAGGTCGCGCCGAGGCTCGGGGGACTCCCCAGCGCGCCTGCGGCGCGCCAGGCCCCCTGAGATCCGCATGGATGGCCGCTCGCCGCGCGCGATCATGTTCGTGAACACCGGAGTGAACGACCCCGCGAAGGAGGCCGAATATCAGCGCTGGTACCTCGACGTCCACTTTGCGGACGTGACCGAGCCCGGCATCTTCACGAGCGCCTCGATGCTGCACAACGCCGCGCAGCCGCCCCCGGCCGGGGAGCAGCGCTTCCTCGCGTTCTACGAGTGCTTCTGGGAGGATCTCGCGGGGGCCTGCCGCGCGTTCTCGGAGCACGTCGGCGCGCTCTTCGCCGGGCAGCAGATCCACGCGGGCACCGTCGGCGCGCATTTCGGCATCTACGCGCTGCGCGAGAGCGCGAGCACGACCGCGCGCCGCCGCCGCACGCAGAGCCTGCTCGCGTGGCATCTGGCAGTGGAGGGCCCCGCCGCGCGCGCAGCGGGCCTGGCCTGGCTGCGTGAGGTCGCGCTGCCCGCCGCGCTCGAGACCGGCCTGTTCCACACGCTGTCGGTTGCGGAGCTGCTGCACGGGAGCGTCTCCTTCAATCGGCTGCGCGAGCCCGCTTCGGCCGCCGCCAGCGCTCGCGATCCCGATCTCGAGCCGCCGCTGCTGCTGCTGCTCGAGTCGGACCTCGGCGATCCGGGCTTTCTGGCCGAGCACCTGCGCAAGCGCATTGGCGCCGCACCCCTTCCCGAGCGCTGTGCGCTGGTCCGGCGCTCGAGCTTCTACCGCGCGACCCCCTGAGCCGCCGCGCTGGATCCGCACTCGGCGCGCGCTGTAAGATCGAGCGGTCGCCCCACCGCTGCCGCGATCGGGCGACCTCGTCCCGCGCCGGAAGCCGAAGGCGAGCGACTGTCAACCGCAAGGGACCTTGCCCGGCGCAGTGAGCCCTGGGCAATCGAAGCCCCCGAGACAGGAGTCCCGATGCCGATTCGCGCCTTCTCCCACGTTGCGGTCGGTGTCCGCGACATGGACCGCTCGCTGCACTTCTACCGCGACGTGATCGGGCTCGAGATCTCCGCAGACCAGCCCGAGGAGTTCCCGAGCCTGGACGGCGGAGCGCCGATGAAGCGCCGCGGCGTCTACCTGCGCTGGAAGGACGGCCCGGACGCCTCCTTCCTGGTGCTCGACCAACAGCTCTCGCGCGCGCCCTTCGGCGAGCCGCCGCGGGTATTCCAGGTCGGCACTCATCACTTCGGCTTCTGGGTCGACGACGTGGATGCGATCGCCGAGCGGGCGCGCGCGGCGGGCTGCAAGTTGCTGACCCAGCCCGGCAACGGCGACTCCCGCGACTACGGCGAGGCGCCCGGCAAGAAGATCCGCAGCTGCTTCCTGTTCGACCCGGACGGGAACGTCGTGCAAGTCGATCAGCGGCTCTAGGCGCGGAGTCGTATGCAAGCCGCTTCGGCGCGCAGCGAGGCGCAAAGGAGTGCGGGCAAGCCGCTTCGGCGCGCAGCGAGCCAAAGGCGAGTGGAGTGCGGGTGGGCCGCCCCGGCGCGCTGCAGCCGCAAGCGAGCTGAGTGCGGGAGCGCCGGGCCGCTCCCGGCCCGGGACCCGCTAGGCGAAACGGGAAACGACCTCGACTGCGAGCGGAACAGCGCATGCGCGGTGCAGACCGCGAGAGGAGGTTCGATGACGGCCGAGCTCGTGATTCAAGGTGGCCTCGTGATCGATGGCAGCGGCGCGCCCGGGCGCCGCGCGGACGTCTCGATCGCCGGCGGACGCATTGCCGAAATCGGGCCGCGCCTGCGCGGCGCGCGCAGCCTCGACGCGAGCGGTTGCGTCGTCGCGCCGGGCTTCATCGACATCCACACCCACTACGACGCACAGGTCTTCTGGGACCCCGCGCTGACGCCTTCCTGCTTCCACGGCGTGACGACGGTCGTGGCCGGCAACTGCGGCTTCTCGATCGCGCCGACGCGCCCGGAGCACCGCGAGGTGCTCGCGCACACGCTCGAGAACGTCGAGGACATGAACGTCGCGACGCTCGCGGCGGGCATTCCCTGGGACTTCGAGAGCTTTCCCGAATACCTCGCCTCGGTGCGCCGGCGCGGCACGCTGCTCAACTACGCGGCCTACCTCGGTCACACCGCGTTGCGCCTCTACTGCATGGGCGACGCCGCCTACGAGCGCAAGGCGACGCCCGACGAAGTCGGCGCGATGCAACGGACAGTGCGCGAGGCAATCGACGCCGGCGCCGCGGGCCTCTCGACGAGCTTCGCGCCGACCCACCAGGGCATGAACGGCCTGCCGATTCCGAGCCGCTTCGCCGAGCTCGCGGAGTTCGAGGCGCTGTGCCGGGTGTTGGCCGAGTGCGGCCGCGGCGTGGTCGAGGTCACGCCAGGCGAGCAGCTTCCGATGCCCGAGATCTACGCGCTGCAGCGCCGCGTCGGGGTTCCGATCACCTACACCGCGCTGCTCGCGATCGCCGGCGTCTGGCAGCGCCTCTCGGCGCTGAACGACCGCGAGGTCGCCGCCGGTGCAGACGTCTGGCCGCAGGTGTCTCCGCGGCGCATCACGCTGCAGATGAAGATGAGTGAGCCCTTCCAGTTCAATCAGGCGCCCTGCTTCGCGCAGCTGATCGGGCGCCCGGTTGCGCTGCGCCGTCTGCGCTATGCGGATCCGGCCTGGCGCGCAGCAGCCATCCAACAGCTCGCGACCCAGGCGCTGCCGCCGAAGTGGGCGAGCTTCGAGGTCGCCGAGAGCGAGAAGCATCCCGAGCTCGTCGACCGCCGCGTCGCGGACCTCGCGCGCGAGCGCGGCGTCGAGCCCCTCGACGCGATGCTCGAGCTCGCGCTCTCGGAAGACCTCGAGACGCGATTCCGCTGCGTCGTCGCGAACGACGACGAGGCCGGGATCGCCTATCTGCTGGCCTCCAAGCACGTCGTCCTCGGCCTCTCCGACGCCGGCGCGCACGTCGGTCAGCTCTGCGACGCGCCGATGCCGACCGACCTGCTCGGCAACTGGGTGCGCGAGCGCGGCGTGCTCTCGCTCGAGGCCGCCGTGCACAAGCTCAGCGGCGAACCTGCGGCGCTGTTCGGATTCCGCGAGCGCGGCGCGCTGCGCCCGGGCGCGTTTGCCGACGTCGCGGTCTTCGACCCGGAGCGCGTCGCGCCGGGGCCGGTGCGGCGCGTGCGCGATTTCCCCGCGAACGCAGACCGTCTGACCGCCGACCAGCCAGAGGGCATGCGCCATGTGCTCGTGAACGGCACGCCGATCCGCGTCGACGGCGAGAGCCTGCACGCGACACCCGGCCTGCGGCCCGGCGCGCTGCTCGCCGCCGGGCGCTGAGGGCGCCGGCGTGGCGGCAGATGTATTCGCGGACGCCGTGGCGCGGCTCGAGCAGATCGGGCGGGAGGCCGGCATCGATCCCGAGCTGATCGCGGCGCTGCGGCAGCCGCGCGCGACGCTGATGGCCACGCTCCCGGTCCGCCGAGACGACGGCTCGACCACCCATTTCAGCGCCTACCGCACGCATTACAACGATGCGCTCGGCCCGACCAAGGGCGGCATTCGCTACCACCCGGACGTCACGCTGTCGGAAGTCAACGCGCTCGCGCTCTGGATGACGCTCAAGTGCGCGGTCGCCGGGCTTCCCTATGGCGGCGCAAAGGGCGGCGTCGCGGTCGATCCGAAGCAGCTCTCGAAGCTCGAGCTCGAGCGCCTCTCGCGCGCCTACGTGCGCGCGATGGCCGATTTCATCGGTCCGGACCTCGACATCCCCGCACCCGATGTCTACACGAACGCGCGCATCATGGGCTGGATGGCCGACGAGTACCAGACGATCAAGCGCGTCAAGGCGCCGGCGGTGATCACCGGCAAGCCGATCGAGCTCGGCGGCTCGCTCGGGCGCGACGAGGCGACCGGGCGCGGCGCCTATCTGGTGATCCGCGAGCTCGCGGCGCGGCGCGGCCTCGAGCCCGCGAAAACGCGGGTCGCCGTGCAGGGCTTCGGGAACGCCGGCTATCACGTCGCCCGCCTGCTGCAGCAGGCGGGCTATCGGATCGTCGCGGTCTCCGATTCTCGAGGCGGGATCTACTCCGACCAGGGATTCGACATCGAGAGCCTGCAGCGCGTCAAGCAGGAGAGCCGCACGCTGCGAGGCGTCTACTGCACCGGGTCGCTCTGCGAGCTCGTGCCGCACCAGCGGATCGACAACGCGGCGCTGCTCGAGCTCGACGTCGAGCTGCTGATCCCGGCCGCACTCGAAGGCGTGATCGGGCCGCACAACGCCGGCCGCATCCGCGCGCCGATCATCGCCGAGGTCGCCAACGGACCGATCGAGGGCAGTGTCGACGCCGCGCTGCACGCTCGCGGGGTCACCGTGCTGCCGGACGTGCTGACCAACGCGGGTGGCGTGATCGTCAGCTATTTCGAGTGGGTGCAGAATCGCCAGGGCGCTGCCTGGACGCTCGAGGAGGTACGCCGCCGCCTGGAGGAGATCCTGATGCGCGCCTTCGGGGAGATCTGGGAGCTGGTGCAGACACAGCAGGTTTCGTTCCGCCGCGCGGCCTACACGCACGCGTTGCGCCGCATCGCCGCTGCGACCTTCGCCCAGGGCGATCGCGAATACTTCGCTGGCGAGCGCTGAGGGGCTCGCCGCCAGCGGCTGCGAGTTCGAACCCCGGAGGGGACCTGCCGATGCCTGCCTCGATGACCCAGCCGGTCAAGATCGTTGCGACGCTGGGACCCGCCACCGCCGATCGCGACACGCTGCGCGAGCTGCTGCGCGCCGGCGTCAACGTCGTGCGCCTGAACTTCTCGCACGGCAGCCACGCCGAACACCGCGAGCGAATCGAACGGGTGCGCGAGGTCTCGGCCGAGCTCGGCTTGCCGGTCGCGATCCTGCTCGACCTCCAGGGCCCGAAGATCCGCACCGGTACGCTGGCCGGTGGCGCAGCCGTGCGACTCGTGGCGGGCCAGGTCTTCCACATCACAACGCGCGCGGTCGAGGGCGATTCCCTGCGCGTATCGACGAGCCACTCGACGCTCGCAGAGGACGCGAAGCCCGGCGATCGCATCCTGCTCTCGGATGGGCTGATCGAGCTGCGCGTGACCGCGCGGCACGCAGACGAGGTCGAGACCCTCGTCGTGCAGGGCGGCCTGCTCGCCGAGCGCCAGGGCATGCACCTGCCCGGGATGGCCGTCAGCGCTCCCGCGCTCGGTGAGAAGGATCTGCGCGATCTCGCGTTCGGCATCGAGCAGGGCGTCGACTTCGCAGCGCTGTCCTTCGTGCGCCGACCCGAAGACGTACTCGCGGCCAAGCGGGTGATCGCCGAGCACGGCTCGGATCTCCCCGTGATCGCGAAGCTCGAGAAGCCCGAGGCGATCGAGAATCTCGAGGCGATCGCGGCAGTCGCCGACGGGCTGATGGTCGCGCGCGGCGACCTCGGCGTGGAGCTCGCACCGGAGAAGGTGCCGCTGATACAGAAGCGCATCATCGCGGTTGCCAATGCGTTGGGCCTGCCCGTGATCACGGCCACCCAGATGCTCGAGTCGATGATCCAGCACCCGCGGCCGACGCGAGCCGAAGCCAGCGACGTCGCGAACGCGATCCTCGACGGCAGCGATGCGGTGATGCTCTCGGGTGAGACCGCCGTCGGCCAGCACCCGCTCGAGGCCGTGCGCACGATCGTGCGCGTCGCGGAGGAGCTGCACGCGCACGCCCAGGCGCACGAGCCGAGCGAGCGGCGCCCGACCTGGGCGCTCGCGCGCGCCGACTCCTCGCCCGATGCGATCAGCGCGGCGGTCGCGGCCGTCTCGCGCGCGCTGCCGGACATCGAGGCGATCTGGGTCATCACGCGCTTCGGCTCCAGCGCACGGCTCGTCGCGCGTCAGCGCCCCGGCGTGCCGATCCTCGCGTTCACCCCCGAGAAGAAAACCTGGCGACGCCTATCACTGCTCTGGGGCGTGACCCCGGTGCTCTGCGACCTCGTGCACGATCAGGGTTCGCTCGAGCGCGCGGTGGGCGTTGCCGCCGCGCGCCTCGGTCTCGCGCGCCCCGGCTCGACGATCGTCCTGACCGGCTCCCACCCCTTCGGCGAATCCGCCGAAACCAACTTCCTGAAAATCCAGCGCCTCTGACCCCCGATTCGATCCGCTTCGTCCTCGCCTACGCCTACTCGGCGAGGACGATCGGGGTGTCGTCGCGCTGGGAGGCGAGGCGCCGGAACGCGGCAGTGTCGAAGCGGCCCTGCGCATCGCTCAGGAGCTCCGACCGCGCCGGTGTTGGAGCCGAAGCCCACGCGCGGCGCGCGCGGCGGCGTGCTTCGGTGATCGCGGGCTGCCGGCGCTTTGCGCCGGCGCTGAAGTCGTAGCTCCAGCCTGCGAATTCGGGGCGCTCGCGCAGCGCGAGGTAGGCGACGAAGCGAACGGATGCGTAGGGGTCATCGAGCAGATGAACCAGGGTGCGCGCCGTCCAGCCGGAGCCCGCGGTCGCAAGCGCAGGCTCCCAGCCGAGGCTCCAGGCCGCGAGCACGCGCTGCCCGGCATCGCCGCGCAGCGCCGCGAGAAGCGTCGCCGATACCGTGCGGTGCTCTGCCGGAAGCGCGGGTTGCGGGATGCCGTACCAGGCCTCGAGCGCCTCGGCGGTCCAGGCGAGCGTGCGGTCGAGATGGCACTGGTTGCAGGCGTTCGGGCGCCCGACTTCGAGGGTCTCCGCGGCACTCGGGCTCGACACCTGATGGCTGCGCTGCGCCTTCTGGATCCCGTAGACCGTGTGCGGCATGTGGCAGTCGTAACAGCCGCTCCCGCTCGAGCTCGCCGAGTGGTGCGTGTGGGCCGCGAGCGCCTCGGGCGCCGCGAAGCCGCGATGACACTGCGTGCACGCGGCGTTGCCCTGCATCCCGAGCTCGAGCTGGTCGTTGGCCCAGTCCGCAGCTGCGCGCACGTCGCCCGGCTGCTGGTGCAGCGCATGGCACGAGACGCACGAGATCTCGCCGCGCTGGAAGCACGGCGATTCGCGCAGCCCGCTGAACTCGCGTCCCGAGACGCGAACCTGCCCATCGCTCCAGAACAGCGAACGCCAGTAGGCCGGATCCTGTTCCAGGCCCGCGAGCAGCGCGCGCATGCGCGGCTCCTCGCGCTGCGGATGCGCGGGATCGCGCAGCGCCCCGCGGATCAGCGTCGCGTGCTGAGCGAGCTCGTCGCCCGGGCGATAGGTCGCGGGCTGAGCGTTCTGGAAGCGGACCGAGTGGCACTGGCCGCAGACCTCCGCGGAGCGCTGATGCGAAAGCTCGCGCGGGTTCAGGATCGTGCGGTCGCCGCGTGCCTCGAGGTGCAGCCGGTAGCGCCGGCGCGGGTCGGTATTCGCCACGACGTGCTCCTGCCCAGGACCGTGGCAGGCTTCGCACGCGATGCCGAACTCCGCAACGACCGTCGCGAAGCGAGGCGCCCCGCTCTCGCCGCGCTGGAGCGCGGGGTCGGGGTGGGTGGCGTGGCAGCCGCTGCAGTTCGTGTTCCACTGCGCCGGCTCCGGCGGAGAGGCGCGCGTGGACTGTGGCTGTAGGAAGGACATCTCGGCAGGAATCCAGCGGCCGAGGCGCCGGCTCCAGTCGAAGGGCAGCTGCAGCAGATCGCGCCCGCCGCCGGGCGTCGTGTACCAGTACATCTGATCGTGATGCGAACCGGTCGCGAGCACGATCGGGTGGCGCGTGCGCCGCTCCGCCGGACCGAGCTCGACCCACAGCGAATCGCCGCCGCGCCCCAGGCGAAACGACTCGCCGTGCAGCTGCAGCTCGACATTTTCGAAGTCGCCGAGCGCCGTCTTCGGCGTCGCGACCTGCGTCATGGTGCGGTGGTACGAATCGTGCCACGACGCGTAGGGCCCCGGGTGACAGCTCTGACAGGCCTGCGAGCCCACGTAGCCATCCGCGGGCTGCGCGAGCGGCCGGTCGTCTGCGCTCGCGGGCGCCTCGGCGGGAGCCCGCACGGGAACCAGCGCCGCGGCGAACCCGCCGCTGGCAATCGCGATGCGCAGCGCGCGTCGGGTCACGGCCGAGCAGTATACGCAGCCGGGCGCCGGAGATAGACACGCGTCACGACACCCCGCAGCCGCGCGCGCGGGTCTAGAATGCGCGCGGGGAGGATCCCGATGGCATCCGCAACCAGCGTCCGGCTGCGCGCGATTCCGATCGCGCTGCGCGAGCTCGGGCGCAGCCTCGCCGCGGCGCTGCGAGGCGAGGGCAACCGCCTCGACGCCGCGCTGGCCTTCGCGCGCGAACAGGCGCGGCCCGGAGATCCCGATGCCGTGCTCGCCGCGCTCGACCGCTTCGCGCGCGAGCGGCGCATGCTGATCAACGTCGGCGACGAGAAGGGCCTGCTGCTCGACGCCGAGCTGCACCGCATCGGCCCGCACGCGCGCGTGCTCGAGCTCGGCTGCTTCGCGGGCTACTCCGCGATCCGGATGGCCCGACTGCTGCGCCCTCCCGGCCGCGTGATCTCGATCGAGCCCTCGGCGACCTGCGTGCGCGTCGCGCGCGAGATGTCTCTGCTCGCGGGCACGAGCGACCGCGTCGAGATCCGCGCGGGCCGCTCGGGCGAGCAGATTCCCGAGCTCGCGGGCGCATTCGACCTCGTGTTCCTCGACCACTGGAAGAACCTGTATCTCGAGGACCTGCAGCGGATCGAGGCTCGCGGACTGCTGCGGCCCGGCAGCGTCGTCGTCGCCGACAACGTCGGCCCGCTCTTCGGCGCCGACGCCTACCTCGGCTACGTGCGCAGCTGCGGCCGCTACGACTCCCGCTACGTCCCGGGGCACGTCGAGTACCAGGAGTCGATCGAGGACGGGATCGAGATCTCCGTCTGGCGCGGAGGCACCACCGCTGCCGGCGCGAACCCCTAACGAACTCGGCGGCGCAGCAGCGGGATCGCGAGCGCGGCGCCGAACGCGACGAGCAGCAGCCCCGGGCCGAGGCCCGCGAGTGGCCCGGGCAGATCGGAGTCCGCGCCACAGCCGCCCGAGGCGCCCCACTGCAGGATCCGCTTCGGCAGCGAGCGCGGCCGCAGCGCGTCGAGCGCCAGCGCTTTCTCCACGCGCACTCGGCCCTCGACGTCACGGATCTCGAGGCTCACCCGGCCGGCCGCGGCGTCGACTTCGATCAGGCCGAAGTTGAAGCCGGACCACGCTTCGCCGATGCGCCGGCGGTTCCGATCCTCGCTCGCGTCGCCGTGGCGGTTGAGACCGCTCGACATGATCTCGTAGAGCGGGCGCGCAGCCGGGGTCCAGCTGTCGCAGGAGAGCTCGCCGAAGTGGCGGTCGCCACTCGCGAGCAGCACCGGGAAGGGCGCGGTACCGAGGGTCCGGTACAGCCGCTGCTGCTCGGCGGGGTAGTCGGCCCATTTCTCGGCCAGATGCTCGTCCGGGAGCACCTGTGTTCCCGAGAAGACGACCGCGAGGTCGGCAGCGCCGGGCGCGAGCTGCGCCTCCAGCCAGCGCCACTGCGCAGCGCCCAGCATCTCGGCCTCGGGTCGCTCCGCGGGCTCCCGGTGGTAGCGCACGTCGAGCAGCACGAGCCGCACGCGCAGCTCGCCCGCGCGCAACTCGTGCGCACTGTAGACGCCGGCCTGTGCGCGCCGCGCGTCGCCGGGCGGGAGCCCCAGGAAATCGAGGAAGGCCTGCTGGCTCTCCGCGCGCATCGGGTAGTTGCGATTGCCGACGTTGACGCCGTAGTCGTGGTCGTCCCAGGTGCCGAGCAGCGGCACGCGCGCACGCAGGCGCGCATAGCCGGGCTGCGCGAGCTGCGCGGCGTATTTTTCGCGCAGCACGGAGGGGTTGGTCGTGTCGCCGTAGACCGCGTCGCCGACCCAGACGAAGACGTCGGGCTCAGTACCTAGCACTTCGTCCCAGATCGGCTGCGGCTGATCGTGCTCGCTGCAGGAGCCGAATGCGATGCGCAGCGCGCGCGCGTCGGGGGCCGCCGGGGCAGCCGCGAGCGCCGCCACTGCGGCCACGGAAATCGCGCGCAAGACGGCCTCGGACCGCGACCTCAGGCGGCGCACGCTCCGCTCGACCGCGCGTCAGCGCGAGGCAGCAGCGGCGGGGGGATCCTCACAGCGCTGCTCCTCGTAGATGAAGTGCTGCGGAAACCCGCTGCCCGGATCGAGCCCGCGCCAGACGCGCTCGAGCGCGATCGAGACGGCCGGCCGACGCGGCTTGCGCCGATTCCACTCGCGGCAGTGGTAGCGGACGAGTCCCGCGCGGGCCGCCGCAAACCAGGCGTCCTGGTCGGGCCGCTCGGAGAACGCCGTCACGCGCGCCATGAACAGCTGCGAGCGCAGGCTGTCGGAGGCGGGCCGCCGGAGCTGCCTGCCGCGCGAAGTCCGGATCAAGAGGCGGTTGGACATCGCGATCCGCTGCGGCTCTGGCGCGAACATTCCCCAGGCGCTGCGAAAGGGCAGCAGCTCGCCTAGCGCCGCGAGCGGCCGCGGCAGCGGCACCGGCACACCGAACTGCTGCGCGGTCACGAGCCCGAAGAACGCGATGATCGCGAGCGCGAGCGCCGACCGCAGCCGCGAAGCCCAACCTGCGGCGGGATCCGCCGCGATGCCACTCGCGCTGCGCGCGGGCCAGATCTCGCCGGGCAGGAACGCGAGCCATCCGACCATCGAGAACAGCGGGAAGAGTCCGATGTTCATGCAGCTCGCGAGGCCGAGGTGGAAGCTCCAGAACAACGCGACCATTGCGACCCGCAGCGGAGCGCGGCGGAAGGGCACGAAGGCGAGGAAGGGACCGAGCAGCTCGATCGCGAGCGTCGACACTGTGATCACCTCCAGCAGCCGCGGCCAGCGCAGCAGCCAGCTGCCGAGGGGCGTCACGAACTGGTCGCCGCGCAGCGCGTACGCGACGGCCTGCCCGGTCCACCAGAGCTCGCCGCTCTTCGTGAGCCCCGTCACCCAGTACATCATCAAGACCTGGAACAACAGCGCTGCGCCCGCACCGGAACGCCAGCGATCTGCGCGCGGCTGCACGCGCCCGCTGCGCGCATCCAGCGAGTAGCGCGCGCCGAGCGGCAGCCAGAGACCCCAGAACAGCAGCAGGCGCAACATCAGATCGCCGCCGACGTAGATGAAGGAGTTGCGCAGCTGCAAGCTCGCCACGAGATAGGCACACAGCAGGTTCGCGAGCCAGCTGCGCCAGCCCGCGATCAGTGCGAGCGCGGCGAGCGCCGTCACTCCGAAGACCGCGGCCTGGAGCCCCGGGTCGCGCCCGGTCCAGTAGTGGAGCGAGCCGTACGCGGTCCAGCCCTTGATCTCGAACATCAGGTCGGCCGGATAGGCGCCGGCGTCCGTGAACAAGAGCGTGAGATTGCGCGAGCGGTCGATCAGATCCGCGATCACGCAGATTCCGAGCCCGACGCGCAGCAGCGCGAGCGAGCGCAGATCGACCGTGAAGAGCTCGAGGCAGCGCTCTCGCAGAGAAGGCATGCGCAGCTCCTCGCGGGAGCGAAGTGGTGACCCGGGCGCGATTCGAACGCGCGACCCCCAGCTTCGGAGGCTGGTGCTCTATCCAGGCTGAGCTACCGGGCCAAGAACAGGATTCTGGTGGGACGTACTGGGCTCGAACCAGTGACCTCCGCGGTGTGAGCACGGCGCTCTAGCCAACTGAGCTAACGTCCCGCCACCAGAACGGATCTCGAGAACCCCATTGTGTACGGGAGTCGCCCGGGGATTTCAACCGACGGTCATCCGGGCGCGGCGCTCAACGTCCGGCGTGCTTGCGGGCTGCCGCGACGAAGTGCACGAAGAGCGGCGAGGGCCGGAACGGCGTCGACGCAAATTCCGGGTGGAACTGCGAGGCCACGAAGAAGGGATGCTGCTCGAGCTCGACGACCTCGACCAGGCGGCCGTCCGGTGAGGTCCCGGAGCAGACCAGCCCGGCGCGGGTCAGCCGCTCGCGATACTCGGGGTTGAATTCGTAGCGGTGCCGGTGGCGCTCGGCGATGCGCTCGACGCCGTAGGCCTTGTAGGCGCGCGTGCCCGGCTCGAGCACGCAGGGCCAATCGCCGAGCCGCATCGTCGCGCCCTTGCCTTCGACCTGCTGCTGCTCCGGCAATAGCGCGATCACCGGGTGAGGCGTCTGCGGATCGACCTCGGTGGAATTCGCGCCCTCGAGGCCCGCGACGTGCCGCGCGAACTCGATCACCGCGAATTGCATCCCGAAGCAGATGCCGAGGAAGGGCACGCGGTTCTCGCGCGCGAAGCGCACCGCGGCCACCTTGCCCTCCGCGCCGCGCGAGCCGAAGCCGTGCGGCACCAGCACGCCGTCGAGGTGCGCGAGCAGGCCCGGGTGCTCGAGCTTCTCCGAGTCGAAGTACTCGATGCGCACCTTGGTGCGGTTCGCGAAGCCCGCGTGGTAGAGCGCCTCGTTCAGGCTCTTGTAGGACTCGGTCAGGTCGACGTACTTGCCGACCATGCCGATCGTCACCTCGCACTCGGGATTGCGGAAGCGCTGCAGCACGTCTTCCCAGGGCTGCAGGTCCGGGCGCCCGGTCCAGATGTTCAGCACCTGCGTGATCTTCTCGTCGAGGCCCTCGTTGTGCAGGATCAGCGGGACTTCGTAGATGCTCTCGACGTCCTTCGCAGTGATCACCGCGTCCTCGTCGACGTTGCAGAAGAGCGCGATCTTGGATTTCACGCCCTTCGGCAGGAAGCGGTCGGTTCGACACATGATGATGTCAGGTGCGATGCCAACGGTGCGCAGCTCCTTGACCGAGTGCTGCACCGGCTTGGTCTTGAGCTCGCCGGCCGCCGCGATGTAGGGCACCAGCGCGATGTGGATGTAGCAGCAGTTCTCGCGCCCGATCTCGGAGCGGAACTGCCGGATCGCCTCGAGGAAGGGCAGCGACTCGATGTCGCCGACGGTGCCGCCGATCTCGACGATCAGCACGTCGACTCCGTCGGCCGCCTGCTGGATGCGCGCCTTGATCTCGTCGGTGACGTGCGGGATCACCTGCACCGTGCCGCCGAGATAGTCGCCGCGGCGCTCCTTCTGGATCACCGCGTCGTAGATCTTCCCCGAGGTGACGTTGTTGAGCTTGCCCATGCGCGCGCGCGTGAAGCGCTCGTAGTGGCCGAGATCGAGGTCGGTCTCGGCGCCGTCGGCGGTCACGTAGACTTCGCCGTGTTGGAACGGATTCATCGTGCCGGGGTCGACGTTCAGATACGGATCGAGCTTGATGAAGGTGATGCGCAGGCCGCGCGCCTCGAGCAGCGCTCCGATCGAGGCCGACGCGAGGCCCTTGCCGAGCGACGAGAGCACTCCGCCCGTCACGAAGATGTACTTGGTCTGACGTTCCGTCATTGCACCCCCCCTCGAACGCGGCTTGGATCGGAACTCGGACGCGGCCCGTTTCGGACGAGGCCCCCCCACGCCCGCGCCCAGATCTCAGCGCACGACTGCCGTCGCCGCACCCCCCAGCAGGTCCCGAATCCGGATCTCGTGGATCGGAACGAGCGGCTGCGGCAGCACATCGATCGGGAAGAAGCCCGTCGCGAGCGTCTCTTGCGGCGTCGTCGGCGCGCCGGAGAGATCGTTTGCGACCGCTTCGAAACACAGGTTGACCGCCTGCACGCGGCGGCCATCGGGATACTCGAGCACCTGGAAAGAAGGATCCGAGTAGACGCCGATCAGGCGCCCGATGCGCGCGACGACGCCCGTCTCCTCCTGCACCTCGCGCGCGGCCGCCTGCAACACCGTCTCACCCGGCTCCACATAGCCGCCGGGAAGGCCCCAGTGCCCGTTGTCGCTGCGCTGCATCAGCAGCAGCTCACGCGACCCGGCTTCGCGCCACACGGCAGCCGAGACCGAGAGCCGAACCATTTGGGGATCCGTCGCGAAGTAGCGCGTCAAGCTCGACGGCTTCCAGGCGGAACAGGTTTGGCCGTATATACCCCGGTGCCATGAAGGCGTCAAACTTCAACGGGCTACGGAACCAGCGGTGCCTCGAGCAGGCCGAGCTCTTCGGGGAAGCCGCACATCAGATTCGCGCACTGCACGGCCTGCCCGCTCGCGCCCTTGACGAGATTGTCGAGCGCGGAGAGCAGGATCAGGCTGCCGGTGCGCTCGTCGGCAAACGCGTTCACGTCGCAGAAGTTGCTACCGCGCACCGACTGCAGGCTCGGCGTCGCACCGGCCGGCAACACGCGCACGAAGCGCTCGTCCGCGTACGCGCTCTCGAGCACCTCGCGCGCCGCGGCCTCCGAGAGCCGGCGCTTCGGCCGCAGGTACACCGAGCTGACGATGCCGCGGATCGTCGGCAGCAGATGCGGGACGAAGGTGACCAGCGCAGGCGCCCCGGCCACGAGGCTCGCCTCCTGCTCCATCTCCGGCACGTGCCGGTGCGTGGCGCCGACTTTGTACGCGAGGCAGTTCTCGTCCTGCTCCGCGAAGAGGTAGCCGGCCTCGAGCTTGCGTCCGGCCCCGGAGACGCCGGACTTCGAATCGACCAGGATCTGCCCGGGCTCGACCAGGCCCTCGCGCAGGAAGGGCGCGAGCGGGAGCAAGACTGAGGTCGGGTAGCAGCCGGCGCAGGCCGCGAGCTCGGCGCTGCGCAGCTCCTCGCGGTGCAGCTCGGGCTGGCCGTAGACCGCGCGCCCGAGCCACTCGGGCGCCGAGTGCTTCCCGTACCAGCGCTCGTAGGTCGCAAGGTCGCGCAGGCGGAAGTCCGCCGAGAGATCCGCCACCGGGATGCCGGCCTTGCGCAGCGCCGCGACGGTCGTAGCCGACGCGGCGTGCGGAAGTGCCGTGAACGCGAAGTCGACGCCCCTCGCGAGTGCGGGATCGGCGGCTTCGAGCCGCAGATCGAGCAGGCCGCGCAGAGACGGGAAGGCATCGCCGAGCGCGCTTCCCGCGCGCTGCTCCGAGGTCGCGACCGCGACCTCGAAACGCGGATGTCGGATCAGGATTCGCAGCAGCTCGAGGCCGGCATAGCCGCTCGCGCCGAAGACTCCGACTCGCATGACGCACCCTCCAGCGCCCGGAAGACCGGGCCCCGCCAGGCCGTCCGGGATCGATCGCTCAGCGCTTCGAGAACTGGTACCGCGCGCGGGCGCCGCGCTGGCCGTACTTCTTGCGTTCCTTTTTGCGGGCGTCGCGCGTGAGCATGCCGGTTTTCTTGAGCGAGCCGCGCAGCATCGGGTCGACCTTCTCGAGCACCCGCGCGATGCCATGGCGCAGCGCGTCGGCCTGGCCGGCCGGCCCGCCGCCCGTGAGCCGCGCCAGGATGTCGTAGCGGCCCTCGGTGTTCGTCATCTCGAAGGGCTGCCGGATGCGCGTGCAGAGCACTTCGCGCGGGAAGTACTCCTGCATCGGGCGGCCGTTCACGACCACCTGACCGCTGCCCAGGCGAATGCGGACGCGGGCGACGGCGGTCTTGCGCTTGCCGATGGCAATGGCGATTTCGGGGTTCTCAGGCAAGTTTGAGCTCCTGCGGCTTCTGCGCGGCGTGCGGATGCTTTGCGCCACTGTAGATCTTGAGCTTGCCGAGCATCTTCCGGCCCAGCGAGTTGCCCGGCAGCATCCCGCGCACGGCTTGAAATACGACGCGGTCCGCGTGCGGACCCGCGAGCAGCTTCCCGGCCGTCGTTTCGCGCAGGGAGCCCTTGTAACCGGAATAGCGGTAGTAGCGCTTCTGCTCGAGCTTGCGCCCGGTCAGGCGAACCTTCTCGGCGTTCGTCACGATCACGAAGTCGCCGGTGTCAGCGTGCGGCGTGAAGAGCGCGTGGTGCTTGCCGCGCAGAATCGTGGCGATGCGCGAGGCCATGCGGCCGAGCACCAGATCGGTGGCGTCGACGACGAACCAGCGCGGGATCACATCGCCCGGCCTTGCGCTGCGCGTCGCCTGATGGGCTCCCATCGGCGTGGGTCTCCTTGGCTTTCTGATGAGGGCGGAAGGGGTACCCGAGCAGACCCGGGCCGTCAAGCCCGAGGCGACTCGGAAGGCCCCGATTTTCCATCGGAATCGAAGCAGACCTGCACCAGCGTCAACGCCTCGGGCGGCGCCGTGGGGCCCGCTCGTCGGCGGTCGCGCGAAGCCAGCACGTCCGTGATCCAGGCCGGCTGACGCCGCCCGCGGCCGACTTCGACCAGCGTTCCGGCCAGAATCCGGACCATATGCCGCAGGAAGCCGTCCCCGCGTACCTCGAGCTTCAGCGCCGCGCCGGAATGGCCTTCGACCCTGAGCTCCCGCAGCGTCCGTTCGGTCGTGCGCACGTCGCTGTGGGCCGCCTGGAAGGCCGCGAAGTCGTGGCGGCCGACGAGCGCCGCCGCCGCCGCGCGCATCGCGCCAGGATCCAGCGGCGCGCGCACCCACCAGCTGCGCTCGCGGCGCAGCGGAGCGGGCGAAGGCCCGTTCCAGATCGAGTAGCGGTAGAGCTTCGAGCGGGCCGCTCTCAGTGCGTGGAAGCCCGGAGCCTCGGCCAGCTCGATCACCGCGACGTCCGGCGGCAGCACGCCGTTCAGCGCGCGCTGGAGCGCCTCCGCGGAGAGCGGGGTGTCGAGCGCGACGCTCGCGAGCTGGCCCTCCGCGTGGACCCCGGCATCCGTGCGGCTCGCGCCGACCACCCGCAGCACCTGGCCCGAGATCCGCAGCAGCGCCTGCTCGAGCGCGCCCTGCACGGTTCGGCTCCCTTCAGGCTGCAGCTGCCAGCCCTCGAAGCCGCGGCCGTCGTATTCGAGTGTGAGCCGAAAGGTTCGCAAGCCCGGGGCCGAGGCTACTGCGCGCGCGCCCGCAGTGCATCCGGGTGCCCCGACAGCTGGGCCTCCGCGAGGGTCACCGCGTGGTTCGCCGCGAGCCGCTGCGAATCCGCGACGAGCCAGAGCGAGAGCCCCCCCGGAGCGCTGCGCAGGCGACCGACGCGGACAGCGTCGGAGCCCGAGCTCGCGCGCAGCGTGGGCCCGCGTGGGTCGTCGCTGAGCTCGACTCCGGGCGCCGCCCGCAGCCTCTCGGCGGCGCGCTTGGCGTCGATCGGCTCCCCGGACTCGATCCAGACGCAGGCTCCGAGCCCGACGAAGGCCGGCACCTGCACCGCCGTCGCCCACACGGAACACGCGGCACTCCCGGCCGCAGCGAGCAGCCGAGAGAGCTCCGTGCGCAGGCGGGCCTCGCGGGTCGACTCCCCGGTGGCGTCGAGCTCGCCGACCGCCGGCAGGCAGTCGAAGGCCACGGGGCGGTCGAAGGACTCCGGCTCCGGAAAATCCTGCTGATTGAAGAGCGCAATCGACTCCCGATGCAGCGCGTCCAGCCCGCCGCGCCCGCCGATCGATGCCGCATCGAGCAGCGTCACCACGACCCGGCGCAGCCCGGGCTCGACGGCGAGCGGCTGCAGCGCGCGGAATAGCGCGAGGCTCGCGCCGTCCGGGGCCGCGATCAGCGGCTCGGCCCCTGCCGCGGGAGTCGCAGCGCCTGCGCGCGCCGCGCGATCGACGACGCGCAGCGGCACCTCCGCGCGCCCCGCGAGCGCGCCGGACAAGTCGATGCACGGAACCTCCGCGTGCAGCGCGAGCCGCACGAAGCCGAGCGAGGCCGCGGGCGGTGCGCACAGGAACAGCAGGTCGAGGCCCGCGACACCCTCTGCCTCGAGCGAGACCGGGAACTCCTCGCCCTGGAACTCGAGCACCGTGCCGAGCGAGTTCTCGCTCGCGAAGGGGCGCAGCCCGGCCACGCGCAGGCGCGACTCCGCGAGCGCGAGCAGGAGCTCGCCGCCTAGCGCACCCGTCGCCCCCGCGACGCCGATGCGCAGTCCCTTCGCCCCCGCGCTCACGCCGCCTCGAGTGCGCGCAGCACCTGCGCACCCATCGCGCTGCAGGAGAGCACCGGCTCGCCGGCTGCGGCGAGATCCGCGGTGCGGTGCCCGGCATCGAGCACGCGCTGGACCGCGCTGCGGATCGCGGCCGCTGCGGCCGGCGCGTCGAGCGAGTGCTCGAGCAGCATCGCGGCCGAGAGGATCGCGGCCAGCGGGTTCGCGACGTCCTTGCCCGCGATGTCCGGCGCGGAGCCGTGTACCGGCTCATACAGGCCCGCACCCGAGGCGCCGAGCGAGGCCGAGGGCAGCATCCCGAGCGAGCCCGTGATCATCGCGGCTTCGTCCGAGAGAATGTCACCGAACAGGTTCTCGGTCACGATCACGTCGTAGCGTCGCGGCTCCTTCAGCAGCAGCATCGCCATCGAGTCGACGAGCTGGTGCTCGAGTTCGATGTCCGGGAACTCGCGTGCGATCTCCTCGACCACCACGACCCACAGCTGCGAGACCTCGAGCACGTTCGCCTTGTGCACGTGCGTGAGCTTCTTGCGCCTGCGCCGCGCCGACTCGAAGCCCACGCGCGCGATGCGCGCGATCTCGACCTCGTCGTAGACCATGGTGTTGCGCGCTTCGCGGCGCCCGTCCACGAGCGCCTGGCCGCGCGGCTGGCCGAAGTAGAGCCCGCCCGTGAGCTCGCGGATCACCAGCAGGTCGATGCCCTCGACCACCTCGCGCCGCAGCGTCGACGCGCCGACCAGCGCCGGGAAGACCTGCGCGGGCCGCAGGTTCGCGAACAGGTCGAGCTCCTTGCGCAGCCGCAGCAGGCCGCGCTCGGGCCGCGTATCGACCGGCATCGCGTCCCAGCGCGGGCCGCCGACCGCGCCGAACAGCACCGCGCGCGAGTCGCGCGCCTTCGCGAGCGCGGCATCCGCGAGCGGCGTGCCGAGCGCGTCGATCGAGCAGCCACCGACGAGATCCTCGTCGAAAGCGAGCTTCAGGCCCGCCTTGCGAGCCGCGCACTCGAGCACCCGGCGCGCCTGCAGCGTGACCTCCGGGCCGATGCCATCTCCGCCTAGCACCAAGATGCGTTCCATGATCCTTCCCCGTGGCAAGGGGCCTTGCCCCGCGCAGTGAGCCGAAGGCGAACGTAGTTCATCAGACCCGGGCCTTGCCCCGCGCAGTGAGCCAAAGGCGAACGTAGTTCATCAGACCCTGGCCTTGCCCCGCGCAGTGAGCCAGGAGCGAAGGGAGCTCAGTGAGCCTGAGTTCCCTGGAATTCGGTCGGCGCCGGCTCCGGCAGCCGCTCGAGGCTTTTCCCAGAGCGCCAGCGCCACAGCCACTCGACCGGGCCGGAGAGCACGTAGAGCGAGCCGATCACGAAGAGCCAGAGAATCGGCTCCTGCGCGACCAGCGCGAACACCAGCACCGCGACCACGAGCATGCCGAAGGACTGACGCCAGGAGATCTCCTTATAGCTGCGGTACGGGATCTGGCTCACCATCAGCATCGCGACCGTCACGACACCCGCCGCGACCATCCACTCGGGCACGTCGACTCCGTAGCCCGTCTCGCGCAAGAACGACGCGAAGAGCTGCGTCGCGGCGACGATGCCCGCGGCCGCCGGCGACGGCAGGCCCTCGAAGTGGCCCCGGTAGGCCGAGGGCGCGACGTTGAAGCGCGCGAGGCGCAGCGCCGCGCAGGCCATGAACAGGAAGCTCATGACCCAGCCTGCGCGGCCCAGCGTCGAGAGATGGCCCGCGCTGAACGCGAGCACCGCCGGCGCGACGCCGAAGGAGACGATGTCGGCCAGCGAGTCGTACTCCATGCCGAAGCGGCTCTGCGAACGCGCGAGGCGCGCGACGCGGCCGTCGAGGCCATCGCAGACGCCAGCCGCGAAGATGCCGAAAGCGGCCCAGTCGCCGTGCCCCAGCATCGCCTGGATGATCGCGTAGAAGCCCGAGAAGAGTCCGCCCGTCGTGATCAGGTGCGGCAACAGGTGCAGCCCGCGCGGCGCGGTGATGTCCTCGCGCCGGCGGCGGCGCCGGCGGCGCAAGCGGCGGCGACCGCTCTCCTCGGATGCCGGCGCGCCGACCCTGCGCGGCAGCTCCGGCAGCGGCAGCTCGGCCTGGGTTCCCAGCCTGCGCCCCTCCTGCTCCTCGCTCATGCGCGTGCCTCCGCGGCTCCGCGCGGCAGACGCGCGAGTTCGCTCTCGCCGCCGCGCATGCGATCGCCCTTGCGCACCAGGATCTCGCTGCCGGGCGGCAGCACGACGTCGGTGCGCGAGCCGAAGCGGATCAGCCCGTAGCGCGCGCCGCGCGCGACCCACTCTCCGGGCTGCGGATGGCAGACGATGCGCCGCGCGATCAGGCCCGTGATCTGCACCACGTCGACGCAGAATCCGCCGGCCGTCTCGAGGCGCATTGCCGAGCGCACGTTCAGCGTCTCGGCGCGGCGATCGAAGGCCGCCAGGAACTTCGAGCCCGAGCGCTCGACCGAGACCACGCGGCCCGCAACCGGCGCGCGGTTCACGTGCACGTTGAAGACCGACAGGAAGATCCCGATGCGCGGGCGCTTGGTCCCATCTGCGCACTCGATCTCGCCAACCTCGATCACGCGCCCGTCGGCGGGCGCGACCAGCAGCTCGGCGTCTTCCGGAAGCAGCCGCGGCGGATTCCGGAAGAAGGCCGCGACGAAGAGCGTCGCCGCGAGGCAGAGCAGGCCCGGAATCGGAAGCTCGAGCGCGCCAAACAGCCCAGCCAGCGCCAGCGGCGCCGCTCCGAGCAGATAGGCGTCCCGAACCACGAGCTCCGTCGGCCGCTCCGCGAAGAGCGGCCCCGCCGCCTGCGGCAGATCCGACACTGATCTCCCTCCCCCGCTCCTGCTCGTCCCGGCTAGTTCTTCTGGCGGTCCACGAGGCGCTTCTCCTGCAGCCACGGCATCAGGGCGCGCAGCCGTGCCCCCACCTGCTCCATCGGATGCTCGGCGCCGCGGCGGCGCAGCGCCTCGAAGGAGACCTTACCCGAGCGGTTCTCGAGGATGAACTCCTTCGCGAACTGCCCCTTCTGGATCTCGTCGAGGATCTGCTTCATGCGCGCCTTGACGTCGGCGTCGATCACGCGCGGCCCGCGCGTGAGGTCGCCGTACTCGGCCGTGTTCGAGACCGAATAACGCATGTTCGAGATGCCGCCTTCGTAGATCAGGTCGACGATCAGCTTGACCTCGTGGATCGTCTCGAAGTAGGCCATCTCGGGCGAGTAGCCAGCCTCGACCAGGGTCTCGTAACCGGCCTGCATCAGCGCGGTGAGCCCGCCGCAGAGCACCGTCTGCTCGCCGAAGAGATCGGTCTCGGTCTCCTCGCGGAAGTTGGTCTGGATGATGCCCGCGCGGCCCGCGCCGATCGCCTTCGCGTAGGCGAGGCCGATCTGCAGCGTGTCGCCCGTGGGATCCTGGTGCACGGCCACCAGCGCTGGCACGCCGCGGCCCTCTTCGTAGTGCTGCCGCACTGTGTGGCCGGGGCCCTTCGGCGCGACCATGAACACATTCACGCTCTCCGGCGGGCGGATCGTGCCGAAGTGGATGTTGAAGCCGTGCGCAACCGCGAGGTAGTCGCCCGGGCGCAGATTCGGCGCGACATCCTCGTGGTAGATCTGCGCGGCCGTTTCGTCCGGCAGCGTCAGCATCACGATGTCGGCCTTGCTCGCGGCCTCCGCCACGGGCAGCACGCGCAGGCCCGCGGCCTCGGCCTTGTGCAGCGAGGGCGAGTCCTTGCGCAGCCCGACGATCACATCGACGCCCGAATGGTGGAGATTCTGCGAGTGGGCGTGGCCCTGGCTGCCGTAGCCCATCACGGCCACGATCTTGCCCGCGAGCCGCGAGAGGTCGGCGTCCTTGTCGTAGTAGATCTGCAGTGCCATGGGGGATCGACTCCTCTGCGCTTGGGGTTCGTTCTCGGACTGGGCCGCGCCGCAGGCCGACGGCCGCGAAACTCACTTCTCGTTGCCGCGCACCGAGGCCAGCGGTCCGGTGCGGACGCGCGAGACGAGGCCCAGCGGCTCCAGCAGCCGCGAGATCGCGTCGATCTTGTCCGGCTTGCCGGTCACCTCGATCACGAAGGACTTGTGGGAGACGTCGACGATCTTGGCGCGGAAGATCTCGCTGATGCGCAGCACCTCGGCGCGCGACTCCGCCGGCGGCGAGACCGTCAGCAGCGCGAGCTCGCGTTCGACGAACTCGCCGCCCGTGTGGTCCTTGACCGTGATCACGTCGATCAGCTTGTGCAGCTGCTTCGTGATCTGCTCGATCGTGTCGTCGTCGCCCTCGGTCACGATCGTGATGTGCGAGACCTTCGCATCGAGCGTCGGCGCGACGTTCAGGCTGTCGATGTTGTAGCCGCGGCCGCTGAACATGCCGACGACGCGCGAGAGCACGCCGAACTCGTTGCGGACCCAGGCCGAGAGGATGTGGCTCATCGCGCTCGAGCCGTCCTCAGCCCGGATCCGCGAGCAGCATCTTCCGCGACGGCGCGCCGGCCGGCACCATCGGGTAGCAGTTCTCGAAGCGCGAGACGCGGAAGTCCATCAGCACCGGGCCCGGATGCGCGAAGGCCTGCTCGAGCACCGGCTCGACCTGGTCGACGCGATCCGCGCGCAGGCCGAGCGCGCCGCAGGCGTCGGCGAGCTTCACCCAATCGGGCTGCACCCGCAGATCCACCGCGCTCTTGCGGTCGTCATACATCAGCTGCTGCCACTGGCGCACCATGCCGAGGTACTGGTTGTTGATGATCGCGACCTTGATCGGGAGATTCTCCTCGACCGCGGTCACGAGCTCTTGCATCGTCATCATCAGCGAGCCGTCGCCCGCGATGCAGACCACGAGCTCGCCGGGTCGTCCGACCTGCGCGCCGACCGCCGACGGCAGCCCGAAGCCCATCGTGCCGAGGCCGCCCGAGGAGACCCAGTTGTTGGGCTCCTGGCAGTGGTAGTACTGCGCGGCCCACATCTGGTGCTGGCCGACGTCCGTCGTGATCACCGCGCGCCCGCGCGTCATCTGGTAGATCTTGTCGATCACGTACTGCGGCAGGATCGGCGCGTCCGGGTGCTGCGTGTAGGCGACCGAATGGTGCCGCTCCCACTCGTGCACCTGCTCCCACCACGGCTTCACACGCTCGTGGTAGCGCTCGAGGTCCTCCTCTTCGAGCAGCTTCAAGAATTTCTGCAGGCAATTCTTGACGTCGCCGACGATCGGGATGTCGACCTGCACCGTCTTGCGGATCGAGGTCGGATCGATGTCGATGTGGATCTTCTTCGAGTGGGGGCTGAACTCGTCGAGCTTGCCCGTCACGCGGTCGTCGAAGCGCGCGCCGACGGCGAGCAGCACGTCGCATTCGTCCATCGCCATGTTCGCGCGGTAGTGGCCGTGCATGCCGAGCATGCCGAGCGAGAGCGGGTGATCGCCGGGAATGCCGCCGATGCCCATCAGCGTGTAGGTCACCGGAATCCGCAGCTTGTCGCAGAACGCCCGCAGCTCGGCCGAGGCGCCCGACAGGATCACCCCGCCCCCGAAATACACCAGCGGCCGCTTCGCCTGCAGCAGCAGCGCGAGCGCCTTCTTGACCTGCCCCCAGTGCGCCTCGTAGCGTGGCTGGTAGTGGTCGAGGTGGACGTCGCGCGGGTAGGCGATCTCGACCGGGTGATTCGAGACGTCCTTCGGGATGTCGACCAGCACCGGTCCCGGGCGGCCGGTGGTCGCGATGTAGAAGGCCTCCTTCACGATGCGACCGAGATCGCGCACGTCTTTCACGAGATAGTTGTGCTTCGTGACGGGCCGCGTCAGGCCGACGTTGTCGGCCTCCTGGAACGCGTCGCTGCCGATCGCGGGCAGCGGCACCTGGCCCGAGAAGATCACGATCGGGATCGAGTCCGAGTAGGCGGTCGCAATGCCGGTGATCGCGTTCGTGAGCGCGGGCCCGGAGGTCACCAGCGCGACGCCGGGCCGGCCCGTCGCGCGCGCGTAGCCGTCGGCCATGTGCACCGCGCCCTGCTCGTGCCGCGCGAGGATGTGGCGGAAGCCGTGGCGCGCGATCGCGTCATAGATGAACAGCACCGCCCCGCCCGGATGCCCGAAGACCGCCTCGACGCCCTCCTCGCGCCACGAGTGGATCAGGAGGTCGGAGCCAGTCGGGTTCCTGGTGTTCATGAGGGTCGTGCCTTCGTCCGGAGGGCCGCGCGGGCAGTCGCTGTAACACCTCAAATTACTTGGAGCTTTCCGCGCTGTCAAAGCGGACGCGCAGGCGAAAGCCCGGGAAGAACGCGGTTTTATCTCTGCGGACGGCGAGTTGCGCCGCGCGCCGCGGCCACTCCCGCTTCCGCCTGCGCGCGCGCGGCCCGCACGACCTCCGCCTGCGCGCGCCGCAGGTAGCGCGGCAGCAAGCTCGCGGCGGTCTCGGCGCGTCCCGCACGCAGCTCGAGCAGACCGAGTCGGCCGACCCGGACGGCGCCCGCTTCTGCCGGCTCCGCGCCCCCCGCGCCGCCCTTCCGTTCTGCTTCGTCGGCGCCAAGCGCGGAACCCACGGCCCCGAGCGCCGCGACCTCCCCGACGCACTGCGGCCGGGCGCCGCTGAGTCTGGAGACGAGTTCCTCGGGCCGATAGACGCCCTCGGGCAGCAGCGCCGCATCCGCGAGCAGATCCGAGCGGCTGGCCCACGCGCCCGCGTAGACCTCGCCGCGGCGCGCATCGAGCACCGCGAGCACCGCACGCGCGGGCTCCGGCGCGGCGAGCCCGAGCGCGCGCAGGCTCGACACCGCCGCGATCGGCCGGTCGGAGCCGAACGCGAGCCCCTTCAGCGTCGCCACGCCGACCCGCAGGCTCGTGAAGGAGCCCGGACCGATCGAGAGTGCGAAGGCCTCGATCTCTGCGAGCGAGGTCGCAGCCTCCGCGAGCGCCCGCTCGACCAGCGGCAGCACGACCCGCACCACCTCCGCGCGCGCCGTCTCCACGGCACAGCCGAGCACGCGCTCGCCGCGCAGCACGGCCGCGCCAGGTGCGCCGGTGGCGGTATCGAGAGCGAGCAACAGCGGTTCCATGCGGGGGCGGGAGTCTACTCGCGCGGCGGCGGCGCAGCTCCGCTCGGAGCCGGCGCGGGCTCGTCCGGCACGATCCTGTGTTTCGCAGCTTCCGCGCGCTCCGCCGCGTCCGCGCGCGCTACCCACGCCTCGGGAAAGTGCTCGCGCAGACTCCGCCTCGCGGCTTCGGCCTCCTGCTCGCTCGCGAAGAAGCCGAGGCGCACGCGCCGGAACTCGCGGCCGCTGACCTCACTCCCGAGCAGGTACAGGACCTTGGTACGGAAGAGATCATGCACCGGGATCACGCCCAGACGCTCGCCCTGTGGCCGTGCGAATAGCTGAAGCGTGTAGGCGCCGTCGGGCGGAGCAGGCGCGGGCTGGGCTTGTGCGGGCCCGGAACGCGGCGCCGGAGGGGCCGGTGGCGCGGCGGGCGCGCCCTCCCCGCCGCGGCTCGCGCGCTGCCACTCGACGCTGTCGACCTCCGCCACCCACGCGCCGGGGAATCGCCCCTCGAGCGCCCGCAGCTCGAGCAGCGCCTCGGCGCGGCTCGCATAGAAGCCGACGCGGAGCCGGCGCCAGGATTTGCCGCCGCGCTCGAAGTCGCTCGCGTAGAGCTGGCGCCCAGCAGGAAGAGAGAGCTGCGGGAGCCCCGCACTGGTGGCTGCGACTGCGCTGGCGGAGAGTTGGATCGCATAACGTGCGACTCCGAGCGGCGGCTCGGCGGGAGCCGGGGCCGAGATCGGGAACAGGGCCGGTCGCGCTCCAGCTTCGGGCGGCGGAGCCGAGGCCTGCTGGGGCGGCGGAGCATCGGGCAGCGGCGTCGCAGCCACCGGCTCGGGCGTCCGCGCCTCACCAGAATCGGCGCCTGCCTCCGGCGGCGGCTCCTCCCTCGCGAGCACCTCGACCCCTGCGCGCGCCTGGGACGGCACGTCGTCCGGGTCGAGGGCATAGTGCTGCCCGCCCTCGGCATCCGTCCAGCGGTAGAGCGGTCTCCCGCCGGGGCCTTCAGGGCTTCCGGCGCAGCTGATCAGTGCGAGGGTCGCGATCCCGCGCGCGGCCCGGAACCGCGCCCGCTCGCAGCCCGGCGATCGGCGGAGACGCATGGCCGCGTGGAGTCTTGGAGACCTGCTCGCGAGCGTCAAGCTGCGCGGGGAGCCCGGGGCCGAGAGTTAGTCTCGGAGTCGCAGATCGGGATTGCGGCTCGCGCGCGCCAGCGCGAGATCGCACGGCACACCGCATTCGCCTTCCCCCCGCTCGCGCGCGCGGTCTAGAATGGCGCGCCGTGCCGCAGCCCCACGAAGCCGAAAAGATCACCTCGATCCGGCTCGGGGGTCGCGACTTCCCGGCGCACTTCATTGCCGCGGGCGGCATGGCCTGGGTCTTCGACGTCACGCACCCGACCACCGGCGCTCGCCT
>CAYTJA010000436.1:0-3394 GCA_964437835.1 uncultured Spirochaetales bacterium
CATCACGCCCGGTGCAGGCTGTGAGCTCACGTAGGTGGCGCGCGTTCGCAGCGCGTCCGCCGCCCCGAACAGGAGCATGCAGGCACCGAGAGCAGCGAGAGCGAGAGCTGCGCGCCGGGAGGGCGCGCGCGGTGTGGGCGCTGGCCTCGTCGCGCTCCGAGCTTTCGCCTGCGACTGCTCTCGACTGGGGATCGGCGGCTGATGCGACGGGGACTCGGACCGCGGCGCGCTGTCTGCATCCGCCCGCGCCGAGCTCGCACGCTCGCTAAAGAACGCAGCCGCCGCGCCCGAAGGCCGCAGGAAGGCGAGCCAGGGGAGCACGCCGAACAGGGGCGCGACGAGCGCGGTCGCAGTCGAGGCCAACAGGCTGTTCGCGCGCTGCAGCTGCGCTGCGACGTGCATCACCTCGGGGTCGTCTGCCGCGGCCATGGCCGCGATCGCCTGCTCCGCGAGCCGCACGAACATGTCAGTCGCGAGCCAGCCGGTGAGCACCAGAGCGGCCTGGCACACCACTCCCATCGCGAGCAGTGTCGGGAAGAGCCGGCTGCGAGCCGCGAGGAGAGGGAGTAGCGCCAGCGGAAACGCAATCTGCAAGAGCGCCGCCGCTGTCACCAGCGCTGGCACGAACAGCCCGAGCAGGATCGGGATCACCACGATCCCGCCCGGCCCAGGCCGCAGCATTTCATCCCAGGGTCCGATGGCGTCGAGCTGCGCCGCGACGTCGCGCCAGAGCGGCGGGAGCCCGGAGGCTGCGCGAGCCGCGAGGGCCGAGAGCACCAGCAGCGAGAGCCCGAGAAGCAGTGGCCAGGGCCGTGCCGGCTCGCGGTCGTCACTCGTGCGCGGCACCCGCCAGCTGCGCGCCGCGATCAGCAAGAGGCCGGCGACGAAGAAGGACCCCGAGATCAGCAGGGCGGAGAGCATCGCGTCTCGGAGCCAACCCGGTGCGTCCACCGGAACCGCGGCGCGCGCGGCGAGCCACGCGCATCCGAACGCCAACCCCTGGAAGAGGAAGAGGCTGCGTGCCACCGCGAACAGTAGAAGCAAGAGTCGTTCGAGGCTGGCGCGGACAAACGGCATGCGCAGGTATCGGCCTGGCGCGGCCGCCCGTGAAGTGACGGGGCCTGATCGGCGCGTGCGAAAGGCCCTTGCCTCGCGATACTGGGACGTGCCAGCCCCGTGTGACGCACGGGGACGTGCAGGGGGGGACGCGCGTGGGACGAGGAAGACGCCTCGGGACGGTCGGGTTTGCGCTTGTGACGGCACTGCTCGTCTCGGGCATCCACGATGGGGAGTCGACTCCCGTCAGCGTCGCCCGCGAGAAGCTTCGAGGCGTCTTGCGCTGTAGCCCCAACATCAACAGCACCCTGTGCCTCGCGGATTGCTTCGTGGAGGAGCACTTCGAGAACGGCAACGTTCGCTGTGGCTGTCATCAGTACGAGTGCAAGGTCGACGCTTTCGACAGGGGCAACTGCTCGTCGAATCGCGGCTGGGTGGTCTACGAGACCGTCGATCCGGCGCTGGACTCCTGCCCGGAGCGTGCGAAGAAGTAGCCTGCGAAGGCTGTTGGCTCCGGCGAAAGCCGAGCAGAGGAGAGATCAGATTGCGTCATTCGGTCTTGCGGGCGCGTCACTGGTACGGGCTCGCCCTCGGTCTGCTGATCGCGCTCGCGCCGTTCGCGGCGCGTGGCGCGGACATCCTGCTCGATCAACCCGTCCGCCTGAAGAGCGTGATCTGCTTTCCGTCCCGCGCCGACAGCACGCGTTACTACTACGCGCCCCTGCGCGCACGCCTCGCGACCCAAGCGAACGGTCTGCCGCAGTTCTCGTTCCTGCGCTGGGTCGAGAATGTGGACTCCGAGGCCGGCGCCGACGACATCGAGACGGGGCTCGGGGGTGGGATCGTTCACGCCGTCGTGCGTCTCGGGCTCAGCGACGCGGAGGTCGCGGCCGCGCGCACAGAGCTCGCCGGCATGAAACCCGGCGCGAAGCTCGAAGGCCCCGTGATCTTCAACTCGGGCAGCTTCGCGCTCATCACCAGCTTCCAGGGCGACAACGCTGAGCTGGTCCGATCGCTCGTCGGAGTCGGCGATGCGCCCGTCATCGAAGGCACGCAGGCCGCGATCTCGCTGGCCCTCACCAAGCGCGGCGCGGAGCTGCTCTGGGAGTCGTTCCAAACCGCGACGCCCGACGTGAGCTTTCTGTTCACCCTCACGCTCGACGGCTACCGCTCTCCGGTGGAGGCCACGCTCGAGGCCGACTTCGAGGAGGTGTACAAGCACGAGAGCTTTCGCCAGAACCTGAAGCTCGCCGCGCTCGCGGAGCTGGGAGCTGCGCTTCCCGTGGATGAGGCCGTGCAGGCTGCGCTGCTGGCGTCTGGTGTGCCGCCCGTCCCCCTCCCGAATCTCGACGTCGGCATCAAGGCGCGAGCCGGCGGTTACTTCGAGTCCGAGATCGACCGCGTGTTCGAGGACCTGCGCACGCGCGGCGCGATCCGCATCAACTACGTCGGCGAGGACGAGGGGCTAAAGAGCGTGATCGAAGGCGCCTACACGAAGCTACGCGATTCGATCTTCGTTCCCACCGAGCGGCTGCGTGGAACTGCGGGGGCGACCAGTCGCGGGGTGACGACGCGCGACCCCAGCCTGGACATGTTGGCGAAGGTCGCGGGGGCTACCGCGTTGAAGCCTCCCGCGCTCGCGAAGTCGTCCGAGCCGGCGAAGCAGCCTCAGGCGGAGAAGAAGGCCGAGGCGGAGAAGCAGCCGCAGGCAGAGAAGAAGCCCGACGCGGAGAAGAACACTGCCCCGAAGACCGAGAGCAGCCGGGGGGCGCAAGCATCGATCGAGCCGAAGGATGGGAAGTGCTCGGGCTTCGACAACTCCGGCGCCATGAAGGGCATCGCCCAGCTCACGCTCTCGGTCGAGGCGTGCCTCACGATGAAGTACCAGTTCAAGGACACCCACCAGACCGGCACCTATCGCCTCGACATGCGCAAGTTCACGACGTCGACCTTGCGCGTGCCGTTCGCGGAGAACATCGGCGATCTGCGCGCGCATCTCGTCGACCCGGCCGTGTTCCGCAGCGTGAACCTCGACGACCCGTTCTACCAGCAGCGCGAGATCTCGACGTCGCTCGGCGGCATCCAGCTGTCGGACTTCGGCCACGCGCTCAGCTCGGTGGTGGTGCAGCTGCGCAAGCAGCACGAGGGCGGCGACGAGACCTTCGACGAAGTGAAGATCGACAGGGCCGGCTTCGCTCGCCGCGGCAGCGACTACAAGCTGCTCTACGGCTGGAAGGGCGACAGCGATCGCCAGCTCTGGTTCACGTACGACTACCGTGTGCGCTGGAGCTTCCCCGACGCACCGCCACTGGAGAGCGACTGGCAGCCTGGCACGTTC
>CAYTJA010000437.1:0-4520 GCA_964437835.1 uncultured Spirochaetales bacterium
AGCCCTCGTAGCCCGCCCGCTGGACCGCTTCGCAGCGCTCGCGGTACATCGGCTGTCCGGCCACGTAGGGCATCACGACCCTCGGCTTGCCGGGGATGTTCGCGCCGACGTACCAGGAGTTCGCGCGGCCGAAGAGCGACAGCTTCGCGACCGCGGCCACGTGCTTCACCCAGGCCGCCTGCGCCGCCTCGCTCGCCTCGACGCGCGTGACGCCCCGCGCGCGCATGTGCGCGATGCAATCGGCGATCCAGTCGACGTGCTGCTCGATCGCGACCGGCATGTTGACGAGCACCGAGGGGCTGCCGGGGCCCGTGATCGTGAAGAGATTCGGGAAGCCCGCGACCTGCAGCCCGAGCAGCGTGCGCGGCCCCTCGGCCCAGGCATCCGCCAGGCGCGTGCCCCGCGCGCCCCGGATGTCGATCCGCAGCAGCGAGCCCGTAAACGCGTCGAAGCCCGTCGCGAAGACGAGGACGTCGAGTTCGAACTCCGCATTCGCGGTCCGCAGGCCCTTGGGCGTGATCGCTTCGATCGGGGCGCTGCGGATGTCGACCAGGCTCACGTTGTTGCGGTTGAAAGCCGCGTAGTAGTCGGTGTCGATCGGCGGCCGCTTCGCGCCATACGGATAGCCCTTCGGGCACAGCAGCTCCGCGGTCTTCGGATCCGCGACGATCCCGCGGATCTTGTCGCGGATGAACTCGGACGCGATCTCGTTGGCGGCCTCGTCGGTCAGGAGGTCGCTGAATCCGCCCCACAGGAACTTGAAGCCGCCCTCCTCCCAGAGGCCCTCGAGAATCTGCTGGCGCTCCGGCGCCGAAACCTCAGTGGTCTTGCGCTCGATCGGGAAGTAGGGGAAGCCGGCGGGAGAGGTCCGGGTTCGCTCGAAGATCGCCGCGTAGTTCTGCTTGATCTCGGCCTGCTGCTCGGGCGGGAAGGCCATGTGGCGCGCCGGCACCGTGAAATTCGGGGTGCGCTGGAAGACGGTCAGGTGTTTGGCTTCGGAAGCGATCACCGGGGTGGCCTGGATGCCGCTCGAGCCCGTCCCGATCAGCCCCACGCGCTTGCCCGCGAAGCTCACGCGCTCGCGCGGCCACTGTGCCGTCAAGTAGGTCTCGCCCTCGAAGCGGTCGAGGCCCGGGATCTCGGGGAGGTTCGCTGCGGAGAGGCAGCCCACCGCGGTGATCAGGAACTGCGCCGTCACGCGCTCGCCGTGCTCGTTGCGGATCTCCCAGCGATTCGACGCCTCGTCGTAATGGGCGGCCGTCACCTTCGCCCCGAGCTGGATGTCGCGGCGCAGGTCGAAGCGATCGGCGACGTGGTTCAGGTAGCGCTCGATCTCCGGCTGCTCCGGGTAGCGGCCCGACCACTCCCACTCCTGCGCGAGTTCCTCGGAGAACGAGAAGCAGTAGTAGAAGCTCTCGGAGTCGCAGCGCGCGCCCGGATAGCGGTTCCAGAACCAGGTGCCGCCCACGCCGGCGCCGGACTCGAAGACCCGCACCTGCATGCCGAGGACGTCGCGCAGCTTGTAGAGCGCGTAGAGGCCCGCGAATCCCGCGCCGATCACGACCGCGTCGAAGTGCCGGGCTTCGCCCTGCTTGGGATCAGCTTGCAGGTCCGACATCACGCCTCCAGTCGCGGTCGCCAGGACAGGGGTCGCCAGGGGCACGCGCGGCGAAATCGCAGCCTCGCGATTCTATCTCAGCACAGCTCCGAATCGGCGCAGAATCCACTCGCGCGAACGCGAGCACCGATGCGGCCGCGGCGCGGAGCAACTCAGCGCTGCGGCAGCAGCGGTCCGAGCGTCTCCGCGGCGTGCTTCGAGTCGTTGTACTCCTTGGCGCGTTTGATCTTTCCGTTCTCGAACTCGAACAGGAAGTGATAGGTGTTGCGGTAGCTTGCGCCATTTGCCAGCTCCGCCACCGCGTGCGCTTCGACCGCCACCCGGTCGTTCTCCGCGGTGACGCCGTCCACGATCATCTGGACCGGGCTCACGCAGGCGCTCTTGAAGGCGCCCAGCAGGCCGAGAAATTCGTCCTTCGTGAAGGTCCCCATGCCGGGAACCCACCACGTCACGCCGGGCGCGAGCGACTTCTCATCGAGCGCTCCGCCTGCCATCTTCTGGATGAACTGCAGCGCCGTCGCGCGATTCGCCTCGGTGCTCATCTCGCTCTCCTTGGTTCATGCAACCGCGCGGCCGCGGCGATGCCCCGGGACTAGCTCGACCTATTTCCGCTTCTTCGGCGCCTCATGTTTCGCGGCCTTCCCGGAGGCGGCCTTGCGCTTCGCCGCGGCCTTTTCCTTGGGTGCCTTGGCGCGCTGCTTCGCGGCCTTCGCCGCGGGAGCGGGCGCGGTCAGGCTCGCCATCGCGGCGGCCAGCTCCGCGGGCGAGACGTCGCGCAGATGCGTGTGGAACATCCACTCCTGGCCCTCGGGATCCACAGCGCGATAGGTGCGATCGCCGTAGAACTGATTGGTGAGTCCTTCCAGGATCTTCGCGCCGGCAGCTTTCGCGCGCGCGAAGTGCGCATCGACGTCGTCGACGTAGACGAGGACCCCGGCGTGCCGCTGCGGCAGCTTCCGCGCGGGTTTCTGCGCATCCGGCGTGCCGAGGTAGACCACGGCGTCGCCGAAGCCGAGCTCGGCGTGCATCACGCGGTCGCCCGGGCCCGGCATCACCATGCGCACGTCGAAGCCGAAGGCCTTCGCGATGAAGTCGATCGCGGCCCTTCCGTTCTGGTAGTAGAGATACGGAACCACGCGCTGGGTGTTTGCGGGCATCGCTGCCATGAGATCCTCCTCGAGTTCTGTCGAGCGTACCACCGCGGGCAGCGTCCCAGCCTCCGAAAGCGTCCCGACGATCCGAGCGCCGCTCTCGACCCATCGAAGCCCCGCTCGGACGCGCTCGTCGGCGGCGGCCCCACGCCGAGACGAAGGAAATCCTCGGCGTCTTCGGCGTGTTCGACTGCGCCGACCTCGACGAAGCGCTCGCCTGGGCGCGGCGCTGCCCCCTGTTGCGCATCGGCGCGGTCGACGTGCGGCCGGAGTCGGTGGCACATCGCCGATGACGGCGTGAGCGGGAGTTCGTGGATTCCTGCTCGTGGGTAACGACACGAGCCGCGCAGCGCCCGGCGCAGCGCGGGATCAAGCTCGGGGGCGGAGGCGGTTCGCTTCCAGGAACTCGCGAATGCCGGCCATCCAGACGCCGCGCCCCACTTCGCTGGGTCCCTGTGTCAGGTTCACGATCCAGCCGCGGGTCGCGGCGAGGTCCTGCATGCAGCGTTTCAGGCTGCGCGTGTCTGGCTGCGTCACGCCGAGCTTGATCTCGATCGGAATCAGGCGCCCGCGCAGCCTCAACACGAGGTCGACCTCGACGCCACCGTGGGTGCGGTAGAAGAATCCCTCGGCGGAGGGGTCGGCCAGGCGGGCATGTTGCACGATCTGCTCGATCGCGAAGGTCTCGAAGCTCGCGCCGGCCTTCGGATGCGAGAGCAGCGCGCGCCGCGTGAAGCCGGTCCCGAGCAGCGTGTGGAGCAGGCCGGTATCCCGCAGATAGAGCTTGGGGCTCTTCACGAGGCGCTTGCGCAGGTTCGCGAAGAAGGGAGGCAGGCGGCGCACCAGAAAGATGCCCTCGAAGATGTCGAGCAGGTGGGCCACCGAATGATAGTTGAGGCCGAGTGCGGCACCGAGCTCGCTGAGGTTGCAGACCGATCCCTGTGCGTTCGCGAGGAGCGTCAACAGGTTCCGCATCCGCACGCTCGAGACGCGATAGCCGAGCTGAGGTACGTCGCGCTCGAGGCAGGTGCGCAGGTAGGCCGGATACCAATCGCGCGGGGTCGCGCGCGGTCGGCTCCAATGGACGCGAGGGAAGGCGCCGCGGAGCCAGAGCCGCTCGGCCTCGTCCTCGAAGACCGAGATCCCGCCCAGCTCGAGGATCCCGAGTCGGCCGGCAAGGGATTCGGAAATCTGACGCACGAGGCTCGGGGACGCGGATCCGAGCAGCACGACCTGGTGCCGTGGGTGGCCGTCGAGGAAGCTGCGCAGCACCGGGAAGAGTCCCGGGAGCCGCTGTGCCTCGTCGATCGCGAGGCGTCGCTGCTGCGCGAGAACGAACGCCGGGTCCGAGGCGAGTTGCTGATAGTCGCCCTCGACCTCGAGGTCGAGCAGGCGGAAGCCGCGCAGCGCCGTGCGCGCAAGAGTCGATTTCCCGACCTGGCGCGCGCCCAGGATGGCGACGGCAGGAAACTGGCGCAGCAGCGCCTTCAGGCGATGCCGAGCGACGCGTGCCCGTTCCGGCATACGTGAAAATTAGAGGACAGCCATCTAAAATTCCAGCCTGCTCTCCGGCGAGCCTGCAGCGCCTGGCGTGCCCCGCGCGCTTCGGCGATTCCCTGCGATCAGGGGAGCCCCGTCGCCGGGTTTTTCTTCGATCTCCTGGCGTTTCGCGCAGAGGGCCCGGGGCTGATGGGAGCCGCTGATTCCGTACGGCCGGCGAAGGCGTCGCGCGCGGCGTCGAGGCGTTCGGC
>CAYTJA010000438.1:0-12861 GCA_964437835.1 uncultured Spirochaetales bacterium
TGATCGGCAAAGACCTGCTCGGGATCGAGCCGCTCACGCGCGAGGAGATCGAGCGCATCCTGCACACCGCCGAGCGCATGCAGGAGGTAGGTCTGCGCGAGGTCAAGAAGGTTCCGACGCTGCGCGGGCGCACGATCGTGAACCTGTTCTTCGAGTCCTCGACGCGCACCAAGGCCAGCTTCGAAATCGCGGGCAAGCGGCTCTCGGCCGACGTCGTGAACTTTTCGCCCGACACTTCGAGCCTGAAGAAGGCCGAGAGCATCCTCGACACCGCGCGCACCCTCGACGCGATGGACCCGGACTGCGTCGTCGTGCGCCACGCGGTGGCCGGCGTGCCGCACCGGATCGCGCAGGTGCTGACGGCGCCGGTCGTGAACGCGGGCGACGGCGCGCACGAGCACCCGACGCAGGCGCTCTTGGATCTGCTCACCGTGAAGCAGGCCAAGGGCCGCATCGACGGCCTCACGGTTACGATCGTCGGCGACGTGCTGCACTCGCGCGTCGCGCGTTCGAACATCTACGGATTCACGAAAATGGGCGCCGAAGTTCGCGTCGCGGGGCCGCCGACGCTACTGCCGCCCGGGATCGAGCGCCTCGGCGTCAAGGCCTTCACGAACCTGAAGCAGGCGCTCGCGGGCGCGGACGTCGTGATGGCGCTGCGGATCCAGAGCGAGCGCCTCGCGGGCTCCTACGTGCCGAGCGTGCGCGAGTACGCGGAGACCTTCGGCCTGGATCGCCGGCGCCTCCAGTACGCGAAGGAAGACGCGATCGTGATGCACCCGGGGCCCGTGAACCGCGGCGTCGAGCTCTCGCAGGACCTCGTCGACCACCGGCCGAGCGTGATCCTCGATCAGGTGCGCAACGGTGTAGCGCTGCGGATGGCGGTGCTCTACCTGATCACCGGGCGCCCGCGCGCGCGGGTCCAAGCGGAAGCGGGCTGAGGAGCCGCAGAGGAAGGCATGCAGAAGATCCTGATCCGGGGTGGGCGCATTCTCGATCCTTCGCGTGAGCGCGACGAGATCGCCGATCTGCTGCTCGAGGACGGCGTCGTCGTCGGCAGCGGGCGCAATCTGAAGCCGAGCGATGTCGAAGTGATCGACGCGAGCGGCCTATGGGTCGCGCCGGGCTGTATCGATCTGCACACGCACCTGCGCACGCCGGGGCAGGAGCACAAGGAAGACATCGCGAGCGGCGGCCGCGCGGCGGTGGCCGGCGGCTTCAGCGCGGTGGCCTGCATGGCCAACACGGATCCCGTCAACGACGACCCCGCGATGACCGACTTCATCCTCGACCGCGCGCGCCAGGAGTCGCCCGCGCGCGTGTACCCGGTGGCCGCCGCGACGCGCGGCCTGCGGGGCGAGGTCATCAGCGAAATGTCCGCGCTGCTCGAGGCTGGCGCGGTCGCGTTCAGCGACGACGGCAAGACGATCATGGACAGCGGCGTGATGCGCCGTGTGCTCGCGTATTCGAGGCTCGTCAGCGTCCCGATCATCACGCACGCCGAGGACCGCACGCTGGTCGGCAGCGGCGTCGTGAACGAGGGCCTGGTCTCGACGGTGCTGGGCCTGCCCGGAAATCCCTCGGTCGCCGAACACGTACACGTCGAGCGCGACGTGCTGCTCGCGGAGTTGACCGGCGCGCACCTGCACGTCGGCCACGTCTCGACCGCGGGCGCGATCGACGCGATCCGCCGCGGCCGCGAGCGCGGCGTACACGTGACCTGCGAGGTCACGCCGCACCACCTCACGCTGACGGACGAGGCCTGCCTCGGCTACGACACCAACACGAAGGTCGCGCCGCCGCTGCGCGGCGATGCGGATCGCCTCGCCTGCCGCCGCGCGCTCGCGGAGGGCGTGATCGACGCGATCGCGACCGACCACGCGCCGCATGCGGTACACGAGAAGGACCAGGAGTTTACCGAGGCGCCTCCCGGCATGATCGGCCTCGAGACCGCGCTCGCGGTCGTGCTCGACCTCGTGCGCGCGAAGGAGCTCACGCCGCTGGAGCTGATCCGGCGGCTTTCGACGAACCCCGCGCGCGTGATCGCGAGGCCGGGCGGCAGCCTGCACGACGGCTCGCTGGCCGACGTCGTGCTGATCGATCCCGAGCGGCGCTGGCTCTACGACCCGGCCAAGGGTTACAGCAAGAGCCGCAACTCGCCGTGGGCCGGAAAGGAGCTCTGCGGCCGCGCGATCGCGACCTTCGTCGGCGGCCGCCTCGCCTATCAGGTCGAGCGCGGAGTGCTACTGCCGTGACGCGCACCCGCAGCGCAGCGAAGCCCGGCCTGCTGGTGCTCGCCGACGGCACGGTCTTCCGCGGCCAGTCCTTCGGCGCGGCGCGCGTCGGCTGCGGCGAGGTCTGCTTCAACACCAGCCTCTCCGGCTATCAGGAGATCCTGACCGATCCCTCCTACGCCGGGCAGATCGTCGCGATGACCTACACGCAGATCGGAAACGTCGGCGTGAATCCGGAGGACGAGGAGTCCGCGAGGCCGCATCTGCAGGGCTTCGTCGTGAAGGAGCTGTTCCGCGAGCCCAGCAACTGGCGCGCGCGCGAGGGGCTCGACGACTACCTCGCGCGCCACGGCGTGCCGGGGCTCTCGGGCATCGACACGCGCGCGCTGGTGCGCCGGATTCGCGACCGCGGCGCGCAGTCCGGGGTGCTCTGCACGGATCCCGCGCAGATGAACGAGTCGGAGCTGCTCGAGCGCGCGCGCCGCGACCCGGGCCTCGACGGGCGCGATCTCGTAGCCGAGGTCACCTGTGCTACGCCCCACCGCTTCGAGGAGGGGCTCTGGAAGGGCATCGAGGGTCAGCTGCCGCGGCGCGTGCGGCCGCAGCCGGTGCTGAAGCTCGTGGCCTACGACTTCGGCGTGAAGCGCAACATCCTGCGCCAGCTCGTCGAGCACGGCTTCGAGGTGACGGTCGTGCCGGCGTACACCACGGCCGAAGAGGCCCTCTCCTACGCTCCGGACGGGATCTTCCTCTCGAACGGCCCCGGCGATCCGGCAGGCGTTCGCGGCGTGCGCGACGAGGTCCGCAAGCTGGTCGAGCGGAAGCCGGTCTTCGGGATCTGCCTCGGGCACCAGATCCTGGGCTTGGCACTCGGGGGCCGCACGCTGAAGCTCAAGTTCGGGCATCACGGCGGCAATCAGCCGGGCCAGGATCTCGCGACCAGGAAGGTCGCGATCTGCGCCGAGAACCACGGCTACGCGGTCGACGCGGACTCGCTGCGCGAGGCCGGCGAGCCGGTCGAGATCACGCACCTGAACCTGAACGACGACACCGTCGAGGGCCTCGCGCACCAGCGCCGGCCGCTGTTTTCGGTGCAGTACCACCCAGAGGCCTCGCCCGGCCCGCACGACGCGGCCTACTTCTTTGCGCGTTTCCGCCAGATGGTGGAGCGGCACAAAGCCGGAGAAGCCGTGACGGGCGCACAGATCGCCAGCGGTCGTTAGCTCGCAACCAGGATTGGAGTTGCCCCTCTCGTGCCCAAACGCAGCGACATCCAGACGGTCCTCGTGATCGGCTCGGGTCCGATCGTGATCGGCCAGGCCTGCGAGTTCGACTACTCCGGCACCCAGGGCTGCAAGGCGCTGCGCGAAGAGGGCTACCGCGTCGTGCTCGTGAACTCGAATCCGGCCACGATCATGACCGACCCGGAGACGGCCGACCGCACCTACATCGAGCCGCTGACCGTCGCATCGCTCGAAAAGATCATCGCGGCCGAGAAGCCCGACGTGCTGCTGCCGACCCTCGGCGGCCAGACCGCGCTGAACCTCGCGGTCGCACTCGCGGAGGAGGGCGTGCTCGAGCGCCACGGCGTGGCGCTGATCGGCGCGCAGCTCGAGGCGATCCACAAGGCCGAGGACCGCGACCTGTTCCGCAAGGCGATGCAGAAGCTCGGGCTCAAGCTGCCGCGCTCGGGCATCGCGCGCTCGCTCGCGGACGCGCGCCGGATCCTGCCCGAGGTCGGCCTCCCCGCGATCATCCGTCCCAGCTTCACGCTCGGCGGCACCGGCGGCAGCATCGCCTACCGCGACGAGGACTTCGATTCGCTGGTGGGCTGGGCGCTGCAGCAGTCGCCGCGCAGCCAGTGCCTGATCGAGCAGAGCGTGCTCGGCTGGAAGGAATTCGAGCTCGAGGTGATGCGCGACGTCGCGGACAACGTCGTGATCGTCTGCTCGATCGAGAATTTCGACCCGATGGGCGTGCACACGGGCGACTCGATCACGGTCGCGCCGCAGCAGACGCTCACCGATCGCGAATATCAGGAGATGCGCGACGCCGCGGTCGCGATCATCCGCGAGATCGGCGTCGATACCGGCGGCTCGAACATCCAGTTCGGGGTGGATCCGGCGGATGGCACGCTCGTCGTGATCGAGATGAACCCGCGCGTGTCGCGCTCCTCGGCGCTCGCGTCGAAGGCGACGGGCTTCCCGATCGCGAAGATCGCCGCGAAGCTGGCGGTCGGGTACACGCTCGACGAGATCCGCAACGACATCACGCGGGAGACGCCGGCCTGCTTCGAGCCGACGATCGACTACGTCGTGACGAAGATCCCGCGCTTCACCTTCGAGAAGTTTCCGGGCGTCGACAGCACGCTGACCACGCAGATGAAATCGGTCGGCGAGGTGATGGCGATCGGCCGCACCTTCAAGGAGAGCCTGCAGAAGGCGATCCGCTCGCTCGAGATCGGGCACGCGGGCTTCGAGGCGCCGAGCCTGCCGGAGGGCAAGGCCGGCGAAGACGCGCTCTTCGCGCAGATCGACACGCCGCGCCCCGGGCGCCTGTGGGCGTTGGCCGAGGCGCTGCGTCGCGGGCACAGCGTGGAAGAGCTGCACCGGCGCAGCAAGATCGACCCCTGGTTCTTGCGCAATCTGGAAGAGATCGTCGAGATGGAACAGGACCTCTCGGCCGGCCTCGAGGCCGACCGCAAGAGCTGGCTGCGCCCGGCCAAGCAGGCCGGCTTCTCGGATCGGCGCCTCGCCGCGCTCTGGGACACCAGCGAGCAGGCCGTGCGCGAGCTGCGGATCTCGGAGGGCGTGCGGCCGGTCTACAAGCGCGTCGACACCTGCGGCGCCGAGTTCCAGGCGCACACGCCGTATCTGTATTCGACCTACGAGCAGGAGTGCGAGGCGGAGCCGACGCAGCGCCAGAAGGTCATGATCCTCGGCGGCGGGCCGAACCGGATCGGGCAGGGCATCGAGTTCGACTACTGCTGCGTGCACGCGTCCTTCGCGCTGCGCGAGGCGGGCTTCGAGACGATCATGGTGAACTGCAATCCCGAGACCGTCTCGACCGACTACGACACCAGCGACCGGCTCTACTTCGAGCCGCTCACGCTCGAAGACGTGCTCGAAATCGCGGAGCGCGAGAAGCCGCTCGGCTTGATCGTGCAGTACGGCGGCCAGACGCCGCTGCGCCTGGCGGTGCCGCTCGAGAAGGCCGGCGTGCCGATTCTCGGCACCAGCCCCGACGCGATCGACCGCGCGGAGGACCGCGAGCGCTTCGACGCGGTGCTCGAGAAGCTGCACCTGAAGCGCCCGCCGGGCGGCGTCGCCCGTTCGGTCGAGGAGGCGGTCGCGGTCGCGGCGCGCATCGGCTACCCGGCGCTGGTGCGGCCCTCCTACGTGCTAGGCGGCCGCGCGATGGAGAAGGTCCACGACGAGGCCGCACTGCGGAACTACATGCGCTTCGCCGTGAAGGCCTCGCCGGAGCACCCGGTGCTGATCGACCGCTTCCTCGCGGACGCCACCGAAGTCGACGTCGACGCGATCAGCGACGGCACGCGCGTCGTGATCGGCGGCATCATGGAGCACATCGAGGAGGCCGGGATCCACTCGGGCGATTCGGCCTGCTCGCTGCCGCCCTACTCGCTGCCGCCGATGGTGATCGACGAGATCGCGGCCTCGACGCGCCGGCTCGCGCTCGAGCTCGGCGTGCGCGGACTCATGAACGCGCAGTACGCGGTCGTGGACGGCAGCGTCTACGTGATCGAGGTGAATCCGCGCGCGTCGCGCACGGTGCCATTCGTCTCGAAGGCGATCGGCCGGCCACTCGCGAAGCTCGGCGCGCTGGTGATGATCGGCAAGACGCTCGAAGAGCTCGGATTCACGAAGGAGATCTGGCCGCGCCACTACTCGGTCAAGGAGGCGGTCTTCCCCTTCGTGAAGTTCCAGGGCGCAGACACGCTGCTCGGCCCCGAGATGAAGAGCACCGGCGAGGTCATGGGCATCGACTCCGACTTCGGCCGCGCCTACGCGAAGGCGCAGATCCAGGCCGGAAACTCGCTGCCGACGAGCGGCAACGTGCTGGTCTCGGTGCGCCGCGAGGACCGCGCGCGCGTCGGAGGCGCGGTCGGTCGCCTCGCGCGCGCGGGCTTCAAGGTGCTGGCGACGCCCGGCACCGCGCGCGATCTCGCCGAGCTCGGGATCGAGGTCGAGGCGGTCGCGAAGCTCGGGCAGGGCGAGGGCGACGTGGTGCAGCGCATCGAGCGCGGCGAGGTCGCGCTCGTGATCAACACCGTCGGACAAGACCCCGACTCCGTGCGCGACTCCGCCGCGCTGCGCCGCACGGCGCTCTTGCGCAGCGTCCCCTACTTCACGACCGCCGCCGGCGCGCGCGCGGCCGTCGGCGCAATCCTGGCACTCCAAGCCGAGTCGATCGGCGTGCGCGCGCTGCAGGACATCCACGCGGGGTAGGGGCGGGCGAATGCGGATCCGGGAGCGTGCGGCGCTCCTGGTGCTGATCGGCACAGTGACGTGGTGCGGCGCGGGTGAGGTGGGGAGCGCTGGCCCGAGCGGTGGGCTCCTCGCAACAGCGGCTCAGGCAGCGCCTTTCTTGGCGCCGTCGACTTTCACCGCCTTCATGTACGCGCGCAGGACTGCGTTGATCCTCGACTGGTAGCGCGGGCCCTGTGTTTTGAACCACTCGAGCACGTCGACGTCGACGCGCAGCGAGATCGGTTGCTTGGGGATCGGGTGGACGAGGCTGGCGTCGTCCCAGAAGTCGGCGGGGAGATCCCGAAGCTCCGGCGGCGAGCTGCGGGCGATCGTCTTCTCGCTGGTTCGGCGAAGTCGCGCGAGCTGGGCGCGGCCCCGGATCGGGCGCTCAGTCCTGGTCGAGGGCTTCGAAGTACGCTTTGCGCTCATGTGCGTTGCTCTGCCGGGCCGAGATGATCCGCCGATTCGACTCGCCGCCGGCCTCGGTCCGGTCGGTGTAGACGACGCTGAGAAAGACCCCTTGTGCGAGGCCAACCGCGATCGTGCGGCGCTCTCCGTAGTCTCGGCGCGAGTCGACGCGTTCCAGCGTGGGACCTTCGAAGATGAGCGTCGCGAACTAGAAGTCGAAGCCTCGCTCGCGCAGATTCCGGACGCTCTTGCGAGGGTCCCAGCCGAAGCGCACCAGAAAAATATGCGACTGTATATACGGAAGCGCAAGGCCCGGGTGTGTGGCCGTCGATGCGCGGGGCTACAGCGGCCGGTCTCCAAGGATTCTCGTGCTGAAGTGGTGGATCGGGGCAGGGCGTCGATGTGGCGCTCGAGATCCTCTGGCAGACCCTCGTACACGACCATGGCCGCGAAGAATGTGCTGTCGGCGACGGGCGGGACCTCGACCGCGTGCAGCACGGTGCCTGTAGCGTGCAGCCTTGCGCCGGTTCGAGCGGGTTCTGCCGGGAGTGCCGCCGGGGTGCTGTGGCCACGACGCCCGGCTGGTTCAAGAATGCTGGATGAGACGTTTGCGTAATCCTGAGCGCCTCATGTCGGCTGGGCTATGGGGTGGAAGCCGAGGAGTGTCGCATTGGCGGACACCCGCTCATCGGCGCTGAGGATGACGAGATCGGGGAACGACTGGCGGAGAAAGAGCGCACTCGCCAGGTGAATGGCATCGAGCGTGCGCACGGGCTCGGCCGGGAAGCCATCTTCGGCTCGCCGTGCGATCTCCTCGGTGATCTCGAGCACTGCCCACGTGGAAGCCGCCTGGGCAAAGACGGCCAGCACGTCGGCGCTCTCTGCCCCCGTGATGCGTCCAGCGCGCTCGGCACGGCGCACGACCCGGCGCGTTTCGATCAAGGTCAGGCGCGATGCTGTGACCTTCTCTGCCTCCGACATCGTGACGCGTAGCGCTTCACCGCCCTGCTCGGCGAACAGCCACCGCAGCACCGCGCTCGTTTCTGCGTAGACCGTCACCGGTCCCCACGTTCCGCGGCGAGCAGCTCGCTACTCTCGACAGCATTGCCGAGCGGCGAGGGACGGTAGGCGCGGGCATCCTGCGGAAGCCCCACTACGAGGACCCCTTCCGCGCAGAGTCGTTCGAGGACCTGGTCGTAGGCGCTGAGAGCAGCGCCCATGCTCGGCCGACGCAGCTCGGCAATCACCTGGCCGCGGTCGGTCACGAGCACGACCTCCCCATTCTTCACCTCCCGCAGATAGCTGCTGAGGCGATTCTTGAGCTCCTTGACTGCCACAGCCTTCATGCCTCAAAGGTAGCCCCTCGTAGCTACTCATGCCAAGGCAACACTCCAGCGCTCGGCGCAATCCTCGCGCTGCAGGCCGAATCGATCGGCGTGCGCGCGCTGCAGGACATCCACGCGGGGTAGGGTGGCCATCGAGCGCGGGAAGCTAGATCTGGTTGCGGCGGCGCAGCTCGAAGAAGCAGCGCGCGCAGCTGCGCGCATCGGCCGCGGCATCGTGGGCCTCACCGGGTGCCTGATCGAAGAGATGCCGGTGCAGCTCTGCGAGCGTGGGCCACTTGTAGCCGTAGTTGCCCGGGATGCGGCACAAGTCGGTGCTCGCCAGCATCGTGCAGATGCGTTCCAGCGGCTTCAGCGGGTTGGGGAGTTGGCTGCGGAGGTACTCCGCGCCTAGCACGTGCTCGTCGAAGGAGAGATTGTGGGCGACCGCGAGCGAGCAGCCTGCGGCCGCGCCCGAGAGCTCGCGGAGCGCGTCCGCGAGCGGGACGCCTTCGGAGAGCGCGCGCTGCGTCGTGATTCCGTGGACACGCGTTGCCTGCTCGGGGATCGCGAAGCCCTGCGGCTTCACCAGCCGGCTGGCCTCGGAGAGCAGCTCGCCGCTCGCAGCGCAGACGACCCAGCCGAGCTGCACCAGGCGCGGCCAGTTCGAGAGCTCGCTCTCCGGGGCCTTCCAGTTGCGCGGAAGGCCCGTCGTCTCGGTGTCGAAGAAGAGAAGCACGGGCTGCTCCGGGTGAGGGTTCGGAGCCCACTGTATCCGGTTCCCGGGTCCCAGATTCCGAGGCAGTGGCGCTCGGACGCACGCGCCGGGGCTCCGGGCGAAGCGGACACCCAGGTGCCGTACCCTTCGCGGCCGCATGCAGCCGAGCCCTTTCCGCAGCGCGCTCGCGGCGCTGCTGCCGCCGCTCGAGTTCGCGCAGCGCAGCGATGACGCGGCGCTGGCGCGCGCGCGAAATCTCGCGCGCGCAGTCTCGACCGCGGCGGAGCGGGTGGCCGAGCTTGCGATTCCGGCCGAAGCACGCGAGGCGGTCCGGAAGGCAGCTGCGGAGTTTGCGAGCGCGGCGTCCGAGGCCGAGCGCCGCGAGGCCGCCACGCGCTCGCTCGCGCTGCTGCGCGGCTTCGCGGAGCCGGGCTGGTCGGAGCAGGCGCTGGCAGCGCCGCTGACCGCGCTTCCGGGCGTCGGCCCGAAGCGCGCGAAGCGCCTGGCCGAACGCGGGCTCGCGACGCTCGGCGATCTGCTGTTCCACCTGCCGAACCGCTACGACGATCGGCGCCAGCTCGCGTGCATCGCGGCGCTCGAGGTCGGACGTCGCGCGACTTTCGAGGCGCGCGTGGAGAGCACCGGCTTCAGCGGCCGCCCGCTGCGCGGTCGCCGTGCCGGCGCGCGCGTATTGCAGGCGGTCGTGGCCGACGAGACCGGCAGCGTGACGCTCAAGTGGTTTCGCGGAGGTGAATCGATCGGGCCGAAGCTCGAGCCGGGCACCCGCTGGCTCGTGACCGGCGACGTCACGCGTTACCGCTTCGACAAGGAGCTCGTGCACCCGGAGCTCGAGTTTCTCGGCGCGGACGCGGCCAGCACCGCGAGCGGCGGGGCGGCGGCCGGCGTGGTTGAGCCCGCTCCGCGCGCGGCGCCGCCGCGCGCGATCGTTCCGGACTATGCGACGCCCGAAGGTCTGAATCCGCGCTTCCTGCGCGAGGCGATCGGGCGTGCGCTCGCGCGCGGCGCGGATCTCGTGCCCGCGTGGCTGCCGGTCGAGAAGCGCGCTGCCGTCGCGCTGCCGGCGCCGGCGGAGGCGCTGCGCGCGCTGCACACGCCGCCCGCGGACTGCGATCTCGAGGCGCTGCGCCGCCGCGAGCACCCGGCGCGGCAGCGCCTGGTATTGGAAGAGCTGTATCTGCTCGAACTCGGCCTGTTGCTGAGGCGCGGGAGCCGCGGCGGGGCGGGCCGCGCACTGCCCGGCGCGGCCGCGCGCGCGCGCGGCGCGGCCGGCAACCTGCCCTTCCACCTGACGCGCGCGCAGCAGCGCGCGCTCGCCGAGATCTGCGCGGATCTCGAGAGCGCGCGCCCGATGAACCGCCTGCTCGAGGGTGACGTCGGCAGCGGCAAGACCGCGGTCGCCTATCTCGCGGCCGTCGCAGTGGCCGGCGCCGGTGCGCAGACCGCGCTGATGGCGCCGACGGAGCTGCTGGCCGAGCAGCACGCGCGCACGCTGCAGCGGCTCTCGGAGCTAGCAGTGCCGGCGGAGCGATTGCGCCTCGGCCTGCTCACCGCGTCGCTGCCGCGGGCGGAGGCGCAGGCGCTGCGCGCGGCGGTGGCAGCGGGTCAGATCGATCTCGTCGTCGGCACGCACGCGCTGGTGCAGGAGGCGGTCGCATTCCGGCACCTGGCGCTGGTCGTGACCGATGAACAGCACCGCTTCGGGGTGCGCCAGCGCGCGGCGCTGCAGCGCAAGGCCAGCGAGAGCGAAGCCGCGGCGCTGCCGCACACGCTCGTGATGACGGCCACGCCGATCCCGCGCACGCTCGCGCTGACGCTGCACGGCGATCTCGATCTCTCGGTGCTGGACGAGCTGCCGCCGGGGCGCCAGCCCGTGGAGACGCTGCTGTTGCGAGCGGGGGAGGGGCAGCGCGTCGCGCGCATGCTGCGGGAGACGGCCCTGCGCGGAGAGCAGGTCTTCGTCGTGTATCCGCTGGTCGAGGAATCCGAGAAGATCGACCTGCGCTCGGCCGAGGAGGGCGCGCAGCGGATCCGACGCGCGTTCCCGGAACTCGCGATCGACCTCGTGCACGGCCGCCAGCCGGCCGAGGAGCGCGCGGCGGCGATGCAGCGCTTCGAGCGCGGCGAGAGCCAGGTGCTGGTCGCGACGACGGTGATCGAGGTCGGCGTCGACGTGCCGAACGCGACGCTGATGATCGTCGAGCACGCCGAGCGCTTCGGCCTGGCCCAGCTGCACCAGCTGCGCGGCCGGATCGGACGCGGGGGCAGGCCGGGGACCTGTGTGCTGGTCGCGCGCGGGCACAGCAGCGACTCCGAGGCGCGCCTGCAGGCGCTGCTCGAGACGCGCGACGGCTTCGCGATCGCGGAAGCCGATCTGCGCATCCGAGGCCCGGGCGAGTTCCTGGGCGCGCGCCAGCACGGCCGCCTGCTGGATCTGCGCCTCGCCGATCTGATCCTGGATGCGCGCGCGCTGGTGCGCGCGCGCGAGCTCGCCGAACGCACACTCGCGGTGGATCCGGGTCTCGAGCGTGCGCCGGAGCTGCGGCGCGCGCTGGAGCAGCGCTGGGGCGAGCGGCTCGCGCTCGCGGAGGTCGGATGAGCCGCGCGGCGCGCCTCCTCGGCGAGCTCGCCGCGCCGCTCGCGCTCGTGGCGGTGGCCCTCGCGCTGTACCTGCCGTCGCTGGACGCGCCCTGGGTCTGGGACGACGGCCTCGCGATCGTGCAGAACCCGAACCTGCGGCGGCTGTGGCCGCTCAGCGAGGCGATCTCCGCGCCGTCCTTCGCGCCCGTCACGGGGAGACCGACGGCGAGTCTGTCGCTCGCGCTGAACTACGCGCTGACGGGCCTCGAGCCGGCCGGATTTCGCGCGGGCAACCTGCTGATCCACGCGCTCGCCGCGCTCGCGCTCTGCGGGGTCGTGCGGCGCACGCTCCTGCTGCCGGGCCAACGCGAGCGCTTCGCAGGCGCGGCGCGCGGGCTCGCGTTTGCGAGCGCGCTGCTCTGGCTCGCGCACCCGCTGGTGACCGAGTGCGTCGCGTACATCACGCAGCGCACCGAATCGCTGATGGCGCTGTGCCTGCTCGCGACGCTCTACGCCTCCGCGCGCGGTCTCACTGCTGGCGCGAGCCCGCGCTGGAGCGCCGCGGCAGTGGCCTGTTGCGCTCTCGGCATGGGGAGCAAGGAGGTCATGGTCGTCGCGCCGCTGGTCGTACTTCTACACGATTCAGTGTATGGATCGGGCTCGCCGCGCGCGGCGCTGCGTGCGCGCCCGCGCCTCTACGCGGGCCTCGCGGCGAGCTGGGCCCTGCTCGCGCTCGCAATGGCCAGCGGCCCCGACTACGCGGCGACGAAGATGGGCTTCGAGGTCGGCATCGGGCCGATCGATTACGCGCTGTCGCAGGCGCCGGTACTGCTGCACTACTTCCGCCTCGCGCTGTTCCCGCATCCGCTCGCGATCGACTACGGAGACTGGGCGCCGGCCGAGCTCGCGGTTGCGCTGCCGGCGGCCGTCGCCGTGCTGGCGCTCGTCGCGGGAACGGCCGCGCTGCTGTGGCGCGCGCCGCGGCTCGGCTTTCCGCTCGCGGCGGCGTTCCTGGTCCTCGCGCCGAGCTCGAGTGTGGTTCCGGTCGGCGGCGAGATCGCGGCCGAGCGCCGCATGTATCTGCCGCTCGC